>JAVJRE010000001.1 GCA_040218575.1 Alphaproteobacteria bacterium | reverse complement strand
GTCCTCCGAAGAGGGGCTGGAGCAGGACTTCAACTCCCTGGACGCCCAGCGCGAGGCCTGCGCGGCCTATATCAGGAGCCAGGCGGGCGAAGGCTGGAAACCCGTTCCCACAGGTTACGACGATGGCGGGGTCTCCGGCGGTACCATGGAGCGACCTGGTCTGCAGCAGCTGCTCACTGACATCCGGGCCCGCAGGATCGATACCGTGGTCGTCTACAAGGTGGACCGCCTGACCCGATCTCTCTCTGATTTCGCCCGAATCGTCGATGTGTTCGACGCCCACAGCGTCTCATTCGTCTCGGTCACCCAACAGTTCAATACCACCACCTCCATGGGCCGACTGACCCTCAACATGCTGCTGTCATTCGCCCAGTTCGAGCGCGAGGTGACGGGCGAGCGCATCCGCGACAAGATCGCCGCCTCAAAGGCCAAGGGCATGTGGATGGGCGGCTTCGTGCCCCTCGGCTACGAGCCCGACGGGCGCACGCTCACCATCAACGAGACGGAGGCCGAGACGGTGCGCACCGTGTTCCGGCTCTATCTCGAGCATGGCAACGTGCGGCGTGTGAAGGAAGAGGCCGACCGGCTGGGCCTGACCACCAAGCGCCGCGGCGGCACGGGCGGACGGATGTGCGGTGGCCGGCCACTCAGCCGCGGCCACATCTACAAGATGCTGGGCAACCCACTCTACGCCGGCCGTATCGCCCACAAGGGGAAGGTCTATGACGGCCAGCATCAGCCAATCATCGACACTGAGACCTGGGAGGCGGTGCAGGCGATGCTGGCCGGCAACACCCGTACAACATCATCGACTGCCCGCTCCACCGATTCCAGCCCGCTCATGGGAAAGTTGTTCGACGAAACAGGCACGCCGCTGACGCCGAGCCATGCCATCAAATCGGGCAGACGCTATCGCTATTACGTGTCCAAGCGGCTGATTGACGGGACGGTCGCCGAGAGCAGGGACCAAAGCAGTTGGCGACTGCCCGCCCGCGAGATCGAGCGGATCGTGGCGGAATCCGTCCGGGGTCTGCTCGCCGATCAGGCAGCCCTGACGCGGGCCGCACGGGACAGCGGAATGGCGGCGAACCGGATCTCGGGGCTGCTCGATGCGACCGCGCGATGGAAGGGTAACCACCTAGACTTGGTCGAACGTGTCGACCTCGCGCCCGACCGGCTGGCCTTCAGCCTGAATCTTTCCCCGATCTCGAACGAACGAGACATGGTCGTTCGCCATGCAGTGCCAACGCGGATCAGGCGTCGCGGCGTGGAGATGAAGCTTGTTCTTGAAGGCAATAGCGATGCCGCTACAACACCTGACCCGGCATTGATCAAGGCAATCGCCCGGGCTCACAGGTGGTTCGACGATCTCGTGTCTGGTCGCGCCCGGTCCCTCGGTGAGATTTCCGAAAAAGACGGCGTCAGCGACCGCTATGTCATGCGGATGATACCACTGGCGTTCCTCGCGCCGAGGATCGTCGAAGCGATCCTCACCGGCATCCAGCCCACGCACCTCACTGTCGAGATACTGACCAAGCGTACCGATCTGCCGCTGAGTTGGCCGGCACAGACAGCATTACTTCAATTCGATTGATGCTTTCTAAAGTGCAGGAAATGCATTGGTCCGGAACACAACAACCGTTAGCAATATGCAATAATAATGATGGTTGCACCATCAGACAAAGAAGTAAATTTGCAGATCACGCTAGTCCAGTATGATCCCATTGCCCGCGTTTGACCCTGAGCGGGCACTCTATAGAACTGAATTCAAGGCTAGCGCCCAGTGTTCATAGGTGTAGGCGGCAGTCCTCACAGCTCTTGGTTCGAGTCCACGTCGATCACACTCCATATGCTAGGATATTGATATGCCGTCTGGGACCACGCTACCTACTGACCACCCCATTGATGAAGATGGCGCACGGGAACTAATAGCCGGCGCCTATGGTGACACGTGTCGCCAATTCATCCAGGGCTGCTGCGTGCCGCTCTATTGGTGGCGAGTGGACACGGCGGAGCAAAAAATAGTCTCCAATGGAACGGTGACCTTTGTCGAGACGCCTCAGATGCTGCTAGGTATCACTGCCGCGCACGTCATACGAGGATACGAAACAGCGGCGGCCGATGGAGCGATCCGGTTGCAGCTTGGCGACGCGATAATCGATGATCTCACGGAACGGCTCATCCAAATCAACGACGCTCTAGATCTCGCCACCTTTGCACTCGATCAGAGCGTCACGACTCGAATTGGTCACGCGGTGGCTCCGATCTCGTTGTGGCCTCCCATGCGCCCGCAGGAAGGCTGCGGCATCATGCTGGGTGGCTTCCCCGGCCAAGAGCGCAACGTATGTCAGCCCTTGAACGTGAACTTTGGCCTCTTCACCGCCCTAGGCATCGCAAGAACGGTCTCTGCTGACCAAATTACTTGGAGAGTTGAAAGGGATTTCGAGGTGGACGGAGCGAGCGTCCCTTCAATGCCAACGCACTACGATCTCGGTGGCATTAGCGGAGGTCCACTAATCACGGCAATTGAGAATCCGACAAATTTCGTGACATTTCGGCTAGGCGGCATCATCAGCCAAGCTAGTGCCGAGTTCGAGTATGTGGTCGCCAAATGCGGCGACTTGATTGAGTCTGATGGAGGGATTTCTCGGCCGTAGAGTCGTGGTCTCTGCCAGCAACACCGGTCAAGCGGCAACGTCCACTCCTGACACATGTCAGACGTCCAATGATCGTCTCGTAGAATTTCATAATCGTCCTAATCAAAGTGTCAACAACGCACAAGCAGTCCAAATCTGTGACAATCTCAGATATAGGAACCCGAACCGACTGAACCGCCTGTAGAGAGAATCGGCGATCAGAGAACGAAAATACCCGAATGCCGGATGTCTCCGGTTCGGTTCGTCGCAGGCGCGGGCTTGAAGCCCCGCAGAATGTGGGCAACCGTCCCGCCGGTTCGACTCTCTTTTGTAGAATGAACGAAGAAAAGGACTTAATGGCGGAGGGGGTGGGATTCGAACCCACGGTGCCCATAGGGCACAACGGTTTTCGAGACCGCCCCATTCGACCACTCTGGCACCCCTCCGCCGGGGTGCCGCCGCCCGGGCGGGGGCCGGAGCCCTGGGCCGGATCGGCGGTGCGGCGGCACTTAATCAGCGCACGCCCCCACTGGCAAGGCCGTTGGTCCGCCATCTGGCCGACGGCCGCGCCTGGCCTCACCTTTCCTCTGCCTGGCCCCCGCCCGGGCCCGCCATCCGCCCCGGCCGCTGCCGCGCCCGGTTGCGGCCCCACCGGGCAATTGACAGGGCCGGCCGGGCGGCTATAGTCCGCCCCTCTCCCGCCGGCCTCGGCCGGGCGGGTTTTTGGCCTGTTTTCGTGACCCCCGTGTTCGTCAAAGGGGCCACCGCTCATCAGAGGTTCAGGATGTACGCAGTCATCCGCACCGGCGGCAAACAGTACCGCATCGCCCCCGGCGACGTTATCCGGGTGGAGCGCCTGGCCGGAGAGGCCGGAGCAACGCTCACCCTGGACGATGTGCTGATGGTTGGCGGCGACGGCGCCGCACCCCGGCTCGGCGCACCGGTCCTTGCCGGGGCGTCGGTCAAGGCGACGGTGCTGGAGCAGGACCGCAACGACAAGATCATCGTCTTCAAGAAGCAGCGGCGGCAGAACCATCGCCGCAAACGCGGCCACCGTCAGCAGGTGACGGTCCTGCGCATTACTGACATCGTCGCCAAGGGCGGCGCCGCCTAGGGAGCCCACAGCCATGGCCCACAAGAAATCCGCCGGTAGCTCACGCAACGGTCGCGACAGCGCCGGTCGTCGTCTCGGCGTCAAGAAGTTCGGCGGCGAGGCCGTCATCGCCGGCAACATCATCATCCGCCAGCGCGGCACCAAAGTGCATCCCGGCGTCAATGTGGGCATGGGCCGCGATCACACCCTGTTCGCCAAGGCCGACGGCGCGGTTGCCTTCCGCCGCTCCGGCAGCCGCATGTTCGTTTCCGTGGTGCCGCCCGCATAGGCCACCCTCCATTGCGCCAGCCGCAAAAGGGGGGATGGTCAGCCATTCCCCCTTTTTTCGTTATGGCGCCCGGATCGCGCGGCCTTGCTTCGTCCCGCCATCGCCTCATTGCTGAACCCACCGCCCGCTACCTCGACCACCCCGTCCCCACCCGCGTCCTTCCCGGGGTTCCCCCGGGGCCCCTTCCGCCGGACATGAGCGCATGAAGTTCCTCGACGAAGCCAAAATCTTTCTGCGCAGCGGTGGCGGCGGCAATGGCTGTGTCGGCTTCCGACGTGAGAAGTATGTGGAGTTCGGCGGCCCCGACGGCGGCGACGGCGGCCGTGGCGGCTCCGTCATCCTGCAGGCGGTTGGCGGCCTCAATACCCTGATCGACTATCGCTATCGTCAACACTTCCGGGCGGAACGTGGCGAGGACGGCAAGGGCAGCCAGCGCAGCGGCCGCAGCGGCCAGGACCTGGTGCTGCAGGTGCCGGTCGGCACCCAGATTCTGGATGAAGAGCGCGAGCGGATCCTGGCCGACCTCACCCACGTCGGCCAGACCGTGCGGCTGCTGGCCGGCGGCAAGGGCGGGCTTGGCAACCAGCATTTCAAATCGTCAACCAACCAGGCGCCGCGTCGCGCCACCCCCGGCGGCGACTCGCAGGAGCTGTGGGTCTGGCTGCGCCTCAAGCTGATCGCCGATGCCGGCCTTATCGGCCTGCCCAATGCCGGCAAGTCCACCTTCCTGGCCACCGTCACCCACGCCCATCCGAAGATCGCCAACTACCCCTTTACCACCCTCCATCCCCATCTGGGCGTGGCGGCGGTGGGCGAAATGACCATGGTGCTGGCCGATCTGCCGGGTCTCATCGAAGGGGCGGCGGAGGGTCGCGGCCTCGGCACGCGCTTCCTCGGCCATGTGGAGCGTTGCGGCGCTCTGCTCCACCTGGTGGATGCAGCGGCTGACGATTGCGTCGCCGCCTGGCGCACCGTGCGCGGCGAGCTGGAACACTATGGCGCGGGTCTTGCCGACAAGCCGGAGGTGCTGGCTCTGTCGCGCTGCGATGTGGTGGAAGAGTCCCACATCCGGGAAAAGCAGGCGGCGCTCGCCGCCGCCGCCGGCCGGCCTGTCCATCTCCTGTCGTCGGCCGCGCGACGCGGCCTCGACGATGTGCTGCGCGCCATTGCCGAACCGGTCGCCGCCGCGCGCGCCGCAGCCGCTGCCGCTGCCCGTGACGACACCTATGGTGACATCGGCGACAGCGCCGTCGCGGCAGACCCGGACGTGCTGGACCCGGACGTGCTGGACCAGAACACCGCCGCCGCCTCTGATATGACTGACGAGACCGCTGCCGTCGCCTGGTCACCACTGCCGGTCGACAAACGCCGGCGGCGGCCATGACCGGGCCCGCCGCGAAAAAGGCCCGCGCCACCGCGCGCACCGATCTGGCCAGTGCCCGTCGCCTGGTCATCAAGATCGGCTCCGCCCTGCTGACCGACGAGGCGAGCGGGGCGGTGCGCAGCGCCTGGCTGGAGGCACTGGCTGAAGACATCGCCGCCGCCCGCGGTCGCGGCCAGGAGGTTCTGATTGTCTCGTCCGGCGCCATCGCCATCGGCCGCCGCCACCTCAAGCTGGACCTGGACCGCCGGCTCAAGCTGGAGGAGAAGCAAGCCGCCGCTGCCACCGGTCAGATCCGCCTTGCCCATGCCTGGCAGGCAGCGCTGGCCAAGCACGACCTGACCGTCGCCCAGGTTCTCCTGACGCTGGATGACAGCGAGAACCGGCGGCGCTATCTCAACGCCCGCTCGACCATCGCCACCCTGTTGCGGCTTGGCGCCATACCGGTGATCAACGAAAACGACACCGTGGCCACGGAGGAAATCCGCTTCGGTGACAATGACCGGCTGGCCGCGCGCGTTGCCGAGATGATGGCCGCCGACACCTGTATCCTGCTGTCGGACATAGACGGGCTCTACACCGCCGATCCGCGCCGCGACGCCGCCGCCAGCCATGTGCCGGTGGTCAGCGCCCTGACGCCGGAGCTGGAGGCGATGGCCGCACCCGCGCCCGCCGGCTATAGCTCCGGCGGCATGGTGACCAAGCTCGCCGCCGCTGGCATCGCCATGGCGGCGGGCTGCCGCATGGTCATTGCCGATGGCCGCGCACGTCATCCCCTGGCGGCGCTCACCGCCGGCGGTCGCGCCACCTGGTTCCTGCCGTCACAGACTCCGCGCTCGGCCCGCAAGAGCTGGATCGCCGGCTCCCTCAAGCCCACCGGGTCGCTGCAGGTGGATGCCGGCGCGCTCAAGGCGCTGTTGGCTGGCCGCAGCCTGCTACCGGCCGGCGTCACCGCGGTCAGCGGCCGCTTTGAGCGGGGCGACGCCGTACGCGTTCTGGGCCCCGACGGCAGCGAGACGGCGCGCGGCCTCATTGCCTATGGGCGAGCCGATGCCGCCGCCATTGCCGGTCATAAAAGCCATGAGATCGCGGCCATCCTGGGCTATCATGGCCGTGACGAAATGATTCATCGCGACGATCTGGTGCTGTTGTGAGCGACGTTCTGGCCCGGTCCGGCCACGCCCGGCCGGCGGACACTAGCGATATACCGTCCATGATGACGGCCATGGGGGCGGCCGCGCGCGCCGCCGCGCAGGTCCTTGCCGGCACACCCGGCACCACCCGTGACCAGGCCCTGCGTCAGGCGGCGGCGGCCGTACGCCGGCAGGCCAGCGACATCCTCGCCGCCAATCACAAGGACATGGCGGCGGCTCGTGACTCCGGCCTGTCCGCCGCCTTGCTCGATCGGCTGGAACTCAATCCCGCCAGGGTTGAGGCCATCGCCGTCGCGCTGGAGGGCATAGCCGAACAGGCCGATCCCGTAGGCCGCGAACTGGCCCGCTGGACCCGCCCCAATGGTCTCGACATCGCCCGTGTTTCGGTGCCGCTCGGCGTTATTGCGGTGATTTATGAGTCGCGGCCCAACGTCACCGCCGATGCCGGCGGCCTGTGTCTCAAATCCGGCAACGCAGTGATCCTGCGCGGCGGCAGCGAAAGCCGTCTGTCGTCCGCCGCCATCCACGCCTGCCTCGCCGAGGGTCTGCGCCAGGTGGGCCTGCCCGAGGCGGCCATCCAGTTGGTGGCCACCGCCGACCGCGCCGCCGTCGGTGCGCTGCTGGCCATGGCCGGCGTCATCGATGTGGTGATCCCCCGCGGCGGCCGTGGCCTGATCGAACGCATCGTCGCCGAGAGTCGCGTTCCGGTCATCAAGCATCTGGATGGCAATTGCCATGTCTATGTGGACGGCGCCGCCGATCTGGCGAAGGCGCGGGCCATCGTCGTCAATTCCAAGATGCGCCGCACCGGCATCTGCGGTGCGGCCGAAACCCTGCTGGTGGACCGGCGCGGTGTCGACACCCATTTGACTCCCATTCTCGACGACTTGATCGCCGCCGGCTGTGCCATTCGCGGCGACGAGACCGTGCAGCGCATGGACAGCCGCGTCACACCGGCGAGCGAGACGGACTGGCAGACGGAATATCTCGACGCCATTCTGGCGGTGCGGGTGGTTGACGGCGTTGCCGGCGCCATCGCCCATATCAATCGCTGGTCATCACACCACACCGAATCCATCGTCACCGAAGATCCGGCCGCCGCCGAGGCCTTCGTCACTGGCATCGACAGCGGTATCCTTCTGGTCAACGCCTCGACTCAGTTTGCCGACGGCGGCGAATTCGGCATGGGGGCGGAAATAGGCATTTCGACGGACAAGCTGCACGCACGCGGGCCGGTGGGGGCTGAACAGCTCACCAGCTATAAGTATGTGGTGCGCGGCAGCGGCCAGGTGCGCCCCTGACCCGGATCCCTGGCCGCCGCTCCCGCCCGGCCGCCGCGGGACCCTGCCTGCCGCGTACCGGACGAACCCGTGGCCGCCGCCGCATCGGCCTCCTGGGCGGCAGCTTCAATCCAGCCCATGACGGCCATCGCCATATCAGCGTCGAGGCACTGCGCCGTCTCGCCCTCGACGAGGTGTGGTGGCTGGTGTCGCCGCAGAACCCGCTAAAGCCCATGGCCGGCATGGCCCCCTTCAACCAGCGGCTGGCCGCGGCGCAACAGATGGCTGGTGATCGTCGTATCCGGGTCAGCGACCTGGAAATGACTTTCCGTACGCGCTTTACCGTGGATACGCTCGCCGCGCTCAGGCGGCGCTATCCCGATTGCCGCTTTGTCTGGCTCATGGGGGCTGACAATCTGACTCAATTGCCGCGCTGGCGCCGCTGGCGCCATCTGGTGCGGACCACCGCTATCGCCGTCTTCGCCCGACCGGGCCACACCCTGCCTGCGCTGTGCGGTCCCGTGGCGCGGCGGCTGGCGCCGTGGCGCCTGGCGGGCGGCCAGGCGGCCAGCCTTGCCGGCCGCCGGCCGCCGGCGTGGATCTTTCTTGCGGTCCGCCCCAACCCGGCCTCGGCCAGCGCCATACGGGCCGCCGCCGCGCCCGGCGCGGTGGCCGAATAATGCGAGCTGCCGCCATTCGGCTGTTGCCTTCACCGTTGCCCTGTGGCGCTGTCCGTTCAACACCGCCCCTGCGCCTTGCCATCCATCACCCCACCCATCACCCCCCATCCATTACTGGAGGACACGCCTGGATGATCGCCTCATGACCGCTACCGCCAGACCCGCCAGAAGGCCGTCGCGCAAAGCCGTTCCTCCCGCACCGGAGGCTGTGCGTGACCTGGTTCTGGCCATCCTCGACGACGATCAGGCTATCGATGTCAGGCTGGTCGACATGCGTAGCCGCAGTGGTTTCGCTGACTACATGATTATCGCCAGTGGCCGCGCCCTGCGCCATGTGGCGGCCATGGCCGATCATCTAAGCCAGAAGCTGAAGGCGGCCGGGTTGCGCGGGCTGGCGGTGGAGGGGCTGCGCCAGGGCGACTGGGTTCTGATCGACGCCGGTGACGTGGTCATTCATCTCTTTCGTCCGGAGGTGCGTGCCTATTACGATCTGGAGCGATTGTGGGAATCGGACCCACCCGCCGACAGCGCTCAGCACACCACACCAGCGGCGCCGTCCTCGGCCGCGGTCAATGCCGACGACGACCCCCGCCTGGCCGACGGCTCCGACGATTGAGTCCTGCGTTGTGACCCTATCCGTGCTGACCCGATGAAACAGTCCTGCGCCACAATCTTACTGCGCGCGGGGGCGGCCATGGTCCTGGTCCTGGCGCTGATGACGCTTGCCGCCGGCGACGGCCGCGCCCAGTCCGGCCAGACGCAATTAGAGGATGTGGAGAGGGCCATCGAGCAGGAGCAGGCGGAAGCGGATGCGCTGGCTGACGAAGCGGCGCGGCAGGCCGCGGCGATTGAAGACCTGCGCGCGCAGATGATCGTCGCCGCCCGTGCCATCCAGCAGCACGAGACCAGGGTCGCCAGCCTGAGCGCCGAAATCGAGGTCCTTGATCAGGCGCGGCAGGAGACCGCCGCCGGTCTGCTCAGCCGTCGCGGGGAACTGGCGGCGACACTCGCCGCGCTGCAGCGTGTGGCCCTGGTGCCGCCAGCCGCACTACTGGCCCAGCCACTGACGGTTGCCGGCAAAACGCCCGGCGGCGGCGATGGGGGAATCCACAGGGATGCAGGTGCCCGCCAGATGGTGCGCGGTGCCATCGTTCTTGCTGCCCTGCTCCGCCAGGTGGATGCCCGCGCCGATGCGTTGCGCCGGGATCTTGACCGGATGGCCACCCTGCGCCAGGACCTGGCCGCCAGCCGCGCCAGCCTGGCCGTGGCCGGCGCCGCCCTGCAAACCGAACGCAACACCCTGCAAGGGCTGGTGAGTGAGCGCCGCGCCGCCCTCAACCAGACCGAGGCGGAGCGCCGCGACACCTCCCGCCGTCTGGCCGAACTGGCCGAGCAGGCCACCAGCCTGCGGCAGTTGCTGGACGCCGCCACAGCCCTCACCCCGCCGGCGATTGTCACCCGGCCCGATACGGCGGCGGCAGGGCTCACCTCCGCGCCTGTTTTCCCGCCGATTGCCGGAGCGCGCGGCCGTCTTTTCGTGCCGGTGACCGGTACCATTCATACACGTTTCGGTGACAGCGACATCAATGGCGGCGTTTCACGCGGCCTAACACTCGCCGCCTCGCCGGCGGCGACCGTGGTTTCGCCCTATTCCGGCACCATAGTCTTTGCCGGGCCTTTTCGTAGTTACGGGCAATTATTGATCATCGAGCACGGCGACGGATACCATAGTCTGCTTGCCGGCCTGTCCCGGATTGATGGCGCCGTGGGGCAATGGGTCGCCGCCGGCGAACCGGTGGGCGCCATGGCCCCGCTATCGGTGGGCGGGCCAAGCCTGTATGTAGAACTGCGCCATAATGGCGAGCCGGTGGACCCCTTGCCCTGGCTGGCCGCGACCGTCACACCGCAAGAAGGACAGGGCTGATGCGCTACGCCATTTCCGCTGCTTTCGTCGCCATTCTATTGCTGGTCGGCACCGGCGGCCCCCGCGCCCAAAGTCAGGATAATCCCGACACTTACCAGCTTCTCAGCCTGTTCGGCGACGTGTTCGAGCGCATCCGCACACAGTATGTGGAAGACATCAGCGACGAGGAACTTATCGAAGCGGCCATCAGCGGCATGCTCACCTCGCTCGACCCGCATTCGGGCTATATGGACCCCGAGACGTTCCGCGATATGCAGGTAGATACCCGCGGCGAGTTCGGCGGCCTCGGCATCCAGGTGCAGATGGAAGACGGTCTGGTACGGGTAGTCTCTCCCATGCGCGGCACGCCGGCGGAAGCGGTCGGCATAGAGCCCAACGATTTGATCACCCACATCGACGGCGCGCCGGTGCGCGGCCTCACCCTTGAAGATGCCGTCGACCTGATGCGCGGACCGGTCGGCTCCGACATCGTGCTGACAGTCGTCCGCGAGGGCACGGAGCCGTTTGACGTGACCATTACCCGCGCCATCATTACCGTGCCGTCCACCAGCCACCGCCTCTTTGGCGATGTCGGCTACATTGCGATCAACAGCTTCACCGATCAGACCGTACCGGGCGTTGAGGCCGCCATGCGCCAGTTCCAGCGCGAGGCCGGCGACGAGCTTGCCGGTATTGTCCTTGACCTGCGGCGCAATCCGGGCGGACTGCTGGATCAGGCGGTCGGCGTCAGTGACGCCTTTCTGGAGCAGGGTGAAATCGTCTCCACTCGGCAACGCGATCCGGCCGACGGAGTACGGTTCAACGCCAGCCCCGGCGACCTGTCCGGTGGCCTGCCCCTGGTCGTACTGATTGATGGCGGGTCCGCCTCCGCCTCAGAGATCGTCGCCGGCGCCCTGCAGGACCACCGCCGGGCGGTGATCATGGGCACCACATCGTTTGGCAAGGGATCGGTCCAGTCGATCATGCCGCTTAGCAATGACGGGGCCATGCGGCTGACCACGGCCAAATACTACACGCCGTCGGGCCGGTCGATTCAGCAGACCGGCATCGTGCCCGACATCTTCGTCCCGCGCGGCACCTTCGAGGCAAGCGAGTCGCCACGTCGCCTGACTCGCGAATCCGACCTGCACGGATCGCTCAACAATGACGGCTTAAGCGATGGCGAGGACGGGTCCGGTGCGGCGGCGGATGCCCCGCCCGACGACAATCAGTTGGTGCGCGCGGTAGAGCTGGTCCGTGGCATCTCGCTCTACAGTGCCCGCGTCCAGGCCGACTGACCGCCGGCACGGCCGGCACCCGTCAGGCGCCTGAAGCCACCCATGGCCCGCGCCGGCACACCGCAGGCGACCGCACCCCGGCGTCCGGGGCTGGGTCTGGCTCTGGCGACGCTGGCCGTCATTGTCGGGTTGGGCGGCCTGCTGGCCTGGCTGAGCCTGGCCTCGGCGCCCGGCACCGGCGGACCGGCCGTCGTGTCGCCGGCTGACTACACCGCCCCTGCGATCAGCCTGACCCTGCCACCACCGGTGCCACAGGTTCCGGCTGGCCCGTCCGAATCGCCGGGCACCGCACAGCCAACATCGACTCAAGCGGACCAGACCGACGGGCTTGCCGCCGCCGCACCGGCCGCCACCGCCACCACCGCCGCCGGCACAGCGGAAGGTGGCGACGCGGCGGGTCAATCGACGAGCCAGGACCCGGCCCCGTCCGCTTCGTCCACAATAACAGAGGCCACAGCGGCGGCGGCCGGCGCAGACCCCGAAAAGACGACAGACCCGGCCACGGTGGAGGTCGCCTCCGCCGCGCCGGCGGTTGAGCCCGCTCCGACCGCCCCCACGGCGGCGCCGGCGGTCGGGGCGGATCGGCCGGCGCCGCCGGACCCGGCCCTGACGGAGCCCGGCCCGACCGGCCCGCTGCCCCGAATCGGCGATGACGGGCGCACCCCATGGCGCGCCTATGCCAGACCCTTCGACCCCAGCGAGCGACGACCGCGCATTGCGGTCATCGTCAGTTGGCTTGGCCTGTCCCGCGCCGCTACCGAAACGGCTATCCAGAACCTGCCGGCCGGGGTGACTCTGGCTTTCTCACCCTATGCCGATGATCTGGACACCTGGCTGGCCCGGGCCCGTGCGGCAGGCCACGAGACCCTGCTCAACCTGCCCATGGAACCCGTCGGCTATCCGGTGCAGGACCCCGGCCCCAACACCCTGCTGACCGGTCTTCCCGCCGACGAGAACCGGGCGCGCCTGCAATGGCTTCTGAGCCGGGTATCGGGCTATGTGGGCGTGATCAACCATATGGGATCACGCTTTACGACGACGCCGGATTCCCTGCGTCCGGTCCTGGACGAGGTGCGCGTTCGCGGTCTTCTGTTTGTTGACAGCCGTGCCGCCGCCGACAGCGCCGTCGGCCAGGTCTCTCGCGTCATCGGTCTGCCCTATGTGGTCAACGACCGTAACATTGACCATCAGGCGACCCGCGACGCTATCGACGCTCAACTGGCGGAGATCGAACAGATCGCCGCGCGCACCGGCCAGGCGGTTGCGGTTGGGCTGCACTTCCCGGTCACTCTGGAGCGGCTGGCTCTGTGGCTGCCAACACTGGAAGCCAAGGGCTTTGTCCTGGCGCCGGTCAGCACCATGCTGGAGAACCCCGAGGTGGCCAGCGCGGCGCCCGCACCATGACTGACACACCATGACCGACGCGCCGAAGCGACGCCTGGACGTGGCGCGGCCCTATCGTCGCGGCGTCGGTATCCTGCTGTTCAACCGGGCCGGCCTGGTCTTCGTCGGCCAGCGCCACGACATGACCGGCAGCGCATGGCAGATGCCGCAGGGTGGCATTGACGACGGCGAGGAAGCGGCGGCAGCGGCCTGTCGGGAACTCAATGAAGAAACGGGCGTACCGCCTGATCTGGCGGAAATCGTCGGTCAGACTGGGTGGATTCGTTATGACCTGCCGGAAGGTCTGTCGCAAACCGCCTGGCAGGGGCGCTTTCGTGGTCAGGAGCAGATCTGGTTCGCCATGCGCTTTCTTGGCGAAGACAAGGACGTGGACCTTGATGCCGATGGCCATGCGGCGGAGTTCCGTACCTGGCGCTGGGTAGCGCCGGCCCGCCTGCCGGGACTGGTGGTTTCCTTCAAGCGAGGCGCCTATCGCCGCGTCCTGGCCGAACTCGGACGACTCGTCCGACCGGCCTGACACAACCATACGCCAGCCAGATCCGGGTGACGCCCGGCCGGTTCAGGCGACTCGCATACCCATGATGTAGTCATCGCCCGCGGCGCCCGGCCCATGTCGCGCCTTGCGCCGCATCATCCAATAGGCCATCCGGGCCAGGGGCCGGTTGAGCCGACCCCAGGGCTGGAACCCTGCCGCTTTGAGCGCCATGGCGACGCCGCGCTCCACATGGCGCGGCCGATACAGACGCGCCGCCCGGTTGAGATAGGCCTTGCTCCAGCGCCGGCGGGAATAGGGCGCGTCGCCGCCATTGGCGGCATAGTAGGCATAGGCCAGTTCGTCATCCTCGGTTTCGGTGATGCGCCGCGCCGCCACCATAAAGCGCCGCAGACGGCTGATCTTCTCCTGCTTCAGATAGCGCCGCAGATGGCTGTAGAACAGCTTGTAGTGGCGCAGTTCGTCAGCCGCGATATTCTGGCATATCTCCCTCAAGACCGGCTCATCGCTGGCTTCAGCCAGCGCGGAGTAGTACGAGCTGGTCCCCACCTCAACGATGCAGCGTGACAGCAGCTCCGCCGCGCGCGAGCCGCGAATGGACTCGGTTGCGTCAAGCGTCAGGCTGAAGCCGTCGCGGAAGCGCTGAAAACAGGTATCGAAATCAAAATCGGGGTCGGCCAGCCCGGCCCAGCGAGCAAGCGCCCGGCCGTGCTGCACCTCTTCATGGGCCCAGGTCAGCGCCGCCTGCTGAAACGCAGGATCATCGTGAAACACATTGCACAGATAGCGGCCATAGTCGGCGCCGTTGTGCTCCACATTGGCGGCCGCCTTGACGATGCGCAGGACTTCCGGATTCACCCGCAGAGGGTCGAACCGGTCCCAGCGAATGTCCTCCAGACTCCAGCCCTTCATCGCCACACCCCGTCGCTTTGACCCCCGGCCTGTGTTCGCCAGGATAAACAGGGAACGCCCGAAGTATAGGCCGGGTGGCCGCAGATTTGGAGTCCGCTCCGGCACAACGGCTGAACGGGGCCGCGACCCCAGAGGGCTATCGGGAAGACATTCCCGGAACGCCGCCTAGGTGGCGGAATCGAGCACCGCCAGGCGGGCCTCAGCGGCGGCGATGGCGGCGGTGGCGGCGCGCATCTCGCGCTCGTCCGTGCTGTCCGCCAGATCCTCGCGCAACTCTTTCAGGCGCTGCTCGATAACGCCGCGATCCAGGTCTTCCAGTGAATCGGCTTCCTGGGCCAGAACCGTCAACCGATTGTCCGACACCTCGGCGAATCCGCCGGAGACAAACAGCCGACGGCTGACCTGGCCGCCGTCATAGACCGCGATCAGGCCCGGACGCATGGCGGAAATCACCGGCGCATGGCCCGGCAGGACGCCAAAATCCCCCTCCTCGCCGGGCACCACCACCATCTCCACCTGTTCCGACAACAACAACCGGTCAGGCGACACCAGTTCGAAGGTGAATGTATCGGCCATTATCTCTGTCCTGCTCTCGCCTGCGCCAGGCAGGCGTTCCGCGTCAT
Organism: Alphaproteobacteria bacterium; assembly: GCA_040218575.1. Lineage (NCBI taxonomy): Bacteria > Pseudomonadati > Pseudomonadota > Alphaproteobacteria > Alphaproteobacteria bacterium. Next base: position 304,875 of record JAVJRE010000001.1, on the reverse strand, counting down.
CCGGCTCTAGGCCGCGTCAGCCGCCATCTGGCGCGCCTTGTCGACGGCCTCTTCGATGGTGCCCACCATGTAAAAGGCGCCCTCCGGCATATCGTCATACTCGCCGGCCACCAGGCCCTTGAAGCCGCGGATCGTATCCTCCAGCGCCACCAGCTTGCCCGGCGATCCGGTAAACACCTCGGCAACGAAGAAGGGCTGCGACAGGAAGCGCTGTATCTTGCGCGCCCGCGCTACCGTCAGCCGGTCTTCTTCCGAAAGCTCGTCCATACCGAGAATGGCGATGATGTCCTGCAGATTCTTATAGGTCTGCAGAACGCGCTGCACCTCTCTGGCCACCTGATAATGCTCCTCACCCACCACCCGCGGGTCGAGAATACGCGAGGTGGAGTCCAGCGGGTCCACCGCCGGGTAAATGCCAAGCTCTGCGATCTGGCGGCTGAGCACCGTGGTGGCATCCAGGTGAGAGAATGACGTGGCCGGCGCCGGGTCGGTCAGATCGTCGGCCGGCACATAGATCGCCTGCACCGAGGTGATGGACCCCTTGTTGGTGGTGGTGATCCGTTCCTGCAGCGCACCCATGTCGGTACCCAGTGTCGGCTGATAACCAACAGCCGACGGGATGCGCCCCAGCAGAGCCGAAACCTCGGAGCCCGCCTGGGTGAAGCGGAAGATATTGTCGACGAAGAACAGGACATCCTGCCCCTCCTCGTCACGGAAATACTCGGCCAGCGTCAGGCCGGTCAGACCGACCCGCGCACGCGCGCCCGGCGGCTCATTCATCTGGCCATAGACCAGGGCCGCCTTGGACTCGTCGCTGTCCAGCTTGATGACGCCCGATTCGATCATCTCATGGTAGAGATCATTGCCCTCGCGGGTCCGCTCGCCGACCCCGGCGAAGACGGAATAGCCGCCATGGGCGCGGGCTACATTGTTGATAAGCTCCTGGATCAGCACGGTCTTGCCGACACCGGCGCCACCAAACAGGCCGACCTTGCCGCCGCGGGCATAGGGCGCCAGCAGATCAACAACCTTGATGCCGGTCACCAGGATTTCGACCTCCGTGGACTGATCCACCAGCGGCGGCGCCTCACGGTGAATCGGCATGCGGGTCTTGGTCTCAATGGCCCCTCGTTCATCGATCGGCTGGCCAATGACGTTGACGATGCGGCCCAGCATCTCCGGCCCGACCGGCACGGTGATGGCGTCGCCCGTATCCACCACTTCCTGACCGCGCACCAGGCCTTCGGTGGCGTCCATGGCGATGGTCCGCACGGTCTTTTCACCCAGATGCTGCGCCACCTCAAGAACCAGGGTCTGGCCCTGGTTCTGCACTTGAAGGGCGTTCAGAATCGCCGGCAAGTCGCCTTCGAACTGGACGTCAACCACCGCGCCTGTCACCTGGCTCACGCGGCCAACGAGGTTCCGTGCCATGTCAGTCTTCCTCCGTGTCTCGCCGCGGGCCTAGATGGCTTCCGCGCCGGAAATGATCTCGATAAGTTCGGTTGTAATGGCGGCCTGCCGGGTCCGGTTATAGACCAGCGCCAGCCGGTCGATCATCTCGCCGGCATTGCGAGTCGCATTGTCCATTGCCGTCATGCGTGCGCCGTGTTCGCTGGCGGCGCTTTCCAGCAGTCCGCGATAGACCTGAACCGCCATATTGTCGGGCAGAAGGGCGGCCAGGATATCTTCCTCCGCCGGCTCAAACTCATACACCGCACCGGACGCGGTCTGCGCGCCACCCTCGCTGCCGTCCGCGGTGTCGTCGCTCTCTTCCGCCTCCGGTGGGGTGAACGGAATCAACTGCTGGTGGGTGACGATCTGGCTGATGGCGGAGCGGAACCGGTTATAGACCACGCTCGCCACGTCAAAGGCGCCTTCTTCGAACAGTTCCATGATGCGCTGCGCCACGCCATCGGCCTTCGCGAAATCGAGCGCCGGACGCTGCAGGTCCTGAAAGGTCTCAACGATCTTGTCGCCATGGTCGCGGCGCAGGGCGTCGCGCGCCTTGCGACCGACACACAGCAGCTTGACCGTCTTGCCCTCGGCTTCCAGGCGGCGAATATCACGCTGGGTGGCGCGGATAATGGCGCTGTTGAAGCTGCCGCACAGGCCGCGATCGGCGGTGATCGGGATCAGCAGATGAACCTGGTCCCGCCCGGTGCCGGACAGCAGCGGCGATACCCCTTCGCGACCGCGCGTGCTGGCGGCCAGCGCCCCGACCATGCGTTCCATGCGTTCGGCATAGGGACGCGCCGCTTCCGCCTGTTCCTGGGCACGCCGCAGCTTGCTCGCCGCCACCATCTTCATGGCGGAGGTGATTTTCTGAGTCGAACGCACACTCTGGATGCGTCGGCGCAGTATCTTGAGATTGGCCATGGGCGGTCTGGCGTTCGGTCAGAGGATAGGCGGGTTCAGCGCTGGTTCTGCGGCGATCAGGCGAATGACCGGGCGAAGGCACCGGCCATCTCGGCCAGCGACTTCTCCGTTTCATCCGTCAGTTCACCGGACGACCGTATGGACGTAAGGATATCCTTGCCCTTGTCGCGCACCTGATCGAGAAAGGCCTGTTCGAAACGGCTCACATCGTCCACCGGCACATTATCCAGGTGGCCACGCACACCGAGGAAGATGGATACCACCTGCTCCTCCACCGGCATGGGCGAATACTGCGCCTGTTTCAGCAATTCCGTCAGACGGGCGCCACGGTCGAGCTGTCGACGGGTAGCGGCATCCAGGTCGGAGGCAAACTGGGCGAAGGACGCCATTTCGCGATACTGCGCCAGCTCCAGCTTGATGCGCCCGGCCACTTGCTTCATGGCCTTGATCTGCGCCGCGGAGCCCACCCGGCTGACTGAAATGCCAACATTAATGGCCGGCCGGATGCCCTGATAGAACAGCTCCGTCTCCAGGAAAATCTGACCATCGGTGATGGAGATGACGTTGGTGGGAATATAGGCCGACACGTCACCCGCCTGGGTTTCGATGATCGGCAGCGCGGTCAGCGAGCCGCCGCCATTCTCGTCGTTCATCTTCGCCGCCCGCTCCAGCAGCCGCGAGTGCAGATAGAACACGTCACCCGGATAGGCTTCGCGTCCCGGTGGCCGACGCAGCAACAGGCTCATCTGGCGATAGGCCGTGGCCTGCTTTGACAGATCGTCATAGATGATCAGGGCGTGCATCCCGTTGTCGCGGAAGTACTCACCCATGGCCGTCGCCGTATAGGGCGCCAGGAACTGCATGGGCGCCGGGTCGGACGCGGTGGCGGCCACCACGATGGTGTAGTCGAAGGCGCCGAAGTCCTGCAGCGTCTTGACCGTCTGCGCCACGGTGGAACGCTTCTGACCGACCGAGCAGTAGATGCAATAGAGCTTCTTCGATTCGTCTCCGCCGGCGTTGGCGGTGCGTTGGTTGATGATGGCGTCAATGGCCACCGCTGTCTTGCCGGTCTGGCGGTCGCCGATGATCAGTTCCCGCTGGCCGCGGCCGACCGGCACCAGGCTGTCGATGGCCTTGAGGCCCGTTTGCACCGGCTCGTGCACACTGCGTCGGGGGATGATGCCCGGGGCCTTGACGTCCACCCGGCGGCGTTCGCTGAACGCCACATCACCCTTGCCGTCGATGGGGTTGCCCAAACCGTCAACCACCCGGCCCAGCAAAGCCTTGCCAACGCCCGTATCCACAATGGCGCCGGTCCGCTTGACCGTGTCGCCTTCCTTGATGCCCCGGTCGATGCCGAAAATAACGACGCCCACATTGTCCACTTCCAGGTTCAGCGCCATACCGCGAATGCCACCCGGAAACTCCACCAGCTCGCCGGCCTGCACCTGATCCAGACCATAGACGCGGGCAACGCCGTCACCGACGCTGAGCACCGTGCCGACCTCGGAAACATCGGCTCCGGTGTCAAAACTGGCGATCTCCTGGCGCAGGATGGCCGAAATTTCTGCGGCACGAATATCCATGGCTCTGCCCTCTACCCTTTCTCTGGCGACGCCCGTTTTCGGGCGACGTCTCTTGAATCACAACGGTGCGCGCCTGGCGGCGCGGTCTCAGGCGGTCTGGCGACTGCTGCGCAGGCGATGGCGCAGACGCTCCAGCTTCGATTTCAGTGAACTGTCGATCATGCGTGAGCCGATGCGAATGACGAGGCCGCCGAGAATCTCCGGCTCCACCCGTCGCGTCATACCAATTCGTTCGCCCAGAGCGCGACGCAACGCTGCATCCAGCGCCCGAACTTCGTCATCGTCCAGATCGCGGGCGCTGACCACTTCGGCCTGCACCTCACCGCGGCGGCGGGCCAGCTCGGCGAGAAAGGCGGCAATGATGTCGCCCAGGGCGAACAGCCGGCGATGGCGGGCCACAACGGCGGCAAAGCGGCGGGTCAGGGGATCGGCCCCGGCATCCGCCAGCACCCGGTCCAGCGCCCGTTCCTGCTCGGCCCGGCCGAACAGCGGACTGCGCACCAGATGGCGCAGGTCGTCATGACTGCGCAGGGCCTGGGCCAGCGCCGACAGATCGGCGGCGACAGTGTCCAGCGCCCCTCCGTCCTCGGCCAGGCCATACAGGGCCGCCGCATAGCGACGGGCCAGTCCGCTCGTCCCGCTGCTTCCCGCTGCCAAGGGTGGGCCTCCGCCGCCTCCCCACGGGAGGCCTCAAACTATTGATATCACGAGGAAAAACTTATCCCCGCCGGAGCCGGAACAGGGTCCCGGCCGGCATTCGGCTGTCTAGCACGAGGTTGCCCGGGCCGCAACCAAGCCCGGCCTCCGATCCTCGCTGCCGACGCCTTACCGGGCGCCGCCCGGGGTTCGCCACAGTCCGCGCCCGGGCCCGATCAAACCGGCTCCCACGCGCCGGCCTCGCATGGTGCCGGGCCGGTCAGACAAAGCTGTAGGGATCCATATCTATCTGCAGGCGCACCGCTGCCGGCAGACGCACTGCCCCCGTCCAGCGGGCGAGCACGGCGGAAAGGTCCGTGCTGCGGGACGCCCGCACCAGCAGACGGTGACGATGACGGCCACGCAGCAGAGCCAGCGGCGCCGGCGCCGGTCCCATCACCGTCAGCCCGTCAGGCGCGCGGCGGGCCAGCGTCGCCGCCACCGCGGTCACCTGCTGCAAATCGCGACCGGAGATGATCAGGGCCGCCAGGCGGCTGAACGGCGGCCAGCCCTGCTCACGACGAATGGCCGCCTCCGCCGCCAGGAAGCGGTCGCGATCGCCGGCCGCCAGCGCCGCCATCACCGGATGCTCCGGCATATAGGTCTGCAGGAAGACGCGTCCTGGCCGTTCGGCCCGGCCGGCCCGGCCGGCCACCTGATGCAGCAACTGCCACGACCGTTCCGCCGCCCGGAGGTCACCGCCGGCCAGGCCCAGGTCGGCATCGACGACACCGACCAGGGTGAGCAAAGGGAAGTGATGACCCTTGGCCACAAGCTGGGTGCCGATCAGCAGATCCACCTCATGGGCCGCCACCTGGGCAATGAGACTTTCGGCGGCGGCCGGTCCCGACAATGTGTCGCTGGCCATCACCGCGATACGGGCGGTGGGCGCCAGACGCGCTGCCTCCTCCGCCAGCCGTTCGACGCCGGGGCCGCAGGCGGCGAAATTATCCTCTGCACCACACGCCGGGCAGACCGTCGGCCGATCAGCCGTATGGCCGCAATGGTGGCATTGCAGGATGCCGGCCAGGCGATGCTCCACCAGCCAGGCCGAGCAGTGCGGGCAGGCCAGCCGGTGGCCACAGCCGCGGCACAGGGTCAGTGGCGCATAGCCGCGACGATTGAGGAACAGCAGGACCTGCTCGCCCTGCGCCAGTGTCGCCGTCAGCGCCGCCTCCATCGGCGGCGCGATCCAGCGACCGCGCGGCGGCGGCGTTCGCCGCAGATCAATCACCTCAACGGCCGGTACGGCCGCCCCGCCGTGGCGATCCGGCAGGACCAGATGGCCATAGCGACCGCGCTGCACGTTTGTCAGGCTCTCCAGTGACGGGGTGGCGCTGGCCAGGATGACCGGAATGCCTTCGATATGGCCGCGCACCACGGCCATGTCCCGGGCGTGATAGGCAACGCCGTCGCCCTGTTTGAAGGCAGCATCATGTTCCTCGTCGACGACGATCAGACCCAGCTCCGCCAGCGGCAGGAACAGGGCGGACCTGGCGCCGGCGACAACCCGTGCCTCGCCCATGGCCACCGCGCGCCAGGCGTGACGCCGGCCGGCCTGACCAAGATCAGAGTGCCAGGCTACGGCGGCGCCGCCGAATCGCGCCTCGAAACGGGCGAACCACTGGGCCGTCAACGCAATCTCCGGCAACAGCACCAGCACCTGGCGACCGCGGCGCAACGCCTCAGCCACCGCCTCGAAATAGACTTCCGTCTTGCCGCTGCCGGTAACCCCGTCAAGCAGCGTGACCGAATAGCCGGCGTCCGTCTGACACGCGGCCACCAATGCGGCGGCGGCGGCGGCCTGATCGGCGCTGAGGTCGGGACCGGCACTGTCCGGGTCCGGCGGTGGCAAAGACCGGCGGGCCGGCAGCGCCACCTCGTGCAGGATACCGGCCGTGGCCAGACCCTTGACCACGCCGGCACTGACGCCGGCCTCGCGGGCGATGTCGCTGGCGGTGCGCGGCGGCCCGTCGGCCAGCAGGTCCAGCACCCGCTGGCGGGCGGGCGTCAAACGCACATTGGCCGCCTTGCGGCTGCGACCATAGGCCCGCACCGGCAGCGCCGGTGTCAAGGCGGCCGGCACGCTCATGGCCATCCGTAGCACCGCGCCGGGAGCTTGTACGGTGTAGGCCGCTACCCACTCAACGAAACGCCGCATGGCCACGGGCATGGCCGGTGCATCCAGCACAGCCGCAACATCGCGCAACCGTGACTCGGCGATGGCCGCATCTCCGGAATCGCCGCACGGCCCATCCCAGACGACACCGACCACCTGGCGTCGGCCAAGCGGCACCAGAACGAAAGCGCCGGCTGTCACCTCCTGCTCGGCGCGATAGACGTATGTCCCACCCAGCGGCAACGGTAACAACACATGAACGCGCTGCGTCGCAACGATCGGCGGCGCATCGGTCACCGGCGGATCATCCGCTGCTGTGCTGGCGCGTTTGGCGGGCATGGCCTACACTCTATCGGCGTTGCGCGGCAGGTCCAGATTGCTCCGCCGGCGCATTGCTGCAAGAGAAGCCGGTCGCAGGCCTTTGGCCGGCCCAAATGTTTGCGGCGCTGTTTTCGGAGCTGTGGATGAAGGTCTTTATGGACAGTATGTCGATTGATGAAGTCAGGGCTGTGCGTTCCGTCGCCTGCAACACGGCCGGTCAGATCATCCTGCCGGATGCGGCGAATACGCCGCGCCGGCACGCCTGACCGTCATGGCCATCAAGCCTGACCCCCATGCCAGCCTGCCGGCCAGCGCGACGGCGGAAGAGGAAGAGGCCTGGGTTGTCACCTGGCTGGCGGCGCACCCGGAGGCGCTGGCCCGTCATGGTGATCGCCTGGCCGACCTGCTGCGGCAGGTGTTGCCGCTCGACCGCTGGCCTGATGACGGCAATGTGGCCGACCTGCAGACCATGCGTCTCGCCCGCCAGAGTGATGAGATCCAGCGACTACGCAGCCAGCGCAGCCGCCTGCTGGCCACCAGCCGGGCCAACCTGAAGGCGCAGGCCCGCGTGCAGGCTGCCGCCCGCAGCCTGATTGGCGCCGCCAGCCTGCATCAGTTTCTCGACATGATCGCCACTGATCTGCCCCATCACCTGGGTCTCGATACGGCGACACTGTGCATAGAAGGAGACGCCCGCCGTCTTGCCAGCGCCATCGGCGCCAATAGCAGCGGTCCGGACGGCGGCGCCCTGCGTCTGCTGGCCCCCGGATCGGTTGACCGGATTCTCGGGCCCGGTCAGGACATTCAACTCCTGGCCGACAAAGCCGGCGATGAAGCGCTGTTCGGTGAACTGGCCGGCCTGGTCCGTTCGCGGGCCGTGCTCCGTCTTACGCTTGGCCCCACAACGCCGGCCGGTGTTCTTGCCCTGGGGTCGCGACGGGCCGGCCTGTTTGCTCCCGATCAGGGCTCTGACCTCCTGCGTTTTCTCGCCGGTCTGATCGAACGCGGTCTCATGGCATGGCTGCGCGGGATCGTCTGAACCGCGCCGCGCCCGACCCGGAGCTGAGCCAGGCGCTTGGCGGCTGGTGTGACTGGCTGACCCACGAGCGCCGCATGAGTCCCGCCACCCTCGACGCCTATCAGCGGGATGTGGCGCAGTGTCTGGAGTTTCTCACCGACCATCATGGCGAGACGCCAACCCTCGACCGGTTGAGCGGCCTCACCCCCGGCGATATCCGTGCCTGGCTGGCCTGGCGCGTCGGCCGCAACACCAGCCACGCCGCCAATGGCCGGGCCCTGTCCAGCCTCAAGAGCCTGGCTCGCTGGCTCAGCCGCAATAGCCGTGCGCGGCTGGACGCGCTGGCCGCCATCCGCACCCCCAGGCGCCGTGAAAGCCTGCCGCGCGCCCTGTCACCCACGGAAGCGGTGCGGGTCACGGCCCTGGCCGGCAATCCAGGGACAGCGGCCAGCCAGGGCGACACGCCACCATGGGTCGATGCCCGGGATCAGGCGGTGTTGCTTCTGCTCTATGGCTGTGGCCTGCGCATTGGCGAAGCACTGGGCCTGGCGCGACGGATCGCGCCGCTTGGCGACAGTCTTGCGGTCACCGGCAAGGGCGGCAAGGATCGCCTGGTGCCGGTCCTGCCGGTGGTGGCCGAGGCGGTGGCGCACTATCTGCGGCAGTGTCCGTGGCCGCTGCCGCCCGATGGACCGCTCTTTGTGGGCCTGCGTGGCCACCGGCTGCAGGCCGCCGTTATTCAAAAACTCATGCGGTCCCTGCGCTCGGACCTGGGCCTACCCGGCAACGCCACTCCTCACGCCCTGCGCCACAGCTTCGCCACTCACCTGCTGGCATCGGGCGGCGACCTGCGCACTATTCAGGAGCTGCTGGGCCACGCTTCGCTCTCCACCACCCAGCGCTACACCGCGCTCGACACCGGCAAGCTTCTGGAAATCTACCGCAAGACGCATCCGTCGGCCCGCGCCGGGTCGTGAAAACCGCGGCGGCGGTGGCCATCCCGGCCCACTAGGTGGCGGCGCCATCCATGGCCGTGCCAGCCGTGTGGGCACCGCCTGCATCACTGGCCGTCCTGAAGAAGACGCCGTCGAACTGCACCATGCGGCCCAGACGACGATCATAATAGCCGGGGATCACCTGGCACAGGCGAAAGCCGGCCGCCGCCAGATGGTCGGCGATCTGACGCCACGGCGCCTCACCCTCATAAAGCGGCGTTAGGGATAACTCTATCTGCCAGCCGGCGATCCGCTCCATGACGGCCGCCGCCCCGTCCAGCGCCGCCGCCTCGCCGCCCTGCACGTCCAGCTTGACGAATACCCGTTCGCCGGGCCTGACCCAGCGCTCCCACTCATGGGCCAGGGTGGTCACCGCCACACGCTCCTGCCGCTCTACGGCGCTGCTCGGCGAACGGCGGGCGAAATCCGACCGCTGCGCCAGCAATGAGCTCATGTCCGATTCCGCCGACACATACAACGTGCTGTCGCCAGCGCCAGACCCCAGCGCCAGCGGCGGCGCCACGTCCCATAGCCGGTCACCGGCGGCGCGACGGCACAGCACCGCATGGGCTGTCGGCAACGGCTCGACCGAGAGAATCCGGCCATCATAGCCAGCGCGCCGCAACGTCGCCGCATACTGGCCGGTGTTGGCCCCGCCATCGATCACCAGTGTCACACGCGCCCGCCGCAACTGGTCCACCAGTTCGGCCCACCCGGCGGCCCCCACCGGCCATCCCCGGATGTCGAAGCCAAGTCCGTGCGACAGCAGGCGTAGGCGGCGTGCCATCCGACGCCACCGACGACCGGCCGCGTACAGACTCACGATCCGTCGCCCGCTTTGCGGTCGACAGCACCCCGCTCGGTCAGGCCGTTGAAGCGCCGCCCAATGCGCCGGGCCGTATGGGTGGCCTGGTCGATCGCCTTGTCCATACGCCCGGACAGGCTGGGATAGCGGTGCCGCAGGCGTTCCTGCCAGCGGGCGGCGCGTGGCGACACTGTGGCCAGCAGGGCCAGCCCCACCAGCAGGAAGAACACCCCTTGCAGGATCGGCAGCACCAGCCCGGCCACGCCCAGCAACAGAAAGCCCCAGGCCGCCGCCACTGTCGACACATAGCGCAACTGCGACATGCGTCGGATGCGCAGGCGTGTCGCCCGCTCCCGTGCGCCGTTGCGTCGCTGGCGGGCCACGGCCCGGCGGCTCAGATGTGAATGGCCCGCCCGGCCACGGCGAGAGCGGCTTCCTTCACCGACTCGTTCAGCGTCGGGTGGGCGTGGAAGGCACGCGCCACGTCCTCGGCGCTACCGTCGAACTCCATGGCCATGACCGCCTCGTGTATCAGGGTGCCGGCATCGGGACCGACGATGTGACAGCCGAGGATGCGATCACTCTTCGCATCGGCCAGAATCTTGACCAGCCCCTCGCTCTCGCCGACCGCACGGGCACGACTCGATGCGGTGAAGGGAAACTTCCCTACAGTATAGGCGATGCCTGCCTCTTTCAGGGCCTCTTCGCTGCGACCGACGGTGGCCGCCTCGGGGTGGGTGTAAACCACGCCCGGCACGGTGGCGTAGTTCACATGGCCGGGCAGACCGGCCAGCCGTTCGGCCAGTGCCACCCCTTCCTCCTCGGCCTTGTGCGCCAGCATGGGTCCACCGATAACGTCGCCAATGGCATAGACATCGTCGGCTGACGTGCGAAAGCCGTCACTGACCGTAATGAAACCGCGCCCATCGGTTTCCACGCCAGCCGCCTCCAGCCCAAGGCCATCGCTGACCGGCTTGCGGCCCACGGCCACCAGTACGCCATCCACTGCCAGCGTGTCCGGCCCGTCCGCCTTCGCCCCTGTGCCGCCGTCACCGGCCGCCGCCAGCGACAGGCGCAGGCCGCCGCGCCCCGCCTTCGCCTCACTCACGCGGGTCGCCAGCCGGAAGGTCACACCCTGCTTTTCGAGAGCCCGGCGCATGACCCTCGCCACCTCACGGTCCATACCCGGTAGAATCCCATCCAGCATTTCGATGACCGTCACCTGGGCGCCAAGCCGGCGCCATACGGATCCCATCTCCAGACCGATATAACCGCCGCCGATCACCGCCAGATGCTTCGGCACTTTTTCCAGGGAAAGCGCGCCGGTGGACGACAGGATGCGTTTCTCGTCGAACGCCAGACCGGGCAGCGCCACCGGCGTCGAGCCCGTGGCGATAGCGATGCTGTCCGCCTGCAGGGTCGGCCCGCCCTCGATGGCCACCCGACCCTTGCCGGCCAGATGGGCGACCCCGTCATAGCGCGTCACCTTGTTCTTCTTGAACAGGCCCTCGACACCGCGCGCCAGGCTGTCCACCACCCGCTCCTTGCGCGCCATCATGGCAGCGAGGTCCAGCTTCGCCGTGGCGGTGATACCGTGCTCGGACAAGCCGTCACGGATCTCCGCATAGAGGCGCGAGGAATGAAGCAAGGCCTTGGACGGGATGCAGCCTACATTGAGGCAAACGCCGCCAAGGTTCGGCGTCTTCTCAACACAGGCGACGTCCAGCCCCAGCTGGGCGGCACGAATGGCACAGACATAGCCGCCCGGCCCGCCGCCGATAATGACCAGATCGTGGGACTGCGCCATGTCACGTCCTTTCGCCGGCGACGGCACAGGGATGGTCCCCGCTGCCGGAATGTTGAGCCCCGTGGCCCGTCTGACCTTACATGGCGATCAGCAGGCGCTCCGGGTCTTCGATCATGTCCTTGATGCGCACCAGGAAGGTCACCGCCTCCCGGCCATCGACAATGCGGTGGTCATAGCTCATCGCCAGATACATCATCGGCCGGACCACCACCTGGCCATCGACGACGATCGGCCGCTCCTGGATCTTGTGCATGCCAAGAATGCCCGACTGCGGCGGATTGAGGATAGGCGTACTCAGCAGCGAACCGAAGACGCCGCCATTGGTGATGGTGAAGGTGCCGCCGGACAGCTCGTCCAGCTTCAGCTTTCCATCGCGGGCGCGGCGGGCATAGTCGCCGATGGTCTTTTCGATATCGGCGAAGCTCATCTGGTCGGCATCGCGCAGCACCGGCACCACCAGGCCATTGTCGGTGGAAACCGCAACACCAATGTCATAGTGGTTCTTGTAGACGATGTCCTCGCCGTCAATCTCGGCATTGACCGCCGGCAGCTCGCGCAGAGCCTCCACCGCCGCTTTCACGAAAATGCTCATGAAGCCAAGGCGCACGCCGTGGCGCTTCTCAAAGCTGTCGCGGAAGCGCGCGCGCATGGCCATCACCGCTGACATGTCCGCCTCGTTAAAGGTGGACAACATGGCGGCGGTGTTCTGCGCTTCCTTCAGGCGTTCGGCGACGCGTTTGCGCAGGCGGGTCATGGGCACCCGCTCTTCGCGCTCGGCGGCCGGCCGGGCCGACGTGGCCGGTGCGCGGGCTTGGGCCGATGGGGCGGCCGGTGGGGCGGATACGCCGGCAGCGGGCCCGGCCGTCTTTTCCGTATCCGGCGCCTTGCTGCCGGCCTTCGCCGTCTCCAGATAAGTCAGCACGTCGCCCTTGGTCAGACGACCGTCCTTGCCGCTGGCGGTAATGGTCGCGGGGTCCAGGTGATGCTCGTCGATCAGCCGGCGGACCGACGGCGCCAGTGGCAGATCTGCCGGTGAGCCGGACGGCGCGGCGGGCTGCGCCGCTTTGGCTTCCGCCGGACGGTCCTTTGCCCCATCCGTCGCCGCTGCCGCCGGTTTGCTCCGGGTCGGCGCAACGCTGGCATCGCCATTGGGCACGGCCCCGGCCGGTTTGCTATCGCCCGCTGCGGCGGACGCCGCCCCGTCGCCAAGCCGCCCCAGCAGGCTGCCGACCTCCACTGTCGTTCCCTCGTCGGCGACAATCTCCTGCAGAACGCCAGCCTGCGCCGCCGGCACTTCCACCGTCACCTTGTCGGTTTCCAGCTCCACCAGGGGTTCGTCCTGGCCGACCGCGTCGCCAACTGCCTTGAGCCACTTGGCAATGGTCGCCTCGGTCACCGATTCACCGAGGGCGGGAACCTTGATGTCGACGGTCATGATGCCGTCTCCCTTGTGTGGCTGGAGGAATGGAGGTCACGAACCAGACGATGGGCACTCATGACAGGGCCTCACTCATGACAGGGCCTCGCTGACCAGCGTGGCCTGCTCCTTGTTATGGCGTGACAGCAGGCCGGTGGCCGGTGCGGCGGCGGCGGCACGACCCACATAACGTGGCCGGGGCATAGTGTGATCGACCGCCAGCGCCGTCTCCTCGATCAACGGGGCAACGAATGTCCAGGCGCCCATGTTGCGTGGCTCCTCCTGGCACCAGATGATTTCTGCCTTGCTGCACTTGGCAAACACGTCACGCAACACATCATCGGGGAACGGATAGAGCTGTTCCAGACGCAGGATAAGAATGTCCCCGGTCTCACGTTTTTCCTGTTCCGCCAGCAGATCATAATAGACCTTGCCGCTGCACAACACGACGCGCCGGGTTTTCTCGTTGCCGGGTGTGTCCTCGGATGTTCCGCCGAAGAGAACACGATGAAACGTGCTGTCCGGACCCATGTCGTCGAGTGTGGAAACGGCGCGGCGGTGACGCAATAGCGACTTTGGCGTCATGACAATCAGCGGCTTGCGGAAGTCACGGTGCATCTGTCGCCGCAGCACATGGAAGAAGTTGGCCGGCGTGGTGCAGTTGACCACCTGCATATTGTCTTCGGCGCACAACTGCAGAAAGCGCTCCAGTCGGGCTGAGGAATGCTCCGGCCCCTGGCCTTCATAGCCGTGCGGAAGCAGCATCACCAGTCCGCTCATGCGCAGCCACTTGGCTTCGCCGGCGCTGATGAACTGGTCAATGATGACCTGAGCGCCATTGGCAAAATCGCCGAACTGCGCCTCCCACAGCACCAGGGCGCCGGGGTCGGCCAGGGTGAAGCCGTACTCGAACCCCAGTACGCCGGCCTCCGACAGCGGGCTGTCCACCACCTCGAAAACGCCAGTGGCGCCCTGCAGGTTGTTCAAAGGAACGAATTTCTCTTCGGTCTCCTGATCCACCAGCACCGAATGACGGTGGCTGAATGTACCGCGCCCGCTGTCCTGACCCGACAGACGGACCGTCACGCCCTCTCGCACCAGAGTGCCGAAGGCCAGCGCCTCGCCCAACGCCCAGTCAATAGGCGCGCCTTCATCGATGGCCCGGTGCTTGGCGTCGAGCTGGCGGCGGATGTTGCGGTGAACATTCAGCCGATGCGGCGGGGTGGTGAGTTGGCGGCCAATGGCCCGCAATTCGCTGATGTCAACGCCGGTGCGGCCGCGCCGTGGCCCGTCCGCCGGCGGCTTCATCTTGGACCATGCGCCTTCCAGCCAGTCCGCCCGGTTGGGCCGGTAGTTTACCGCGGCGTCAAAGGCCTGGTTGAGGCGGTCCTCAAATGCGGAGACAAGACCCTCAAGATCGCTTTCGGCGACCAGGCCTTCGGCCACCAGCCGCTGACCATAAACTTTCGTCACCGGCTTGTGCGTGGCGATTTGCTTATACATCAGCGGCTGCGTAAAGGTCGGTTCATCGCCCTCATTGTGGCCATGGCGGCGATAACAGAACATGTCGATGACCACATCGCTGCCAAAGCGCTGACGGTATTCCACCGCCATCCGGCAGACGTGCACCACCGCTTCCGGATCATCTCCATTGACGTGGAAAATCGGCGCCTGCACACCCTTCGCCACGTCCGAACAATAAGGTGAGGACCGCTGTTGCTTCGGCGCGGTGGTAAAGCCGATCTGGTTGTTGATGATGAAGTGGATGGTGCCGCCCACCTCATAGCCCTTGAGACCGGACAGATCGAGAGTTTCGGCCACCAGGCCCTGACCGGCGAAGGCCGCGTCGCCATGAATGACAATCCCCATGACCTTGGCCCGCTCAGAGTCTTTCCACTGCGCCTGCTTAGCCCGCACCTTGCCCAGCACCACCGGGTCCACCGCCTCCAGGTGCGATGGATTGGCCGATAGCGAAATGTGCAGTTTCTTGCCGTCAAACTCACGGTCGGTCGAGGTGCCCAGGTGATACTTCACGTCGCCTGAACCCTGGACGTCGCCGGCATAGTGGGCGCCGCCCTGAAACTCAGAGAATATCAGCTCATAAGGCTTGTGCAGAACATTGGCCAGGACGTTGAGCCGGCCACGGTGGCTCATGCCAATGACCACTTCGCCGACGCCCACCTCCGTACCGGCGCGCAGAATGGCGGTCAGGCCAGCGACCATGGCTTCGCCGCCGTCAAGACCGAAACGCTTGGTGCCCACATATTTCCGGTCAAGGAAGCGCTCAAAGGTCTCGGCCTCGATCAGGCGCTCCAGGACGCGGCGTTTCTGAGTCTCGTTGAGGTAGGTCTTGTTGCGGCTGGCTTCGGCCCGCTGCTCGACCCAGCGCCGCTTGTCCAGATCCTGAATGTGCATGTACTCGACACCGATAGTGCCGCAGTAAGTCTCGCGCAGAACCTCCAGCACCTGCCGCAGGGTTGCCGTCTCCAGCCCCATGACGCCCGCCAGATAGACTGGCTTGTCGAGATCGGCTTCACTCAGTCCATAGGTCTGATAGCGCAGGTCCGGATGGTCCTCGCGTTCCGCCATCTGCAACGGGTCGAGATCGGCTTCCAGATGACCGCGCACGCGATAACTGCGGATCAACCAGATGGCGGCCAGGGTGCGGTCCAGCGCCGCCTTGATCTCGGGGTTGGCCAGCGCTTCGGCAAACGAGCGCGGCGTCGCCATGACACCGGAAACGGACGGCGACAGGGGTGGCGCGGTGGCGGACGGGCGCGCTGCCAGCTCGCCATTGGCCGGCCGGTACTGCGCCATATGCGGAGGCGTCCAGCTTGCGCCGGAGAGTTCGCGCAGCAAAGTATGGGAATCGTCCTTCAGGTCAGCGAAGAACGCCGCCCAGCTATCGTCCACTCCGGCCGGATCATCCAGCCAGCGGGCATAGAGTCCGGCGATGAACTCGGCATTGACGCCGGACAGAATGGTGGCTTCATCGCTGCTGTGGGCCATGACGTCGCCGGTCCGCCCGATTATCCCTGGCCGCCCAGGACTTCAAGCATCGTGCCGCCAAGGGCGGCGGGCGATTCCGCCACAACGATACCCGCATGGCGCATGGCTTCGATCTTTTCCTCGGCGCCGCCGCGACCACCGGAGATAATCGCCCCCGCATGGCCCATGCGGCGGCCAGGCGGCGCTGTGCGGCCGGCGATAAAGCCGACCACCGGCTTCTTGACGGCGCTGCGTGACAGAAATGCCGCCGCCTCTTCCTCCGCCGTGCCGCCGATCTCGCCGATCATGACGATGCCTTCGGTTTCAGGGTCGCCGAGAAAAAGATCCAGCGCATCGATGAAGTTCATGCCGGCGACGGGATCGCCGCCGATACCGATACATGTGGACTGGCCGAGACCGGCGGCGGTGGTCTGCGCCACTGCCTCATAGGTCAGTGTGCCGGATCGTGAAACAATGCCGACCCGGCCGCGTTTATGAATATGACCCGGCATAATGCCGATTTTGCAGCCACCGTCCGGCCCCGTCGGCGTTATGACGCCCGGACAGTTGGGACCGATCAGGCGACTGCCGGAACCGGCCAGCACCCGCTTCACCCGGACCATGTCCATCACCGGAATACCCTCGGTAATGCACACGATCAGCGCAACGCGGGCGTCCACCGCCTCCAGAATTGCATCGGCGGCAAAGGGCGGCGGCACATAGATCACGCTGGCCGTCGCCTCGGTCCGGGCCACCGCCTCGGCCACTGTATCGAAGACCGGCAGGTCCAGATGGCTGCTGCCACCCTTGCCCGGCGTCACGCCGCCGACCATGCGGGTGCCATAGGCGATCGCCTGCTCGGAATGAAATGTCCCCTGCGAGCCGGTGAAGCCCTGGCAGATGACCCGTGTTGTACCGTTAATCAGAACCGCCATCAGGCCGTCTCCCCGTCAACCGCCGCCACGGCCTTGCGCGCCGCGTCGTCCAGGTCGCTGGCATTAATGATCGGCAGGCCCGACTCGGCCAGGATCTTCTGCCCTTTGTCCACATTTGTGCCGGCCAGGCGGACCACCAGCGGCACCGCCAGGTCCACTTCGCGGGCCGCTGCCACCACTCCTTCGGCGATGACATCGCAGCGCATGATGCCGCCGAAAATATTCACCAGAATGCCGCGCACACCGTCATCGGCTAACAGAATCTTGAACGCCTGGGTGACCCGCTCGGTGGTTGCGCCACCGCCCACATCAAGAAAGTTGGCCGGCGCACCGCCATACAGCTTGATGATGTCCATGGTAGCCATGGCCAGGCCCGCGCCGTTGACCATGCAGCCGATGGAGCCGTCCAGCTTGATATAGTTCAGGTCGTGCTTGCTGGCTTCCACCTCGGCCGGATCTTCTTCCTCCGGATCGCGCAGGTCGGCCACGTCCTTGTGGCGGAACAGGGCGTTGTCGTCGAAGTTCGTCTTGGCGTCGAGGGCGATCAGCGCGCCGTCGCCGGTGACCACCAGCGGGTTGATCTCGATGATGGAGGCATCCAGCTCGACAAACGCCCGGTAGAGATTGGCGAAAAGCTTCACCGCCGCGCCGACCTGCTTGCCTTCCAGTCCCAGCCCGAAAGCGAGACGGCGGCCCTGAAACGGCATGAAGCCGGCGGCCGGATCGATGCTCAGCCGCTGGATTTTCTCCGGGGTGTCATGAGCCACCTGCTCGATGTCCATGCCGCCTTCGGTCGACGCCATGAAGGTGACGCGGCTGGTCGCACGGTCCAGCAGCAGACCCACATAGAGCTCGCGGGCGATGTCACAGCCCTGCTCCACATAAACCAGCCGCACCGGCCGGCCGTGCTCGCCGGTCTGATGGGTCTTGAGCGTCTGGCCGATCAGGCTGTCGGTGACACTGGCCACCTCAGCGACAGAGCGGGCCAGCTTGATGCCGCCAGCCTTGCCGCGGCCGCCCGCATGGATCTGGGCCTTGACCGCCCACACGGCACCGCCCATGGCTTCCGCCGCCTGTCGCGCGGCGGCGCCGTCGGTGGCGACGGCTCCCTGCAGCAGGCCGATGCCGTAGCCGCCAAGAAGCGCCTTGGCCTGGTATTCGTGAACGTTCATGCCTGCTCCGTATTGCTATCCGGGCACTACACCCGGCCGTGTTCGTGATCTGGCCCCGTGGCACCGAACGCCGTGGCCCCGAACCCCGTAACCCGGCACCGTGACCGGACCGTGACCGGCGTGGCCACAGCCCCGCTCTCGTCCCGGTTCAGCCCGGCAATCAGCCACCACCCACTCTGGTGTTAACCATTTATTGTTAAGGAAACCCTAGCACAGCGGCGATAGCCGGACACCCGTCACCATGAACCACCGTCCGGCAGGGCCACCGGTTGCGGTCGGCCGGACGGCTGGACGCTAGGTCTTGCGCGCCTCGAGGCCCTTGACCGCGCGCATCAGGCCACGCACCGCGGCAACCGAGCTTTTGAAAGCCCTTTTCTCCGCCGCCAGCAAGGGGACTTCCACCACCCGCTCGGCGCCGCCGGCGCCGATGACCACCGGCACGCCTACATACATGTCGCGCACGCCATACTGGCCGGTCAGCCAGACAGCGCAGGGCAGAATCCGACGTTTGTCACGCAGATAGGATTCCGCCATCTCGATGGCCGCGGCGGCCGGGGCGAAGTAGGCCGAGCCGGTCTTCAGCAGACTGACGATCTCCGCCCCGCCGTCGCGCGTCCGCTGAACGATCTCGTCCAGCCGTTTCTGGCTGAGCCACTTCATCTTGACCAGATCGGTCAGGGGTACGCCGGCGACCGTGGCATAGCGGGTCAGCGGCACCATGGAATCGCCATGGCCGCCGAGAACGAAGGCGCTGACATCCTCGACCGAGACCTTCATTTCCTCTGCCAGAAAATAGCGAAAGCGCGCGCTGTCCAGTACGCCGGCCATGCCCACCACGCGGGCCGGTGGCAGACCGCAGGCTTCGCGCAGAACCCACACCATCACATCCAGAGGATTCGTGATGCAGATGACAAAGGCGTTCCTGGCATAGCGCTTGATACCGGCGCCTACCGCCTTCATCACTCCCATATTGATGCCCAGCAGGTCATCGCGGCTCATGCCCGGCCGCCGCGCCACACCGGCGGTGACGATGATCACGTCCGCGCCCTTGAGGGCCGCATAGGTCGTGGGCCGCTTGCCGCTGCGGCCGCCAATCGCCGCATCGAAGCCCAGCACCGGGCTGGACTGGGCAATATCCAGGGCCTTGCCCTGGGGAATACCGTCGGCCACATCCACCAGCACCACATCGCCCAGCTCACGCAGTCCGGCAAGCAGGGCAAGCTGGCCGCCGATATTGCCGGCGCCGACAAGGGCGATTTTGCTGCGGGCCATGGTCTCTCTCCCGGTTGCGCACAGGCCTGAATGGGTAGACCCATTCGGCCGTGGCAGCAAGCGTCGGGCCGCGCCAGTCCGGGCCGGGCCAGAGAGGGCGGGCCAGTCCGGACGAAACTAGGGCGCCGTTTCGTCGTGCCGCGGCAAACCTCGGGTCACCGGCGGCGCCAGGCCGTGTGGCGGCTCAGCCCCGTCGCCGGCCGCCGCCGGCGGCGCTTCCTCCACAACCGGCTCGACGATATTGGCGGCGCCGGCCGGGGCCATCTGCGGCGTCGGCGCCAGGGGAGATTCGCTGATCGGCGGCGCGCTGCGGACCGAGCGGCGGTGCAGGGTATAGAGCGCACCGCAGGCGGCCACCGCGGCGACGAACCAGAACAGCCCTGCCGGTCCGGCCAGCTCCATCATCTCGCTGGCGCCCAGCGGGCCGAGAATGGCCCCCACCGACCACAGCAGAAGGAACCCGGCGCTGGCGCCGATACGCTGGGACTCATCGAGATAGTCGTTGAGATAGGCCGCCGCCTGGGGATAGACCGTGGCGCTGGCGCCACTGGTCAGAGCCACCAGGACCAGCAACAGAGTCACCGACAAGCCGCCCAGAGCGATGGTCACCAGAGCGAAGCTGCCGGTTGCCGCATAGGTGGCGAACAGCACCCAGCGCCGGCTGGTCAGGTCCGACAGGCGGCCCACCGGATATTGCGCCAGGACGCCGCCCGTGATGAAGCAGGCCATGAACAGGCCGACGCCACCGATAAGATTGTCCCGCGACAGGGCGAAGACCGGCATCAGGCCCCACATGGCGTTCTGCATCAGGCCGCTGACCACGGCGCTGACCCCGGCCAGCGGCGACACCTTCAGCAGGCCAAGCGGACTCATGCGCTTCGGCGCCACCGCCGGCGGCATGCGCCGCCGGTTCATCAGCATGGGAACCGACGACACCGTCACCAGCACCACCGCGAACAGGAACGGCGTCACCGTTTGCGGCTTGAACACATCCACCAGCAGATTGCCGCCGACTGATCCGATTGAGCCGAGGATCATGTACAGGCTCATGACCCGGCCGCGGGTGACGTTGGTCGACAGGGCCTGCAGCCAGCTTTCGATCACTACGACGGAGCCGAAAGACGCCATGCCGATACCGAAGGCGATCATGTACCAGGCCAGCGCCGGCGGCAGCATCCAGTAGAGGATGGCGCCGACGCTCATCACCCCGGCGAACAACGCGTAGGCGTTGGAGTGCCGGTAACGGTTGATGATGGCGTGGCAGAAGAAGCTGCCGACAATGAGCCCGGCCGTCCCGGCCATGGTCAGCAACGCCACCGGGCGCGGGCCGAACCCGAGCAGGGTCAGATTGAGCACCAGGATCGTGCTGAGCGGCGCAAAGGCCAGGCTGCGGACCATGTTGCAGGTCAGCACCGGTATGGTGGCAGCGGGAATCAGGGCCATGGCGCGCGACCGGAATCAGGGTTGCGATTCGGCCCTTCACTCCGCCCGGCCACCGGCCGTCGGCAAGGACGCCGTATGGCTGTCTCCCTACCGCTTGTCGGCCTCCGAAACAAACGGTTTTTCATCCGCCGTCGCCACGGCTGGCGGCCGGTCCGGCAGGCCATAGGTCGACGGACGCGCCTGTGGCGTGACCACCGCCGGCATGAACTCCGCCTCGTGGCGCGGCGGCGCCGGGCGGCGGGTCATGCGCCACAGGGTGTAGAGCGCCGCCAGTACGGAAATGACGCTGATGTAGTGGTAGAGGCCGGTCGGCCCGGCCATGTCCATGACCTGGGCGGCCGGCAGGGGCCCCGCCAGCAGGCCTATGGAAAAAGCCAGCATCAGGCCGGAATTGGCCGACACGCGCTGATCGTCGCTCAGGAAGTCGTTGACGTAGCTGGTCGCCAGCGGGTAGGTGGCCGCCGCCAGCCCGCCCACCACCGCGGCCATGACCAGCAGCCACCAGCGCTGATCGGCGGCCAGCGTCAGGCCAACCGCCGCCACCGCCAGGGCTACAAACACGCCCAGCATGACTCGCCGCCGGTCGATGCGGTCCGACAGCCAGCCGACCGGGTACATGGTCACCATGCCGCCCACCAGCACCGCCGCCATATAGGTGCCGGGGCCGAAGAACCCGTCGCCGCGCGACAGGGCAAAGACCGCCGACAGGCCGAACTGGGAGCCCATGACGATGCCGCTGACAAAGGTGGCGACAATGCCCAGCGGCGACACCCGATACAGCGCCGCCAGGGACAGGCGTCTTGGCCGCCGCACCGACGGCATGTGATGTCGCGCCGCCAGCATGGGCAGGGGTGAGATGATCATCAGACCGGCGAAGAACAGAAACGGGGCGGCGGTCAAGGCATCGAACCAGTCAACCACCAGCAGGCCGATGGCGCCCGCCGCCTGGCCGATGATCATGTAGAAGCTCATGATCTGGCCGCGCCGCTCATTGCCTGCCAGATGCTGCAGCCAGCTCTCCACTACTACCGTGATGCCGAAGCTCGACGCGCCCATGACAAAGGCGATGGCGAACCACGGCACTGGTGGCGGCAGCGCCGAATAGAGGATCGCACAGCCGCCCACGGCGCCGGCGAACAGGCCATAGGCGCGGACATGGCGCAGCCGGTTGATCAGCCGGTAGGCGAAGAACGAGCCGATGATGAGGCCGGTCATGGATGAGGTCTGGACCAGCGCCGCGACCCGCGCATCGAAACCCAGATCGGTCAGCCGGACGATGACCAGCGTGAAGATTGGGCCAAAGGCGAGCTGGGTGAAGAAGCGGCCGCCCAGAACAGGGATCACCGCCAGAGGCAGCCTGGACATTGAACCTCAGTGTGTTGCTGGAAAATCGTACCGGCGCCCGAACCGTCACTGGCGCCACGGGCCCGCCATCGCCGGCCGGGCACCCTGCGCTACTGGGCGGGTGCTGTAAAGACGCGGACGGCGGCGCTACACTGGCGAGTTGACCGTGCTCACTCCAACAGGAGACCCGCCATGGACGAAGACCGCTTCAATATGAGTGTGCGCAAGTTCCTCAAGGTCGTCGGTGTCACCTCTCAGCGCGAGATTGAGATGGCCGTCCGTCAGGCGCTCGACAGTGGCAAGCTCGCCGGCGGCGAAACCCTGCCGGTGCAGATGACGTTGCGGCTCGGCGCGGTTGGCCTGGACCATGAGATCAAGGGCGAAATCAGCCTGGACTGACGGTCCGCGTCCCGCCGGCCAGCGGATCAGCGGTGCGGCCGGCTCAGCGCCGGGCCACCATCATCTTCTTGATCTCGCCGATGGCCTTGGCCGGGTTCAGGCCCTTGGGACAGGCCTGGGTGCAGTTCATGATGGTGTGACAGCGATACAACTTGAACGGATCTTCCAGCGCGTCCAGCCGCTCGCCGGTGGCCTCGTCGCGCGAATCCGCCAGCCAGCGGTATGACTGCAGCAGCACCGCCGGCCCCAGATAGCGTTCCGGATTCCACCAATAGCTGGGGCACGACGTCTGGCAGCAGAAGCACAGAACGCATTCCCACAGCCCGTCCAGCTTGCGCCGCTCACCGGGCGACTGCAGGCGCTCGCGGTCCGGCTCCTCCGGTGAGTCGGCCTTAAGCCACGGTTCCACCGAGGCAAGCTGGGCATAGACCCCGGTCAGGTCCGGCACCAGATCCTTGACCACCGGCATATGCGGCAACGGCAGCACACGCACGTCGCCCTTCACGTCCTCGATGGGCTTGGTGCAGGCCAGCGTGTTCTCGCCATTGATGTTCATGGCGCACGACCCGCACACCCCCTCGCGGCACGAGCGGCGGAAGGTCAGGGTCGAATCCACCTCGTTCTTGATCTTGATGAGAGCGTCGAGAACCATCGGCCCGGTGTCGTCCAGGTCCAGCGTGAAGGTATCGAGCTGCGGATTGCCACCTTCGTCGGGGCTCCAGCGATACACTACAAAGCGGCGCGGATCGCTGGCGCCGGCCGGCGCTTCATGGCTGGCGCCGGCAACGGGGCGCGAGGCGCGGGGCAGGGTCAGTTCGGCCATGAAGCGGATTCCCGGTTCAGTAAACGCGTTTCTTGGGCGGTACGCTCTTCACCCGGTCGGTCAGCGGCGCCAGATGGACCGGGCGATAGTCCAGACGGACGCCATAGTCGCCGTCCACCCAGGCCAGCGAGTGTTTCATCCAGTCCTGGTCGTCGCGCTCGGGAAAGTCCTCGCGGGCGTGGGCGCCACGGCTCTCGGTGCGCGCCGCCGCTGAGTGCAGGGTGGCCAGGGCCTGTCCCATCAGGTTCTCCAGTTCCAGCGTCTCCACCAGATCGGAGTTCCAGATCATGCTGCGGTCGCCGACGCGGATGTCGCTCATGCCGGAGGCCACCTCAGCCAGCTTGCGTTTGCCTTCCTCCAGCACGTCCTCGACGCGAAAGACGGCGCAATACTCCTGCATGGTCCGCTGCATGGCCAGGCGCAGCTCTGCCGTCGGTGTGCCGCCGCTGGCATGGCGCAAACGATCCAGCCGATCAAAGCTGGCCTCGCCCGCTCCCGCCGGCAGGTCCGGCACCGGCGTATCGCCATCCAGCGTGCGCGCCACCTGGTGGGCGCAGGCGCGGCCGAAGACCACCAGATCAAGCAGTGAATTGGTGCCCAGCCGATTGGCGCCATGGACACTGACACACGCGGTCTCACCGGCCGCCATCAGGCCGGGACACACCGTGTCGCTGGCACCCTCGGCGGAACGGATGGCATCGCCATGAATGGTCGTGGGAATGCCGCCCATGTTGTAATGGACCGTCGGCAGGACCGGGATCGGCGCCTTCGCCGCATCGACGCCGGAGAAGATGCGCGCCGTTTCGGTGATGCCCGGCAGACGCTCATGCAGCACGTCGGCGCCCAGATGCTCGATATGCAGGTCCACATAATCACCGCGCGGGCCACAGCCGCGGCCTTCGCGCATTTCCACCGTGATGGCGCGGCTCACCACATCCCGTGAGGCAAGGTCGCGGGCGTGGGGTGCATAGCGCTCCATGAAGCGCTCGCCCTCGGAATTGGTCAGATAGCCGCCCTCGCCGCGCGCCCCTTCGCTGATCAGCGCGCCGGCGCCATAGATGCCGGTCGGGTGGAACTGCACGAACTCCATGTCCTGCAACGGCAGACCGGCGCGCAGCACCATGCCATTGCCGTCGCCGGTGCAGGTGTGCGCCCCGGTACACGAGAAATAGGCCCGGCCATAGCCGCCGGTGGCCAGGATCACGGTCTTGGCGGCGAAGCGGTGCAGGCTTCCGTCATCCAGATTCCACGCGGTGACGCCGCGGCACGTGCCGTCCTCGTCCATGATCAGGTCGAGGGCGAAATACTCCACGAAGAACCGTGTGCGGTGCTTCAGCGATTGCTGATAGAGCGTATGCAGCAGGGCATGACCGGTACGGTCGGCGGCGGCACAGGCGCGCAGCGCCGCGTCGCCCTCGCCATAGTCCTGCATATGGCCACCGAAGGGACGTTGGTAGATACGGCCGTCACCGGTGCGACTGAACGGCATGCCGAAATGCTCCAGTTCCACCACCGCTTCCGGCGCGCTGGCGCACATGAACTCGATGGCATCCTGGTCGCCCAGCCAGTCCGATCCCTTGACCGTGTCATACATATGCCAGCGCCAGTCATCCGGCCCCTGATTGCCAAGAGCGGCGGAAATGCCGCCCTGGGCAGAGACGGTGTGGCTGCGGGTGGGAAACACCTTGGTGATGCAGGCCGCCGACAGACCGGCCTGGCTGATGCCCAGCGCCGCGCGCAGGCCGGCGCCGCCGGCGCCGACCACCACGACGTCATAGGCATGATCGTGGATGGCATAGGCGCGGCCTGTCACATTCGCCATTCAGCCCACCCGTCCGAGAGCCATGAGCAGCACCGTCAGGATGCCGAGCAGGGCAAGGAAAATGGCCGCGCCCTTGATCAGGACGATGGCCGCGATCTTGATCCATGGCGTGTGCAGATAGTCCTCAACGATCACCTGCAGGCCGAGCTGGGCATGATGGAACAGCGCCACCAGCGTGGCCACCAGCAACACCGCCACCAGCGGCGATGCGGCCCAGTCCACCACCTCCGCCCGGCTGGCGCCGATCTTGCCGACCAGAGACGCCACCAGCCACAGGCTGAGCGGCGCCAGAGCGACCGCGGTCAGACGCTGCGCCCACCAGTGGCCGACGCCCTCGCCGGCGGCACCCAGGCCACGCGCCCGACCAAGGGCGGAGCGTTGCTCGTCACGCGCCATCATGCTCCCCGCAGAAGATAGCCCGCGCCCCAGGTGGCGAGTGTCAGGAGCAGGGTGGCGAACAGGGTCAGCCAGGCGGTGAGCCGGGCTCGCGGCAACTCAAAGCCCCAGCCGGCGTCCCACGCCAGATGCCGGATGCCGTTGGCCAGGTGGTAGAACAGCGCCAGGCTGAAGCCGAACAGAATGACGCGGCCAGCCACCGACGCCAGCAAGCCATGGGTGAAATCATAATAGGCGGCGCCCACCGCCGCCGAGGACAGCCACCAGACGAAAGCCACGGCCCCCACCGCCAGGGCGACGCCGCTCAGCCGGTGCAGAATTGACAGTGCCATGAGCAGCGTCCAGCGATAGATCTGGACGTGCGGCGACAGCGGGCGCGGATGCAACGGCGCTGCTGGGGTGGACCGGTCGGAGTGTGGCGAAGTGGACACGAGGCGGATATGGCCCTGTTGGTGCGCCGGGCGAGCCATTGTTTACGGCCCGGATGACCGTCAAGTCAACGCGATGGACTGTTCCTTTTCCGTTAAGGCGCCCGAACCAGCCGTTCAGGCGGCCTTCTTCAGGTGACGGCGAATCATGTGCTCGGCGATCTGCACCGCGTTCAGCGCGGCTCCCTTGCGTAGATTGTCCGAGACGATCCACAGCGATATGCCGCTGTCCACCGTCGGATCCATGCGCAGGCGACTGACGAACACCGCGTCCTCACCAGCCGCTTCCTGCGGCGTCACATAACCCTCGTCGGCCCGATGGTCTATCAAGATCACGCCCGGCGCGGCCTTCAGGGCGCGACGGATCGCCGCCTCGCTGGCGTCTTTCTCGAACTCCACATTGACCGCTTCGCTGTGGCCGATGAAGACGGGCACCCGGACACAGGTCGCCTGCACCCGGATGGCGGGATCGAGGATCTTCTTGGTCTCAACCGCCATCTTCCACTCTTCGTGGGTCTGGCCGCCGTCGAGAAAATTGCCAATGTGGGGAATCGCATTGAAGGCGATCTGCTTGGTGAACTGTTCGCGGGTCACGGCCGCGTTCATGAAAATAGCGCGCGTCTGGTCGAACAGCTCGTCCATCGCTTCCTTGCCGGCGCCGGAAACCGCCTGATAAGTGTCCACAACGATGCGACGGATGGTGAACAGGTCGTGCAGCGGCTTCAGCGCCACAACCATCTGGATGGTCGAGCAGTTGGGATTGGCGATGATGTTCTTCACTCCATAGCCGTCCATCGCCTGCGGATTCACTTCCGGCACCACCAGCGGCACGTCCGGGTCCATGCGGAACTGCGATGTATTGTCGATGACCACGGTGCCGGCCTTGCCGGCGCGCGGCGCGTGTATCGCCGATACCGCGGAGCCCGGCGAGAATAGCGCGATGTCGGTGCCGGCGAAATCATAGGTCTCAAGATCCCGCACCTTGAGGGTGCCGGACTCGCCGAACGACACCTCGCTGCCGGCCGAGCGAGCCGACGCCAGGGCCACCACCTCATCCGCCGGGAACTCCCGCTCGGCCAGGGTCTTCAGCATTTCCTTGCCAACGGCGCCGGTGGCGCCAACCACAGCCACTTTGTAGCCCATGTCTCCTGTCCCTTTGTGCCGCGCCGCGTCATGCGGCGCGCTTTCACTTGTGCCGCGCCGCCTTATGCGGCGCGCCGGTCAAGCGCACTGACGACGGCCCGTCCCATCTCCGCCGTCGAGACGATGGTGCTGTCGGGGCCGGCGATATCGCGGGTGCGAATACCCGCCGCCAGCACGTCCTGCACCGCCTGCTCCAGCAGGTCTGCGTCATCGCCCTGGTCGAAAGAATAACGCAAGGCCATGGCAAAACTCAAAATCGTCGCCAGCGGATTGGCAAAGCCCTTGCCGGCGATGTCCGGCGCCGACCCATGCACCGGCTCATACATGGCGCGGCGGTGGCCGGTCTCGTCGGCTGGTCCCAGAGACGCTGACGGCAGCATGCCAAGCGAACCGGTAAGCATGGCGGCGCAGTCCGACAGGATATCGCCGAACAGATTGTCGGTGACGATAACGTCGAACTGGGCCGGATTGCGCACAAGCTGCATGGCGCAATTGTCGGCATACATGTGGTCGAGCGCGATGTCGGCATAGTCGGCATCGTGCAGGGCCTGCACCACGCGCCGCCACAACACGCCCGACTCCATCACATTGGCCTTCTCCACCGACATGACCCGTTTGTCCCGCAGGCGCGCCAGCTCAAAGCCGACCCGCGCAATGCGCTCGATCTCCGGCGTCGTATAGACCTGGGTATCAACGCCACGCTCGCTGCCGTCGACCAGGGTCTCGATACCCCGCGGCTGACCGAAATAGACACCACCCGTCAGCTCGCGCAGAATCAGAATGTCGAGCCCCCTGACCACTTCCGGCTTCAGGGTCGAGGCGTCCACCAGGGCGTCGAAGACAATGGCCGGCCGCAAATTGGCGAACAGGTCCATGGCCTTGCGGATACCCAGCAGCGCCGCCTCCGGTCGCAGATGACGTTTGACATTGTCCCACTGCGGCCCGCCGACGGCGCCCAACAGCACCGCATCCACATCCATCGCGTCGGCCAGGGTCTTGTCGGTGAGCGGCTGGCCATGGGCCTCATAGGCCGCGCCACCGACCAGATCTTCCTTGATGTCGAAACCGACGGCGCGCTTCTTCGCCAGCCAGTCGGTGACACGGCGCACCTCGCCTACTACTTCCGGGCCGATGCCGTCACCCGGCAGAAACAACATGCTGCGATTGGCCATGGGGCTATTCCGCCGCGGCGTAGAGCCAGGGCTGATTCTGACGCCCTGCCGCCTCATAGGCGTCAATCGCCTTCGCCTTTTCCAGGGTCAGGCCGATATCATCCAGACCGTTGAGCAGACAATGCTTGCGAAACGCATCCACCTCGAACGTCACCACGGCGCCGTCAGGGCGGGTGATCTCCTGCTTCTCCAGATCGACCGTAAAGGTGGCGTTGGCGCCGCGCGCGGCATCCTCCATGAGCTCGTCAACCCTCGCCTGCGGCAGCACGATGGGCAGAATGCCGTTCTTGAAGCAGTTGTTATAGAAAATATCGGCGTAGCTCGGCGCGATGATGCAGCGGATGCCGGCATCCAGCAGGGCCCACGGCGCATGCTCACGGCTGGAGCCGCAGCCGAAATTGGCGCCCGCCACCAGCACTTTCGCATGTCTATAGGCCGGATCGTCCAGCACGAACGACTGCGCGGTGCCGTCGGCCTTGAAGCGCAGCTCATAGAACAGGCCCTTCTTCAGGCCGGTCCGCTGGATGGTCTTGAGGAACTGCTTGGGGATGATCATGTCGGTATCGACATTGGCCATCGGCAGCGGTGCTGCAACGCCAGTCAGGGTGGTGAACGCATCCACGGATTCGGCTCCTTTGTCGCCACGCCGTCAGGCGAGATCACGCACGTCGGTCAGGTGGCCGGCGATCGCCGCCGCCGCGGCCATGGCCGGGCTCATCAAGTGGGTGCGGCCGCCGCGGCCTTGGCGGCCCTCAAAGTTGCGGTTGGAAGTAGAGGCGCAGCGCTCGCCCGGCTCCAGCCGGTCGGCGTTCATCGCCAGGCACATGGAGCAACCGGGCTCGCGCCAGTCGAAGCCGGCCTCTTTCAGCACCTTGTCCAGGCCCTCGGCTTCGGCCGCCGTCTTCACCAGGCCGGAGCCCGGCACCACCATGGCATGAACGCCGTCCGCTACCTTGCGGCCTTTGGCGATCGCCGCCACGGCGCGCAGGTCCTCGATGCGGCCGTTGGTGCACGAGCCGATGAAGGCGCGGTCGATCTTGACGCCCGCCAGATTCGCGCCGGCCTGAAGCCCCATATAGTCCAGCGCCCGGACCAGCCGGTCACGGCGGCCGGCATCGCTTTCAGCCGCCGGGTCAGGCACGACGCCGGTGATCGGCGCCACGTCCTCGGGGCTGGTGCCCCACGTCACCTGCGGCGCGATGTCGGCCACATTCAGCCGCACGTCCTTGTCGTAGGACGCGCCCTCGTCTGACGGCAGCGTCCGCCACCAGGCAACGGCCTGGTCCCACGCCGCACCGGCCGGCGCCATGGGGCGGCCCTTGAGATAGGCGAAGGTGGTCTCGTCCGGTGCCACCATGCCGGCGCGAGCACCGGCCTCGATGCTCATGTTGCACACGGTCATGCGGCCGGCCATGGACAGGTCGCGCACCGCCTTGCCCGCATATTCAATCACATGGCCGGTGCCGCCGGCGGTGCCGATCATGCCGATGATGGCCAGCACCATGTCCTTGGCGGTGACTCCCAGCGGCAGGTCGCCGTCCACCGTGATGCGCATGTTCTGCGCCGGTCGCTGGATCAGCGTCTGGGTCGCCAGCACATGTTCCACTTCGCTGGTGCCGATGCCGAAGGCCAGCGCACCAAAGGCGCCATGGGTCGAGGTGTGGCTGTCGCCGCAGACGATGGTCATGCCCGGCAGGGTGAACCCCTGCTCCGGCCCGATGATATGGACGATGCCCTGGCGATGGTCGTCCATGCCGAAATAGGCAATGTCGAAGTCGGCGCAGTTCCGGGCCAGGGTTTCCACCTGTATGCGCGATTCCTCGTCGGCAATTCCGGAACTGCGATCCGTCGTCGGCACGTTGTGATCGGCCACCGCCAGGGTGGCGTCGGGCCGGCGCACCTGCCGTCTGGCCAGACGCAGGCCCTCGAAGGCCTGCGGGCTGGTCACCTCATGGACCAGATGACGGTCCACATACAGCAGGCAGGTGCCATCGTCCTGCTGCTGGACCAGGTGTGACTGCCAGATCTTGTCGAAAAGCGTACGCGGCGCGGTCATGATGGAAATCAGCGCTTGCGCGAGCTGACCTCGGCATCGGCCCGGCCATCGGTCATCCCACGGCCGGTGGTGCGCTCGGCAATGCGCGCCTTGCGGCCGGTCCGTCCACGCAGATAGTACAGCTTGGCCCGGCGCACATCGCCGCGGCGCACCAGATCAACCGAATCAAGCCTGGGGCCATACAGCGGAAAGACGCGCTCGACGCCTTCGCCATAGGACAGCTTGCGAACGGTGAAGCTGGAGTTCAGGCCGTCATTCTTGCGGGCGATGCACACGCCCTCGAAGGCCTGGACACGCTCGCGCGTTCCTTCCACCACCCGGACATTGACCCGCACGGTATCGCCGGGGCTGAACTCCGGCATGGTCTTGCCTTCGCTCAGACGGGCCATTTCACGTTGTTCCAGTTCCTGCACGATATTCATGACTCTTCCGCCTTGTCCGTCCGCCGCGCGCGGGCCCGCCACAGGTCGGGCCGCCGCTGGCGGGTGATTGTCTCCGCCTCTGCCTGACGCCATCGGCGGATCGCCGCGTGGTCGCCCGACACCAGAATATCCGGCACGGCGCGCTCGACGCCGTTGCCATCGGTCCACACCCGGGGACGGGTGTAGTGCGGGTATTCCAGCAACCCGCTCTCGAAACTCTCTTCACTGACCGAGTCCGCCGCACCCAACACCCCGGGCAACAAGCGGACACAGGCATCGACCAGGGCAATCGCCGCCGGCTCGCCACCGGACAGGACATAGTCTCCAAGGCTGATTTCTTCCAGCCCGTGCGCCTCGATCACCCGCTGATCAACGCCCTCGAAACGGCCGCACAGCAAAACCACCCCCGGCCCCCGCGCCAGCGCCTTGACCCGCGCCTGGGTCAACGGCGCACCACGTGGCGACAGCACGATCGCCGGACGCGGGGTCCCAAGTCCCGCACGGGCGGCGGCCAAGGCCCGATCCACCACGTCCGGCCGCAGAACCATACCGGCCCCGCCGCCATACGGCTCGTCATCGACGGAGCGGTGTTTATCGCGCGCAAAGTCGCGGATGTCCACCGTTTCAAGCGCCCACAGGCCGTTTTCCAGCGCCTTGCCGGCCAGCGAATGGGCCAGCGGGCCCGGCAGCATCTCTGGAAACAAGGTGACCACCCGGGCGGTCCACATAACCGGCCGCCGCCAGCCGCGCTCAGCCGCGGCGCGGCGCGACGACGGGCCTGCCTGCCGTGCCGCCGGCCGCTCTGCCGGGCCCGGCACCGGGCAGTGTCTCGTCGCCCACCGGCTCCAGCAGACCTGGCGGCGGATCGACCACCAGCCGGCCGGCCGGAAGGTCCACCTGCGGCACCACGGCGCGGGTGAAAGGCACCATCACCGACGCCCCTTGCGGCGGCGCAACCTCCAGGATCGGCCCGGCGCCAAAGTCATGCACGGCCTTGATCCGGCCAAGCGGCTTGCCGTCGGGCCGCTCGGCCCTCAGACCGATCAGATCCACGTGGTAATACTCCTCCTCCTCCGCCGGCGCCGGCAACGCCGCACGCTCCGCATAGAGTTGTACGCCGCGCAACGTCTCGGCCTGTGTGCGATCGGCCACGCCATCCAGCCGGGCCAACAACTGGCCACGCGCCTCGCCGACCACCCGCAGCACGAAGCGCCGCCGGCCGCCTCTGTCCGACAACGGGCCGTAGCGGGTAATGGCCGCCGGCTCCTCGGTGAAGCTGCGCACCTTGACCGTGCCGCCGATCCCGTGCGGACCGGCAATGACGCCGACGCAGATACGCTCGGCCCCGCCGGACCCGTGATCCGCGCCCACCTCGCCTGTGCCCGTATCGCCCGTGCCCGCGTCGCGCATGGTCCTGTCTTTGACGCCGGTCATGGCCTGGGCCGGGCTAGGCCGCGTCGCCCTTGACCGTATCGTCAGCCGCCGTCCCATCGGCGCCAGCCTCTGCCGGTGTGGTCTCTGTCGGCGCAGCCTCTGCCGGAACCGCCTCCGCTGCGGGCGCGGCTTCCGCCGGGGCGGCTGCAGCGGCGTTGCGTTCCGCCGCGGCGGCGGCTTCGGCGGCGATCGCCGCGTCTGCGGCGGCGGCCGTCTTCGCCTCGGCCTCGCGCGCGCGCTCCTGCGCCTTGGCCTTTGGCAGGTGCTGTTTGCTCTGCTCCGGCCGCGCTGGCATGGGGATGATCTCCGCCTGGCCCAGGAACCGCGCCACGCGATCGGTCGGCAGCGCGCCCTTGCTCAGCCAGTGGCGGATGCGCTCGGCATCAAACCGCAGACGCTCCGGATTATCCTTGGCGACCATGGGATTGTAGTAGCCCAGCCGCTCGACGAAACGGCCGTCGCGCGGCGCCCGTGAATCGGCGACGACGATTCGATAGAACGGACGTTTCTTGGAGCCGCCGCGGGCCAGTCTGATCTTCAATGCCATAGTCTCTGCTTTCTGTTGAACTCGGTTGGGTTGTTGTTGTCGGCGCAGGGATCTGCGCGACGCTGTGGTTGCCTGATTGATGATTGTGTCGTGTCAGTGCGGCAGACCGCCGGAGCCAAGCAGCTCTTCCAGCCCGCCCTTGCCGCCCTTGCCCATCTTCTGCGCCCGCTTCATGAGCTGCTGCATCTGCTGATGCTGCTTCAGCAGTTTGTTGATGTCCTGCACCCGGGTGCCGGAGCCGCTGGCGATACGCTGCTTGCGTGAGGCCTTGATGATGTCCGGCCGGCTGCGCTCCCGCTCGGTCATGGACGAGAGGATCGCCTCCTGCCGCGCCAGTGCGGAATCATCCACCTTTGATTGCTGAAGCTTTTTGCCCATCTGGCCCATGCCCGGCAGCATTTTCAGCACCTGGCCCATGCCGCCCATGCGGCGCATCTGCTTTAGCTGCTTGGCCAGATCGTTGAGATCGAACTTGCCGGCCTGCAGGCGCTTGGCCATGCGTTCGGCATCGGCCTGCTCGATGGTCTCTGCCGCCCGTTCCACCAGGCTGACCACGTCACCCATGCCGAGAATGCGCCCGGCCACGCGGTCGGGATGGAACGCCTCCAGGTCTTCCGGCCGTTCCCCAACGCCAATCAGCTTGATGGGCTTGCCGGTCACCGCGCGCATGGACAGTGCGGCACCACCGCGCGCATCACCATCCACCCGCGTCAGGGCGATTCCCGTCACCGCCAACCGCGCATTGAAGGCCTCCGCCGTGCTCACTGCGTCCTGGCCGGTCATGGCATCGGCCACCAGCAGAATCTCCCGCGGCTTGACGGCGTCGCGCACGGCCGCCGCTTCCGCCATCATCTGGTCGTCGACGGTGACGCGACCGGCGGTATCCAGCACCACCACGTCATAGCCGCCGCGTCTGGCCACATCCATGGCGCGGCTGGCGATGACCAGCGGCTCTTGCCCCTCTTCGATGGGCAAGGTGGCGACGTCCGTCTGCTCGCCCAGCACGCGCAACTGCTCCTGCGCCGCCGGCCGGTAGACGTCCAGCGAGGCGAGAAGCACCTTCTTGCGCTCCTTGCGCGTCAGGTGCAGGCCGATCTTGCCGCTCATGGTGGTCTTGCCGGAACCCTGCAGGCCGACCATCAGGATTACCGCCGGCGGCTCGCCGCCAAGCGTCAGCGCGCTCTCATCGCTGCCCAGCGTGGCGACCAGTTCGTCATGGACGATCTTGACCACCATCTGCGCCGGGTTGACGCCGCGCAGGACTTCCTGGCCGACCGCCTTCTCCCGCACCCGACCGACCAGATCGCGCACCACCGGCAGCGCCACATCCGCCTCCAGCAGGGCCACCCGCACTTCGCGCAGGGCCTCTCCCACCTCGGTTTCGGACAGGTTGCCGCGCCGCGTCAGGCGGTCGAATATTCCGGACAGGCGATCTGTCAGACTGTCGAACATCAGCGATCCATCGGTTACGCCACCCCAGGCCGGACATCGGACAAACACCAACGAAGGCAAACGCCAAAGGACGCCAGCGGATGCAACGCATCGGCTGGCGGACACCACGGACCATACCGGTCTGGCCGGCAGGACTTGGGCGCTTGTCTCGACTTCCCGCTTGGGAAGGGTGGTTTTGGCCCGCCGGCCTTCCGGAGTCAAGGAAAACACCACGTTTGCGGGCTTGTGACCTGGCTTTGCGGTGGACGCTGGCGGCACCGCCGCCCTATATGTCGGGTCATGCAACCGGTCGCCCCCGCCCCGTTTCTCAAGATGCACGGTCTCGGCAATGATTTCGTCGTGCTCGACGGGCGCCGCCACGGCTGGACCGTGACGCCGGCCCTGGCCCGTGCCCTGGCCGACCGCCGCACCGGCATCGGCTGCGACCAGGTCATCCTGCTGACTGCCGGCGCCGAGGCGGCGCTCGACGCCGCCATGGCCATATGGAATGCCGACGGCAGTACCGCCGAGGCCTGCGGCAACGCCGCCCGCTGCCTGGTCGGGCTGCTGCTGGATGAAAGCGGCGCGGACCTGGTTCGGCTCGACACCCCGTCTGGCCCGGTCAGCGGCTGGCGCGCCGCAGCCGATCTCGCCGGGCCGGGCCGAAACGACACCGGCGACTGGATCAGTGTGGATATGGGCCCGGTCCGCACCGACTGGCGGGACATTCCGGTGGCCAGCCCGTGCGATACCCTGCACATGCCGGTTTCCGGCGGGCCGCTGAGCGATCCGGTCGGCGTCAATGTCGGCAATCCCCATGCGGTTTTCTTCGTGCCCGACGCCGAGGTCGTGGACCTCGCCACACTCGGGCCACAGATCGAGCGCGATCCCTTCTTTCCCCGCCGGGTCAATGTGGAGGTCGTCTCCCTGCTGGACACCAGGACCCTGCGCATGCGGGTGTGGGAGCGTGGCGCCGGGATTACGCGGGCCTGCGGCACCGGCGCCTGCGCCGCCCTGGTGGCGGCTCATCGACGCGGCCTGGTGGACCGGCCGGCGGCGCGACTGCGCCTCGATGGCGGCGATCTCCATATCGCCTGGCGCGACGATAATCACGTGGTCATGAGCGGGCCCGCACGCACCGCCTTTCGGGGCACCGTGTCGCCCGCCCTGTTGGCCGCGGCGGCGGACACCGCTGGCCCGGTCGCCGGCGCATGAACGGGCCCGCACCGGCGGCCGGCGCCGGCGAACCGACGGTCCTGACCTTCGGCTGCCGCCTCAACGCGTGGGAAAGCGATGTCATCCGCCGTCACGCCCTGGCCGCCGGCCTGACGGATGCGGCTATCGTCAACACCTGTGCGGTCACCGCAGAGGCCACGCGCCAGGCACGCCAGGCCGTGCGCCGGCTGCACCGGGATGCGCCGAGCCGCCCGCTCATCGTCACCGGCTGCGCCGCCCAGCTTGATCCGGCGGTGTTCGCCGCCATGCCGGGCGTCAGCCACGTACTGGGCAATGCGGAGAAGCTGCGGCCGGCTAGCTGGCGGGCGCTGACCGGCGCGCATGGCCATGCCGCCGACCCTTCGGCTACCGGCGCCCGCAC
Source organism: Alphaproteobacteria bacterium (assembly GCA_040218575.1). Taxonomy (NCBI): domain Bacteria; kingdom Pseudomonadati; phylum Pseudomonadota; class Alphaproteobacteria; species Alphaproteobacteria bacterium. The sequence continues at coordinate 268,911 of JAVJRE010000001.1, read as the reverse complement.
CGCCCGCACTGATGTCGCCGACATTATGACCGACACCACCGTGCCGATGGCGCCCGCTGACGATATGGCCGGTGATGCGGCCGGCGCCTTCGACGGCCGGGCCCGCGCCTTCCTCGCCATTCAGCACGGCTGCGACCACCGCTGCACCTTCTGCATCATCCCCTTTGCCCGCGGACAGAACCGCAGCCTGCCCATGGCCGACATCGTGCGCCGGGCCCGGGACCTGGTGGCCCGGGGTTTCGCCGAGGTTGTGCTGACCGGGGTCGATCTGACCTCGTGGGGCCATGATCTGGCGGGCCGGCCGACCCTCGGCAATGCCGTGGCCGACCTGCTGGAGCGGGTGCCGGAGTTGAACCGTCTGCGCCTGTCCTCGCTTGATCCCGGCGCCATCGACGAGCCGCTGCATCGGGTCTTCGCCAGCGAACCGCGTCTGCTGGCCCATCTCCACCTGTCGGTCCAGGCTGGCGATGACATGGTCCTCAAGCGCATGAAACGTCGCCACCTGCGCCATCACGTGCTGGAGCTGGTGGCGCGCTTGCGCGCGGTGCGGCCGGAGGCCGGGTTTGGCGCCGACCTCATTGCCGGCTTTCCGACCGAGACCGCCCCTATGGCCGACAACAGCCTGGCGCTGGTGCACGAGGCGGGCCTCGCCTTTCTGCATGTTTTTCCCTACTCCGCCCGCCCCGGCACACCGGCCGCGCGCATGCCACAGGTGGCGGTGGCCGAGCGACGGGCCCGCGCCGCCCGTCTGCGGCGCGCCGGCGACCAGGTTCTCGCCGCCTTCCACCGCCAGCGTCTGGGCCGCGCGGCCGAGGTGCTGGTGGAAACCGCCAATGGCGACGGCGGCGGCGATGGCCGCGGCGGCGACGGGGCGATCATTCGCCTGGGTCACGCGCGACCCGATGACGTGGGCCGCGTGGTCCGGGCCCGCATCATCGCCATGGGCGACGGTCGCCTGCTGGCCCGCCGCACCGGCCTGGCCGCCCGATCATGAGCCAGAACGACAGCACAGAACATCCCGACCCGGCCCGCCCGCCGGCAGAGTCAGAAACCCCGGCGGCCCCCCGTCGCAACTGGCTGCAGCGCCTGCGCAACGGTCTCGGCCGCAGCGCCCGCGGTCTCAGCGACGGCATCGCCGGCGTCGTGCGCCGCCGCCGCCTCGACGAGGCGGCACTGGAAGAGCTGGAAGACACGCTCATAGCCAGCGACCTCGGGGTCGCCACCGCCAGCGACCTGTGCAAAAGCCTGGCCCGCGCGCGCTTCGGCCGTGACGTCAGTGATGAAGACGTGCGCCGTCATCTCGCCCATGACATCGCCGCCATCCTGCAACCGGTGGCGGTGCCTCTGACGCTCACGCCTCAGAACGGTCCCCATGTGGTGCTGGTCATGGGCGTCAACGGCAGCGGCAAGACCACAACGCTTGGCAAGCTGGCGCGACAATGGCGCGACAGCGGCCGCTCGGCCCTGCTGGTGGCCGGCGACACCTTCCGCGCCGCCGCCACAGAGCAGCTACAGGTGTGGGGCCGCCGGTCTGACACCACCGTCATGACCGCTCGCCCCGGCGCCGATTCTTCGGGCCTGGCCTATGACGCGCTTGATCGGGCGCGCCGGGACCATATGGACATCCTGGCCATCGACACCGCCGGCCGGCTGCAGAACAAGGCCGATCTCATGGCTGAGCTGGCCAAGGTGGTGCGTGTCCTGAAGAAGCTGGACCCTGCCGCACCCCACACCACCTTGCTGGTGCTGGACGCCACGGTCGGCCAGAACGCCTACCAGCAGGTGCGCTTGTTCAATGAGGCGGCGGCCATCACTGGTCTCATCGTCACCAAACTCGACGGTACCGCCAAGGGCGGCGTGGTGGTTGGTCTGGCGCGGGAGTTCGGTCTGCCAATCCATGCTGTCGGTGTCGGCGAAGGGGTGGAGGATCTGCGGCCGTTCGAAGCTCGCGCCTTCGCCCGTTCGCTGCTCGGCCTGGACCCGGACCCTGACCCGGACGGCGACGATTGACCATAGCGCTGCACCTGCACCCGCGCCTCGCCCCGCCCACTGACAGCCCATGACGCTGGAACCCCTGCTCGTCGGCCTGGTGCTGCTATCGGCCGTCATCCATGCGGTATGGAACGCCATGGTCAAGGCCTCGGGCGACCGTCTGTTGTCGGTCACCTGCCTGATGACGCCGCCGGCGCTGATGGGCCTTGCCATCGCCATCTGGGCGCCGCTGCCGCCGCTGGCGGTCATCCCTTTCCTGCTGTTCTCGGGCCTGTCCTACAGCCTGCACTACGCCGCCCTGCTGGCCGCCTATCGCCATGGCGATCTGAGCCAGGCCTACCCCATCGCCCGCGGTTCGGGCCCGCTGTTCGTCGCCTTGCTGTCGGCGCCCGTGGCGGGAGAGTTTCTCTCGCCGCTGGCCTGGCTTGGCATCCTGGCCATCTGCGGCGGCATTCTGGCGCTGGCCCTGCGCCGACGCGGTGTCGGCGCTCCCCTGCGCGGCATCACCTATGCCTTGCTCGTCGGCCTGACCATCGCCGCCTACAGTTTCTCCGACGCGCTCGGCGCACGCCTGCCACAAGACCCGTTCAGCTATATCGGCTGGATGCTCATGGTCCAGCTTATGCCGCTGTTGACGGCCACTCTGGTGGCCCGCCGCCGGCTGATCGCGCCCTTCCTCAAACGCAATGGCTGGCGCAGCCTGCTGGGTGGCACGCTCGCCGGCTTCGGCTATGCGGTTGTGGTGTGGGCCTACAGCCAGGGCACCATCGCTCCCATCGCCGCCCTGCGCGAGACCAGCGTCATCTTCGCTGCAGTCATCGGCACACTTCTTCTGGGCGAACCGTTCGGCCGCTGGCGTGTGGCCGCCGCCGCTATGGTGGCGGCCGGTATCGTGCTGCTCAATCTGGAGGCTGTGTTTTGAACGACAAGAGCGATCCCGGTCATGACCCCGGCCGCCATACGCCGGCAGACCGGCCGGTGCGGACCGTGTCGTCGGGCCGGCGTCTGGCGCTCGACCTGGGTCCGCTGGCGGTCTTCTTCATCGTCTTTCAGATGTCCGGCCTGTTCGCCGCTACCGCCGCCTTCATGGTCGCCGTCAGCCTGGCCCTGGGGCTGACCTGGCTGGCCACACGACGCATCGCCGTAACGCCTCTTGTCACCGGTATCGTGGTGATCGTCATGGGTGGACTGACCCTGGCGCTGGACAGCGAGGTGTTCATCAAGCTGAAGCCAACCCTGGTCAATCTGGCTTTCGCCATGGTGCTGCTCGGCGGCTATGGGCTTGGCCGCTCACCCATCCGCGTGGTGCTCGACAGCGCGCTCAGCCTGGATGATGCCGGCTGGCGCCATCTGACGCTCCGCTGGGGCCTGTTCTTTCTTTTCCTCGCCGCTCTCAACGAGGCGGTCTGGCGCAGCCAGACCACTGAGATCTGGGTCAGTTTCAAGGTGTTCGGCATGCTGCCCCTGACCCTTGCCTTTGCCGTGGCGCAGGCCCGGCTTGTCATGCGCCACCGCACCGACGGCCGGACACGGCCCTGATCGGACAGGGCGCTCAGGCGAGGATGTTGATGCGCGCGCCGCGCGGCAGGGGACGGGCCGACGCCTCGTCCCGCGCCGAGGCGACGCCCGGCGATGTGGCGGAGCGTGCCCGCATATCATAAGTGGCCGGGGCGGCATCCACCGCCGCGGCCAGTCTTGCGCCGCTGGCGGTTGCCGGCTTCGCCGTGGCGCGCGGCGCGGTTGCGCCGGCGGCGCTGACCGGACTCTGCGGTCCGTGAAAGCGCGATACCGCCTGCAGCAGGGCGGCGGTATGAGATTGGGTGACCGGCGGCAGAGCCATGGCCACCGCTTAAGGCCGCCGTCTTAACAGCCGGTTAACGTCCGCTCCGTCGCAAGCCACTGCCCTAATTGCCGGCCCAGGCGATTCGCCACACAGCACCCGATACATCGTCCGCCACCAGAAGCCCACCTTGCCGGTCCACGGCCAGACCGGCCGGCCGGCCCCAGACGTGGGCCGTGCTGTTGCCGCCGCTCCAGAAGCCGCTGGCGAACACTTCATACCCGCCCGCCGGCTGCGCACCGTCGAACCGCACCCTGACCACCGTGTAGCCGACCGGCCGCGACCGGTTCCACGAGCCGTGCAGCGCAACAAAGGCGTCGCCGCGCATCTCCGCCGGAAATCCGTCACTACCCGCATGGTCATAGAACACCAGACCCAGCGGAGCGGAATGGGCCTCGAACAGCAGCTCCGGCATGCGCGTCCTGGCCACCAGGTCGGGCCGCCGCTCGGCCATGCCCGGCTGAGGCCGGTCGCCCAGCCAGGCATAGGGCCAGCCGTAGAACGCGCCGTCCTCCACCCGCGTCAGATAATCGGGCACCAGCCGGTCGCCCATGCCATCGCGCTCATTGACCACCGTCCACAGGCTGCCATCCGCCGGATGAAAGGCGACGCCTACCGGATTGCGCAGGCCCGACGCCATCGTCCCCAGCGCCGTTCCGTCCGGCCCGAACATCTGGATGGTGGCGCGCGGCGGCGGCTCTTCCGCCAGGTTGCTACGCGACCCCACCGTCACATAAAGGCGACCGGCCGCGGGATGGTTCGCCGGTGCGGCAATCAGGGTGCGGGTCGAATGGCCGCCCGGGCCGGCCAGCGCACCTTCCGGTGTCAGGCGCTCACCGGCTTCGTGGCCGTCGGCCGGCGCACCGCCTGATGGCGCTTCCGGATCATAGGGAAAACGCCACACGCCGTTCACATCGGCCACCAGCACATGGTCGCTGGCGATGACCATGCCGGTGGGAAAGGCCAGGCCGCGGGCAAAGGTCTGCCGCTCATCGGCAACGCCGTCGCCATCGCCGTCGCGCAACAGCGTCACCAGCCCCGCTGACGATTGCGCCAGAAAGACATCGCCATTGGCCGCCACTGCAAGCCAGCGGGGATGGGCCAGACCATCGGCAAAGAGGGTGACCGCGAACCCCTCAGGCACGGCCAGGGTGGCCCCTGCCGGTCGCGCCACACGCACCGGCGGATTGCTGGCGCTGCCGGTGGCGTAGGGCTCCGGCAAATCGTCAGCGGTCACCACAATCCGCGCACCGGGCTGCGGGCCGGCGCCACCCTGGGCGAGAGCCGGCTGGAAAACAGCGAGGACGCTGACCAGGCTCAGCAGACCCCCACCCATCAGACTCACACCAGCGAAACGACGCACCAGAGAGATTAAGAGAGCCGCAGACGAGACAGACTGCATTTTCCGTTGATTCCGTTGATTCGAGCCAGCCGAACGGTGAGCCACGCAAATGGTCTCATTTCTGCCGTCAATACAGCATTAACCTTACCGTGATCATCCTGTTCGCCCAGACTATTCGCCCAGACCGTTCGTCCAGGCCTGCCCCCTTGGAAAACCCGACCATGCTTAAGACATTGGAAAGCCCCGTTCGCCAGACTACGCCCCTCAATACAGAACGGAGTGATTTCTGTGGCACATGGTCACGATCTGGTGGAACCGACAGGGCTTGCCGCCGGCGACGCTGCTGTCAGCGGTCGGCCGGATGCGGTCGTTCTGCGCAATGACAGACGCCGGGCGGAGCGGCTCGACATGGGCGAGATAACATCGGACTCAGGCGAGTTGGATTTCGACAAGCTGTATCAGCTGGCGAGAGAGAAATCGCGTGTTGGCCGTTCGGCCCTGGCGGCGACCTTGGGCGACCTGTTTCTTGGCGGCGAAAAGATCCTGTCGGAGCGTGAACGCGCGCTGATGAGTGAAATTCTGCGGCAGCTTATTCGCGACGTGGAGATGAAGGTTCGGCGCGAGCTTTCGGAAGGATTCGCCAGCCGCAACGACGCCCCGCACGACCTTATCGTGGCCCTGGCCAATGATGAATATGAGGTCGCCCACCCGGTGCTGCTCAACAGCGAGGTGCTGCAGGACATGGAGTTGGTGGAAATCGTCCGCCACCGTACGCAGCAACACCAGCTTGCCATCGCCATGCGTAAGTCGCTGAGCGAAGCGGTCACCGACGCGCTGGTGGAAGCCGGCGACGAGGACGTGGTGCGCACTCTTCTGGAGAACTCCAACGCGCAGATCTCCCAGACCACCATGGAGTATCTGGTGGAGCAGTCCGAACGTCTCGACAGCTATCAGAACCCCTTGCTCGGGCGCAGCGACCTGCCGCCGGATCTGGCCAAACGCATGTATTGGTGGGTGTCTGCGGCGCTGCGCGAACACATCGTCACCCATTTTGCGATTGATGCGACCGAGCTGGACGAGCATCTGGAGCGTACGGCCGACGAACTGCTGCACCATGATGAACCGGTCAGCGACAAATCCATAAAGCTCGCCCGCCAGCTCAATCAGCGCGGCGAGATTGACGCACAGATACTCCTGAAGACCCTGCGCCAGGGTGAGATTTCCCTGTTCGAGGCGATGCTCAGCGAAGTGACCAAGGTGCGGGTGAACCTGATCCGGCGGGTCATCTATGAGCCCGGCGGCGAAGCCCTGGCGATCTGCGCCCGCGCTCTGGACGTGGACAAGCCGACCTTCGCCTCCATTTTTCTGCTCAGCCGGCAGGGTCGTACCGGCGACCGGGTCGTGGACCCCAAAGAGCTGTCCCGCGTGCTCGGCCTGTTTGACCGCATCACTCCGGAGAACGGCCGCAAAATGCTGCGCAACTGGCAACGCGATCCGGGCTATCTCGATGCCGTCCGTCGCGTGCAGCAGCGGCAGGCGGATCGCAAGGCCGGATAGCCTCCCGTGTCGCCCGTGTCGCCGCCGGCGGCAGGCGTCCCGCTCTCGTCCCCGGCCGGGGACGACCGCGCATCAGTCAGCAGCGGGCGTTCCACGCAACCCGTCATGGCCAGCCCCGTCACCGCCGCCGCCATGCGCCACCCGTCGCATGATCGCAAAGCGCTGGTCGCCATGCTCGGCTGGCTTCGCGCCCAGTGGATCGAGCAGGGGTCGCCGGCCTACATGGCCGATCTCAGCGGCGAGCTGATCTATGCCAACGATGCCATGGAGGCACTGCTCGATCTTCCGTTGGAGTACTGGCACGGCGACCATCCGCTTAGCGTCCGCGCGTTCATCGCCGGCGATGTGGTGTCGGAACTGGGTCGCGGCACGGGGCCGTTCACCTGCCGCCTGCGCATAACCACCACTGGCGGAGCCACTGATTTCCGCTCCGCACACCGCTTTCTGTCTGACCCGGACGGCAAGCCCGCCTGTATCGCCGGCCAGTTCGAGCTAACCGATGATCGCCCGTTGGTCCGCCAGGCGGTCGAGCGGTTCGACGACATTGGCCGCCTGGTGGCGGACTGGATCTGGGAAACCGACCGCACCTTCACCATCACCTATGTGACCAACCGGGTGACCCAGGCCCTGGGCCTGCTGCCGGTGGAGCTGCAGGGCCGCAAACTGTTCGATCTCGGCGCGTTCGAGGACTCGGCTGACCGCAAGCTGGCCAGCGACCTTATGAATGGCTCGCGCATGCCGTTCAGGGACCGCTATTTTGTCATGCCGACAAAGTCCGGCCCATGCCGCACTTTTCGTCTGAGCGGTCTGCCGGTCTTCGATACCCGCGACGGCAGCTTTTCCGGCTATCGCGGGACGGCGCTCGATGTCAGCGATGCGCTTGCCGCCGAGACCCGCGCCCGCAGCGCTCAGCAGCGTCTGGAAGACGCCCTGGAAACCATTGTCGCGGGCTTTCTCCTGGTCGACCAGGACGGCCGGGTGGTCCTGGCCAATCACCAGATGGGCACCCTCTATCCGCAGATCGCCGACCAGTTGCTGCCGGGTGCCGCGCCGGGCGCCCTCTTTTCCGGTCTGGCCGCGGCCGGACATATGCGCCTGGAACAAGCGGAAGTGGATGGCGCTACAACCGACGACCGCGGCGCTGTGGTGCAGCCGCCGGGCGGTGACTGGGTCAGTCAGCTTTACATGCCGCCGCCCGCGGACATTCCGCGCTACGAACAGGTCATCGCCCTCAGCGATGGTCGGGTTCTGCGGGTGCGGTCCTTCGCCATGCGCGATGGCGGTGCCGTCTCGATTCACTCCGAGATCACCCGCGAGAGAACGCGCGAAGTGGCGCTGCAAAGCGCCAACGAGTCACTGAAGCTGGCCGATCGGGCGAAATCGGAGTTCCTGGCCAATGTCAGTCACGAACTGCGCACGCCGCTGAACGCCATCATCGGCTTTTCCGACATCATCCATAACCAGAGTTTCGGGCCGGTCGGGCAGGCGCAGTATGTGGACTATGCCGGCAGCATCCTGGCCAGCGGCCGCCATCTGCTGGAGCTGATCAATGATCTGCTGGATACGGCCAAGGCGGAGTCCGGAAAGCTGGAACTGAACGTCACTGAAGTCGACCTGGCGGGTGTATTGAACACGTGCTGCCGCCTGATTCAGGCCCGCGCCCACAACGGCGCCGTGTCCGTGTCCTGTGCACCCTTGGCCAACCCCATCCTGATCAATGGTGACGAGCTGAAGCTGAAGCAGATACTCCTCAACCTGCTGTCCAACGCGGTGAAGTTCACGCCGCAAGGCGGTCGCGTTGACGTGACAGCCGAAGTATCCGATGACGGCGCCTGCCGGATCACCGTCACTGACACCGGGATCGGCATGGCGGAAGAAGACATACCGCGAGCCATGGCGCCCTTCGTACAGATCGACAACAGCCTGACCCGTCATCATGACGGAACGGGTCTCGGCCTGCCGCTGGCCGAGGCCTATGCGGTCTTGCACGATGGCTCGCTGGAAATCACCAGTGAGATCGGGGTCGGCAGCAGCGTTGCCCTGATCCTGCCAGCCTGGCGCGTTGTGAGCGGCCGGACCGCCGACCCGACAGGCGTCTAGCGCGCCGCCGCAGCCAACGCGGCGACGCCCGGCAGGGTTCGTCCTTCGAGCCATTCGAGAAATGCGCCGCCGGCGGTTGAGACATAGCTCAGGTCCGCGCTGACACCAGCCGCGTTGAGCGCCGCCACCGTGTCGCCGCCGCCGGCAACCGACACCAGAGCGCCGTCGCGCGTGCGCTGCGCCACGGCCCGGGCAAAGGCCAGGGTAGCCTGATCGAATGGCCGGTGTTCGAAGGCGCCAAGCGGACCGTTCCACACCAGAGTGCGCCAGTCCGCCAGGCTCGCGCACAGGCGGGCGGCGGACGCCACGCCGAAGTCCAGAATCATGGCCGCCGCCGGCACCTGATCGATTTTGACGGTGGCCGCCGCATTGCCGCGATCCAGCCCCGGCGCCACCACCACGTCGTCCGGCAACAGCAGATCGCCGCCGCCCTCGCGCGCGCGCCGTTCTATGTCCCGGGCCACATCCACCAGATCCGGCTCCGCCAGGGATCGGCCAATGGCGTGACCGCGCGCCAGCAGGAAGGTGTTGGCCATGGCACCGCCGATCACCAGCACCTGTACGCGCTCCACCAGATAACGCAGTACATCGATCTTGCTCGACACCTTGGCGCCGCCGATAACCGCCGCCAGCGGCCTCTCCGGCGTCGCCAGCACCCGGTTCAGCGCCGCCAGCTCCTCGGCCATGAGGCGACCGGCGAAGGCCGGCAGATACGCCGCCAGCCCGGCGGTGGAGCCATGGGCGCGGTGGGCGGCGGAGAAGGCGTCCATAACCCATATCTCGCCGAGACGCGCCAGGGCGGCGGTGAAATCGGTGGCGTTGGCCTCTTCGCCCTTGTGGAAACGCAGATTCTCCAGCAACAGCACGTCGCCGTCGCCGAGCGCCGCTACCGCCGCTTGCGCCGCCGCGCCGATGCAGTCCGCGGCAAAAGCGACCGGCCGGTCGTAACCCGCCGCCCGCAGGCAGCGCTCCAGTGCCGTGGCCACCGGCCGCAAGCTGAGTGCGGGGTCGGCGCCGGCCGGCCGGCCCAGGTGCGACAGGATGATGACGCGTCCGCCGCGGCGCGCCAGATCCAGCACACTCGCCAGACTGCGACGGATGCGGCTGTCGTCGCTGACCTGGCCGTCTTTCAACGGCACATTGAGGTCAAGCCGCAGCAATATGCGCTTGCCGCCCGGGTCCAGGTCATCAAGACCGCGAAAGGATTGCATGGCCGTCTCCCGCCCCCGGCCGCCGCATGGGCGGACCGTCCACAATACAGTCTACAGTGCGTCGTCAAACATCGCGCCGCTGTTTTGCACTTGTCCCCGTTTTCCACAACCCGTCACCCGATGACCGTTGCCATACGGCCGGTGGCTGACCTCCGGTCCGGCCCGGTCACCGCGCCGGCGCGACTCCGCTTGTCCGCCGCGCCGCGCCAACGGTAAGGTCGGCTTCGCCGCGCGGCGCACCGGAACGACATACCCGGACACAAACGCCCGGACAGAGACACCCCGGACAGAGACACTAAAGTGGAGGACCAGACCATGGCGGCCCCCAATCGCTTCGGTAATGCCCGTGAAGTGCGTGCGCCAAAGGGCAGCAAACTGTCCGCCCGGTCGTGGCTGACGGAAGCGCCGCTGCGCATGCTCATGAACAACCTCGACCCTGACGTGGCGGAGAACCCGGACGAGCTGGTGGTCTATGGCGGCATCGGCCGGGCCGCGCGCAACTGGGCGTGCTTCGACGCCATTACCGAGTCCCTGCAGAGCCTGGAAGACGATGAGACGCTGCTGGTCCAGTCCGGCAAGCCGGTCGGTATTTTCCGCACCACGCCGGACAGCCCGCGCGTCCTCATCGCCAATTCCAATCTGGTGCCCGCATGGGCCAACTGGGATCATTTCAACAAGCTCGAACGCGACGGCCTCATGATGTACGGCCAGATGACCGCCGGCTCATGGATCTATATCGGCAGCCAGGGAATCGTTCAGGGCACCTACGAGACCTTCGTTGAGGTCGGTCGCCGTCACTATGATGGCAGCCTCAAGGGCCGCTGGATTCTGACCGGCGGGCTTGGCGGCATGGGCGGCGCCCAGCCGCTGGCCGCGACCATGGCCGGCGCCTCCATGCTGGCCGTGGAATGCCAGCCTTCCCGCATCGAACGGCGGCTGGAGACGGGCTATCTCGACCGCTCTACCGCTTCGCTGGACGAGGCGCTGGAGATTCTCGATGCCGCCAAACGGTCGGGCGAGGCGGTCAGCGTCGGCCTCCTGGGCAATGCGGCGGAGGTCTTTCCGGAACTGGTGCGCCGCGGTGTGCGGCCAGATGCAGTGACCGACCAGACCAGCGCCCATGATCCGCTGAACGGCTATCTGCCGGCCGGCTGGAGCCTGGAGAAGGCGGCCGAAATGCGCGAGAAGGACCCTGCCGCCGTGGTTCATGCCGCCAAGGCGTCCATGGTCATCCATGTCCAGGCCATGCTCGACTTCTATCATCAGGGCATACCGACCCTGGACTATGGCAACAACATCCGCCAGATGGCCAAGGACGAAGGCCTGAGCAACGCGTTCGAGTTTCCGGGTTTCGTCCCGGCCTATATCCGGCCGCTGTTCTGCCGCGGCGTCGGTCCCTTCCGCTGGGCCGCACTCTCCGGCGAGCCAGAGGACATCTACAAGACCGACGCCCGGGTCAAGGAGCTGATACCCGACGACCCTCACCTGCATACCTGGCTCGACATGGCCCGCGAGCGCATTCACTTTCAGGGCATGCCGGCACGCATCTGCTGGGTCGGTCTCGGCAAGCGGGCGCTGCTCGGTCTGGCCTTCAACGAGATGGTGGCCAGAGGGGAGGTCAAGGGACCCATCGTCATCGGCCGCGACCATCTGGATTCCGGTTCCGTCGCCAGCCCCAACCGCGAGACAGAGGCCATGGCCGACGGCAGTGATGCGGTCAGCGACTGGCCCCTGCTCAACGCCCTGCTCAATACCGCGTCCGGCGCCACATGGGTCAGTCTGCATCATGGTGGCGGTGTCGGCATGGGCTATTCCCAGCACGCCGGCATGGTCATCGTCGCCGACGGCACGCCGGAGGCGGCGAAACGTCTGGAGCGGGTACTGACCAATGACCCGGCCACCGGCGTCATGCGTCATGCCGATGCCGGTTACGACATCGCCAAGGACTGCGCCCGTGAGTTCGGCCTCAAATTGCCTATGCTGGATCGCTAGGACGGTCCGCGGTCCAACGCGATGCCTGATACCCTTCGCCTGACTCCCGGCACTCTTACGCTTGACCACTGGCGGCGTATCGCCGGCGGCGACGTGACGCTGGCTCTCGACGAGTCCTGCTGGCCGGTGGTAGATGCCGCCGCCGCGGTGGTCGCCCGCGCCGCCGCCGGCGACGATGCGGTTTACGGCGTCAACACCGGCTTCGGCCTGCTGGCAAAGACCCGCATCCCGCCGGACCAGGTGGCGGAGCTGCAGCGCCGCATCGTCCTGTCGCACGCCGCCGGTACCGGGCCGGACCTGCCCCATGACGCGGTGCGCCTGGTCATGGCGCTGAAAGTCGCCAGCCTGGCGCGCGGTCACTCCGGTGTCCGGCGCAGCGTCATCGAAGCCCTGCTGGCCATGCTCAATGGCGGCGTCCTGCCGGTGATCCCGGCCCAGGGTTCGGTCGGCGCGTCCGGCGATCTGGCGCCGCTGGCCCACATGGCCGCCGCCCTGATCGGTCAGGGCGCCGCCGACTTCGGCGGCGAGCGTATGCCGGCAGCCGATGCGCTGGCCCGCGCCGGCCTGGCGCCGGTGACCCTGTCGGCCAAGGAAGGGCTGGCCCTGCTCAATGGCACCCAGGTCTCCACCGCACTCGGGCTTCTGGCTCTGTATCGCGCCGACCGTCTGTTCGCCATGGCGCTGCTGTGTGGCGCCCTGTCGGTGGATGCCGCCGCCGGTTCCGACACGCCATTTGATCCGCGCATCCATGCGCTGCGCGGCCAGCCTGGCCAGTCGGCGGTGGCCGCCGCACTGGCCCGCCTGCTGGCCGGCTCAGCCATCCGCGCCTCTCACCGCGAGGGCGATGAGCGTGTGCAGGATCCCTATTCCTTGCGCTGCCAGCCCCAGGTCATGGGCGCGGCACTGGACCAGATGCGCCATGTGGCCGATGTGCTGCGGCGCGAGGCCAATGCGGTCACGGACAATCCGCTGGTCTTCGCCGATACGGGAGAGATTCTCTCCGGCGGCAACTTCCATGCCGAACCGGTCGCGCTTGCCGCCGATGCTCTGGCCGTGGCGGTGGCGGAAATCGGCGCCCTCGCTGAGCGGCGCATTGCCCTGCTGATCGACGCCAACTTCTCCGGCCTGCCGGCCTTTCTGGTGGCCAGTCCGGGGCTCAATTCCGGCTTCATGCTGGCCCAGGTCACCGCCGCCGCTCTGGCCAGCGAAAACAAGAGCCTGGCCCATCCGGCCAGCGTCGATTCCCTGCCTACCGCCGCCGGCCAGGAAGACCATGTGAGCATGGCCACCGGCGCCGTGCGCCGTCTGACGCCAATGCTCGACAATGTGGCCGGCATCCTCGCCATCGAACTGCTGGCCGCCGCCCAGGGCATCGACTTCCGCCGGCCGCTCGCCTCGTCGCCGGCCCTGGAACAGGTGCACGCCGCCGTGCGCCAGCAGGTGCGGGGCCTCGACGAGGACCGCTTCTTCCATCCCGACATCGAGGCCGCCCGCCGCATGATCGACACCGGCCACGGACTGCCCGCCGATGTGGCCCTGCCTTCAGCCCTTGAAGCCACCGCCGCGACAGCCTAGCTCTTGCCTGACGCCGCGCACAGGAAACCGTCATGGATCTTTATCGCTACCGCCAGGGCAACAGCCCGCTGCTGGTCTCCATGCCTCATTCGGGACTGCACATTCCCGATGATCTCAAGAGCCGCATGACCGACGCCGGCCGCCTCATGGCCGATACCGACTGGCATGTGGACCGGCTATACGACTTTCTCGATGGGCTGGACGCCACGGTGGTGATCGCCACCCACTCGCGCTACGTCATTGACCTCAACCGGCCGCCGGACGGCTCCAGCCTTTATCCCGGCCAGTCGGTCACCGAGCTGGTGCCCACCAGCACCTTCGACGAAGAGCCGATCTACCTGCCGGGCGAAGGCCCCGACAAGGCCGAAGTGGAGCGGCGGCGCACCACATACTGGCAGCCCTACCACGACCGTCTGGAGCAGGAGCTGACCCGTCTGACCGCGCGCCATGGCCGGGTGGTGCAGTATGATGCCCACTCCATCCGGTCAGAGGTGCCGCGCTTCTTCGATGGCCGGCTGCCGGATTTCAATCTCGGCACCGGTGCTGGCGCGTCGGCTGATGCGGGTCTGGCCAATCGCCTGCTGGCGGTATGCCAGAAGGCGTCGGGCTATAGCGCCATCCTCAACGGCCGCTTCAAGGGCGGCCACATCACCCGTAGCCATGGCCGGCCGGCCGGCGGCGTCCATGCGGTGCAGATGGAGCTGTCGCAGGCCACCTATATGGACGAAGCGCCGCCCTTCACCTTCCGCGACGACCTGGCGGCGAAGGTGCGGCCGCATCTCAAGGCGGTGCTGGAGGAAGCGATAGCGTGGGCCGCCGCGGCGCCGGCCTGATCATTCTCTGTGCAACAGCACCGGCCCGCCAGCGGGCGACTCAGCCGGCGGCGATCATCTCGCGCCAGCGCGTCTTAAGCGCCGCAAAGGCATCCGGCGGCTGCGTCGCATAGGCCAGCGCGCCGGGCGGCACCTCAAAGAACGCCTGCTTCGAGCGCAGCCACACATGGCCCGCAGGCTCCAGCCATGACGGATCGTCCAGTGTGCCGGCCTTGACGTTTATAGTGGCCGCCCCCGTACGATCATGAAACAGCCTGGTGCCGCAGGCCGGACAGAAGGTGCCGCGTCGCACTGTTCCGGCGTCCGATGTCCACGTCACCGCAGCGGTGTCACCGGTCAGGCTGAATCCTTGTGCCGCTACGCGCAGGGACTGGCCGAAGGCGCTGGAGGACTGTCGCTGGCACTCGCGGCAGTGGCAGAGATAGAACACTTCGGGCGTTGTGGCGATGGCATAGCGCACCCGGCCGCACTGACAACCGCCGGCCAGAGGAAGAGGCGGCAGCTTCAAGCGGCAGCCCTGCGGTGACAGCCGGCGCCTAGGATCCGGCCGCCTCGAAGCTGAGCGGTGCGGCGGCGAACAATACGCCGAAGGCGCGGCACCAGATGGCGACAGTCCGGACCTGGCTGATGTCCAGCGCCGGATCGATCTCGTAATTCTGATTACCCACATTGCCCTTCAACGCCGCCAGCGCACTCCACGGCGCGGCGTCTATGGCGGCAGTGTCACGCGGATCGTCTGCCGCGCTCAGGATGACGAACAAATCCGGTCCGTTGGTGACGCGGAAATCCTCCAGCCGCAGGTGCAGACTGCCATCGGCCAGACGATAGATCACCGCCCGGCCTTCGCCTCTGTGCGCGTCGTCCCCATCGCGAAACGTGCCGCGCGCCACTTCGGCTTCGGCCATGTCCATGTCCATGGCGTCGTCCATGGCCGTGTCTGGCATGGCGGCGGCCATGTCCAGAACTTCATCGCGCATGGCCGCCTTCTCCTCGTCGCTCATGGCGGCCAGCTCCTCGGCGCTGGGCATGCTATCCATGGCCATTGGGGCGGTCGCAGAAGGAAAGGGCTCATCCACATGGCGGTCGATGAACAGGGGTGAGCCGAGCCACCAGGCGACAGCCGCTATAGCCACCGCCGCGATAACGGCAAAGGACCAGAAAACCGGACGACGGGATGCCATGGTTCAGAACCTCGCGAGAGAGGCGGCATCCATTACGGCGCCGCCGGAAATTACTGTGACAAGCGGGTCAGCGCCAAACCGATAGGACAGTTCGGCCGGCTCATCAATCCGCCATAGCGCCATGTCCGCCGCCTTACCCACCTCAAGCGTGCCACGCTCCGCCGCCATGCCCAGCGCCTGGGCGGCCACGCGGGTGGTGCCGGCCAGTGCTTCCACCGGCGTCATGCGAAACAGCGTGCAAGCCATGCTCATCATCAGCAACAGGGATGGCGTCGGCGAGGTGCCGGGATTGGCGTCGGTGGCCACCGCCATGGCGACGCCCGCGTCACGAAACGCCTGGATCGGCGGCAACTGCTTTTCACGCAGGAAATAGAAGGCGCCCGGCAGCATCACCGCCACCGTGCCGGCTCTGGCCATGGCCTCGACCGACGCTTGCGATACATATTCCAGGTGGTCCGCCGACAGCGCGCCGTGGCGCGCCGCCAGCGCCGCACCACCCAGATCGCTCAGCTGTTCGGCGTGCAGCTTGACCGGCAGGCCGTGCTTTTCCGCCGCGGCAAAGACCCGTTCGGTCTGGGCAACCGAAAAGGCAATGCCTTCGCAGAAGGCGTCCACCGCATCCGCCAGCCCGTCCCTGACCACAGCCGGCAGCATGGTGTTGACCACCAGGTCCACATAATCGTCTGACCGGTCCTTGTATTCCGGCGGGATGGAGTGAGCGCCGAGAAAAGTGGTGGTGACCGTAATCGGCAGTTGCCGACCCACCTCACGCGCCACCCGCAATTGTTTCAGCTCGCTGTCCAGATCGAGCCCATAGCCCGACTTGATCTCAAGCGTCGTCGCTCCCTCGGCCAATTGCGCCCGCGCGCGCGACAAGGCCGCCGCCAGCAGCCGCTCCTCGCTCCATTCGCGGGTCGCCTTGACGGTGGACAGAATACCGCCGCCGGCGCGACTGATCTCTTCATAGGTGGCGCCCTCCAGCCGCATCTCAAACTCACGCGCACGGCTGCCACCGAAGGCCAGATGGTTGTGGCAATCAATCAGGCCCGGCGTCATCCACAGACCACCCGCATCCTGCACCTGACGCGCCAGGCTGGCCGGGGTGCCCGGCAGATCGGCCATGGTGCCGATCCAGGCAATCCTGCCGTCCGCCACGGCAATGGCCCCGTCACTGATCGCGCCATAGCCGCCATGGCCGGCGTTATCGGCCATGGTGGCCAGATTGACGTTGGTCCACATCCTGTCCCACATAAGGGCCTGTCTCCTTCGTTCTCGTTCTCTATCCATCCGCTGCCGCTAGCGAGGGGGTCGGCCGGCGGCTTGGCGCCACTATATCAAATGGCGCGTCAAATACCGGCGGCAATTCCCGGCGACAAATCCCGACCCGCGCCTGATCTGCCGGATCGTCTTTTCGTCGGTGGCGGCCTTGCCTATTCTGCGCCTGCATCAGGTCCGCCTGCCCATATCCGCCGCCACACCCGCCGGCCAAGTCCCGCACCGGCCAATCGAGGTTCCAGATGACCGATTTGTTCGCCGACTCCGCTCTGCTGCCCGACGGTTGGGCGAAAGACGTCCGCCTCACCATCGGCGTATCCGGCGATATTCAGTCGGTGAAAGTCGGCGCCGACAGTAGCGGCGCACAACGTATCCGCGGCGCTGTCCTGCCGGGCATGCCCAACCTGCACAGCCACGCCTTTCAGCGGGCCATGGCCGGGCAAGCGGAAGTGCGCGGTCCCAATGCCGACGATGACTTCTGGTCCTGGCGCAAGGTCATGTATGACGTGGCCTGTGGCGGGCTGGACCCGGCCGGAATCGAGGCCATCGCCGCCCAGCTTTACCTGGAGATGGTCAAGTCCGGCTATACCCACATTGCGGAGTTCCACTACATCCACCACGATCAGGACGGCAATCGTTATGCCGATCCCTTTGAGCTGTCGCGCCGCGTCATCGCCGCCGCCCGGGCGGTGGGCATCGGCTATACCCATCTGCCGGTGCTCTATTCCGCCGGCGGTTTCGGCCCGAAGCCGCTGGAGCCGCACCAGAAGCGCTTTGCCAATGACGCGGACTATGTCCTCGACTGCACCCGGACCCTGGGCAAGGAACATGCGGGCGATGGCAATCTGGCCTTCGGCATCGCCCCCCATTCGCTGCGCGCCGCCTCGCCGGACCAGCTCCGCATCGCCGTTGACGGTCTGACCGCGCTGGACCCCAAGGCGCCGATCCATATTCACATCGCCGAGCAGACCAGCGAGGTGGATGGTTGCCTCGCCTGGTCCAACCAGCGACCGGTGCAGTGGCTCTACAACAACTATGCGGTGGACCAGCGCTGGTGCCTGATCCATGCCACCCACGTCACGCCGGAAGAGGTTTCGAGCATGGCGAAGAGTGGTGCGGTGGTCGGCCTCTGCCCGACGACGGAAGCCAATCTGGGCGACGGCATCTTTCCCATGGTGGACTATTTCGCCGCCGGCGGCCGCTGGGGCGTCGGCTCCGACAGCCATGTGTCCATCAGCCCTGTCGAGGAGCTACGCTGGCTGGAATATGGCCAGCGTCTGATCCTGCGCAAACGCAATCTTCTGGCCACCGCCGAGGCTGCCCATGTGGGCGCCAATCTGTGGAAGGGCGCCCTCGCCGGCGGCGCGCAGTCTTCCGGCCGCCCCATCGGCAAGCTGGCCACCGGCCATCGCGCCGACCTCATCACGCTCGATACCGACCACCCCAGCCTGACTGGCCGCAGCGGCGACACCCTGCTGGATGCCTTCCTTTTTTGTGGCAACACCACGCCCGTACGCGACGTGATGGTGGGCGGTCGCTGGGTGGTGCGCGACGGCCACCACGAGGCGGAGGAGGCCATCACCCGGCGCTACCGCGACACCCTGCGGCAACTGGCGGCCTGACCGGTGGCGGCCGGCTCATGCGCCTGAGCACCAGCCGCCTGGTCCTGCGCCCGTTTGAGGATCGCGACGCCCGCGCCGTCATCGCCTGGCTGAACGACCCCCAGGTCAGCCGCTGGCTGATCCGCGTGCCGCAGCCCTACCGGCAGAGCGACTTCGACTGGTGGACCGGCCTGGTGAACGCCAGTCATGCGTCCGGCCAGGCGGCTCATTTTGCCATCGCCTATCGTCACACCGGCCAGGTCATCGGCGGCGTCAGCATCGCCGATCCCGGCGCCGGTCGTGACGAATTCGGCTACTGGCTGGCCCGGCCATGGTGGGGGCAGGGGCTGATGGTGGAGGCGGGGCGGGCGGTGCTGGCCCATGGCTTCGCCTATCTCAACGCGCCGGCCATGGTGGCCACCGTCCATCCCGACAACCGGCGCAGCAGCCGGGTGCTGGAAAAGCTCGGCTTCCGCCCGGCGGAAATGCGCCCCCTGCCCCGGCCCAACCGCTATCACCTGCCGCTGGCGCCTGCCTGGAGCCTCGCCCGCCATCAGTGGCGGGCGTCATGAACCTTCTCGAAACGCCGCGACTGCGGCTGAGGCCATGGGCCGACAGCGACCTGCACGATCTGGTACGGCTGATCGGCGACTGGGCGGTCAGCCGCTGGCTCGACGAGCCGCCCTGGCCCTATACCTATGATGACGGTCGCGCCTGGATCGCCCGCAACCAGGCGCGGCAGCGGGACCATCCGCCGGACGCCTGGGCCATTGCTCGCCGCCGCGACGACCGCCTGCTCGGCGCTATCAGCCTGCATGACTGGCGCGGCGAGAATGAGCTCGGCTACTGGCTGGGCCGGCCGTTCTGGCGGCAGGGCCTCATGAGCGAGGCAGTGGCGGCGCTGCTGCCTCTCGCCTTTGCGGAACGTGACCTGCCGGCTATCGTCTCGCGCGCCTTGCCGGACAATGCAGGTTCATGCGGGGTGCTGCACAAGGCCGGGTTCCGGGTGGTAGGCGAGGTGGCGCTGGGTCAGCCGGCGCGCACCGGCGGCGCCAGCTTCCTGCTGCACAGCCTGACGCGTCAGGCGTGGTCGGCTAGTACTTCGGATGGATCGGCCTGAATACCGGCTTGAGCAGCCAGCGCCGCACCTCTTCCAGATAGCCGCCGGGAATCAGAAAGTGGCCATTATGTTCCAGGATGCGGTCGCGGTTCTGCCGGTAGAAGCCCGGAATCTCGTACCACGGCATGGTCGGGTGCAGATGATGCACCGCATGGATGTTGTTCCACAGGAACAGCAGGCTCATGGGCCAGCTCGCCTCCAGGATGGCGGTGCGTTGTTTCGGTCGCTCGCCCCAGCGATGCTCATAGAAGGCACGCAGCAGACCCAGGCTGAATCCCGGATAGGCGATCAGGAAGACATACTCCCACCATGCCATGCCGGCGATCATCGTGACGAAGTACATCAGCCCCGCCACCAGCGGCACATGCCACAGCCATGACGACACGTTGACATAGTCGCGGTTGATAATCCGCGTCCCCTCGCGCCGGGCCAGCTTGTACAGGCGGATCAACGGTCCGATGGCCAGACGGCCGACCAGCGTTTGATTGAACAGATAGACCCCGCGCGATAGCGCGCTCAGCTTCCGCCACTGGTCCTTCGGCACATAATAAGTCTCCGGGTCTTTACCCGGCACCGTGATGTTCATGTTCACGTGATGGATGGAGTGGCTGCGGCGATAGGCCGGGAACGGAAACCACAGCCCCAGCGGCGGCAGGCAAATGGCGTAGCGCAACCATCGCGGCCAGCGACGCAGGGCGTGAATCGCTTCGTGCTGGAACGAGAACTGCCAGGCGATGATATAGGCGCCCAGCGGTATCATCAGCCAGTACGGCACATATTCATGAAACCAGATCAGCAGGAACCAGGCGCCATAGATCGCCGCCGCCATGAAGACGGACGGAATCTCATAGGTCCAGAACCAGGCGGTAGCCCGGCCCCAGGCCGAGGCTGGCGAGGCGATGGCGGCATCGGCCATGGCGATTCTCCTGACTTCGGTGTGACGGATCAGTATAGCACCACACGCCCGCCCGGTGGATTCAGCGCGGACGGCTGCGTGGCTTGAGGTTCAGGGCCCGTGGCCCGCCGGCCGGCTCGTCGTGGCCGGCCATCACCGCATCCGGCGGCCCCTCGGCCCGGCCGTTGGGCCTGGCCGCCGCCTTCTGCCGCTCCTCCGGTGGCAGCCCGGCCATGGCCGGCGGCGCCGGCACGGACCAGAATATCTGGTTGGCGCTCAGCATCTCGCTGCCGGCCTCCGGCCCGGGCCGCCGCACCCGTGCCGGATCGGCCACCCCGTCCACCGTGAAGCTGACCTCCGGCTTCTCCATCCAGAAGCAGATATGGCCGGCGACACGCCGGATGTCCGGTAGTGGGAAACGATAGCTCCAGGCAATGTCGTCGAAGCGCCGGTTGTCCACAACCAGGCTGAAATAGGTGGCCCGGCCCTTATAGGGACACATGGAGTAGGTATCGCTCGGCTGCAGCAGGTCGAGCCGCGTATCGAGAGCCGGAAAATAATAGCGCTCGTACTTGGTGGTCTCGCGCAGCATGACGGCGCGCCGCGAGTCGGCCACCAGCGTGCCATCCACAAAGGCCTGGATGTGCCTGGTCGTAGTCCAGGTCTCCTCCCGCAGATAGGGATCGCGGGCATGAACGAAAATCTGCTCGTCCTCCTCGAACCAGGCGTCCATGCTGTGAAAATCGAACCCCATATAGCCGCGGGTGTCCGGCGACCCCGCTTTTGGCGGGCCATAGGTCCAGGCCGCCGCCGGGGTGCGCCGGTCGCCGGCCACTACGTCGAAATAGGTCGCGGTGCCCTTGTAGGGCGATTGGGTTGTCCAGTTGCTGGCGACCAGACAGGTCTGGTCCACATCCCCCCGCGGAAAATAGTAGATCGGCAGGAAACCGTGCTGGCGCAGCAGAAACATGCGGCGCGAGTCGGCGATCACATGGTCGTTGAACATCACCCGCACCCGGCGCGGGCTGGGCAGCCATTCGCGCCGACGGTCCGGCATCAACGGATCGGCCGATGTATCATGCAGATGGCTGAAGCCCGCCATGCCCCTCACAGCGTCGGATGAACCGGAATGAACACTGGTTTCACCAGCCAGCGCCTGACCATGCCCCAATAGCCGTCGGCGAACAGATAGTTCCCGTTGTCGGCCAGGATGGCCTCGCGATTGTCGCGGTAATAGCGCGGCAGCTCATACCACGGCAGGGTGGGGTGCTGGTGATGGGCCGCATGCAGGGTGTTGAAGAGATAGAGCAGCCCCATGGGCAGGCTGGCCTCGACGATCACCGTGCGCTCCTTCGCGTCGTCGCCCCAGCGATGCTCATAGAAGGCGCGCCACAGGGCCACCGACTGGCCGGGATAGGCGAAGACCAGCAGATACTGCCACCACACCAGACCAAAGACCGATTGCAGCCCCCACAGCATGGCCACCACCAGCGGCACATGCACCGCCCAGGCCAGCGCGTTGGTCATGTCGCCGCGCAAAATGCGCATGGGCTCGCGTTTGATCATCTTCCACAGATACAGCGCCGGGCCGATCAGCAGACGGCCGAGCACCGTCTGGTTGACGATCCAGATTGCACGCCACACCGGCCCCATGGCCCGCCACTGGGCCTTGGTGTGGTAGTAGGACTCAGGGTCCGTGCCCGGCGTCGTCAGATTGGCGTTGACGTGATGGCGCGAGTGGCTGCGGCGGAACGCCGGATAGGGGTTCCAGACAGTCAGCGGCGGCGCCACCAGCAGATATTTGAGCCATACCGGCCAGCGGCGCAGCCCGTGCACCGTCTCGTGCCGCAGCGAGTGGTGCCAGCCCACCACATACCCGGCCAGCGGGATCAGCAGCCACCACGGGATGTAGGCGTGGAAGGCCACCAGCAGAAACCAGGCGCCGTAGATCGCCGCCGCCAGCGCCACCGTCGGCAGCTCATAGCGCCAGACCAGCCTCGTCAGCCGGCCGCTTCCGGCAGTGTTCACGGCGGTTTGGGGGGTGGTCCCGGGAGTGGTTTGCCCGTGCTGTGAATATGTCCCGGTCCGGTCCAAGATGATCCTCATAAGGGCCGACCACATAAGGCCGCGGCCGCGAGCCTTACAGTCTAACAGAGCCTGCGCTGGCCATGGCAAGGGTCCGGCGCGGCGCGGACGGGGCGCTGGAGTTTCTGGCGCCAGTCGGTCTGCATGACCTGTTCGCCATGGTCGTCCGGCCCAACCTGCTGTCGGCCTCGCCCCAAACCCGCGACCGACAATGCGCCCGCTGGGCTACAGTGTGGCCGGACATAGCGGTGATCCCGTGGCCGGTTGCGGCGCAGACCCGGGCGCGTTCCTAGATCGCGCCCTGATCCTTCAACTTCGCCTGCGCCTTGGCATCATAGCCGAGCTCTTTGAGCAGCTCCGCATTGTGCTCGCCCAGCTTTGGCGCCGGGCTGCGAATAGCGCCCGGCGTCGCCGACAGACGCGGTGTCACCGCATGCATCGGCACTGCCTCCATTTCGTCATCGGGATATTCCTCGATGATGCCGCGGCCCTTGATAAAGGGATGGTCCATCAGCTCGGCAATGTCCGATACCGGACCGACCGTTATGCCCTGCTTGTCGAAAAATTCCAGGATCTCGTCGCGTGGCCGCTGGCGCATCCAGTTCTGGATGATGGCGTCCAGCTCGTCGCGGTTCTGCACCCGGTCGGAATTGGTGCGGAAACGCATGTCGTGAATCAGCTCTTCGCGCCCCATGGCCTTGAACAGCTGTTCGCACATGCCCTGCATGGACGCCGACAGAGAGACGAACCCGCCGTCACTGGTCTCATAGACATTGCGCGGGGCAGAGCGCTGCCAGGCGCTGCCCTCACGCGGCGTCACGTCGCCGGTCACCTTATAGTCCGCCGCCTGCGGCCCGAGGATGCCGAGCATGGGGTCGAACAAAGGCAGGTCGATCACCTGCCCCTTACCGCCGTCACGTTCGGCTTCGCGCAGCGCCACCATGGCGGCGAAAGCGCCGGTAATACCGGCGATCATGTCGGCCATGGCCAGCGGCGGCAGAACCGGTGGCCGGTCGCCATAGCCGTTCATGGCGGCGAAGCCGGTCATCGCCTCGACCAGCGTGCCGAAACCGGGCTTGTGCCGGTAGGGCCCGTCCTGACCCCAGCCGGAAACCCGGATGATGATGAGCTTGGGGTTCAGCTTGTGCAGCGCATCCGGGCCATAGCCCATCTTCTCCAGGGTGCCGGGGCGGAAGTTCTCGATCAGCATGTGCGCCGTCTTGACCAGCCGGTCGAAGGCCTCCTTCGCCGCGTCCGTCCGCAGGTTGAGCGCCAGGCTCTTCTTGTTGCGGCAATAGACCTTCCAGAAGGCCTCGATCCCGTCGGTCTTCCAGTTGCGCAGATCGTCACCCTTACCCGGCGTCTCGATCTTGATGACTTCCGCGCCGAAATCGCCAAGCTGCAAGGACAGCATATTGCCGGCGATCAGTCGCGACATGTCGATGACGCGAATGCCGTCCAGCGGGCCCTGTGCTTTTGTCTGATACTGCTTCATCCGTTGCTCCGCGCCTTCACCAGGAAAGGTCCGCGGTCCTTATAAAGTCTGGCGCTGTCTGATCCTGTCGCTGGCCGGTCAGGGCCGTGGACTCCGGTGAATCCGGGGAATCCGGAACCCTACCCTGACGGTGGGCCGCTTGAAAACGCCGTGTCCCGCGCAGCCGGTCGGACGCTGTATCCCGGCTCCGCGCCCGCTGTCAGGCGGTATGCAGCGCGGCCATACGTCGCGACAAAGACCAGAAACGCCACAGCAGCATGACTCCGGCGGCAAACAGGCCGGCGCCCAGGGCCCACAGGACCCCCGCCAGGCCGCTCTCCCCATCGCGCCCGAAGGTCAGGCCCAGCGGCACCGCCACAAGCCACATGCCCGCACCCAACAGCCACATGGACACATTAACATCGCCCATGCCGCGCAGAATGCCCAGCAGTACGCCCTGCATGCCATCGGCGACGATGACGAAGCCGATGATGAACAGGGCGCCGCTTGCCGCCAGAACCAGGGCCCCATCATCTGTATAGATGCGGGCGATTGGGGTGGCGAAGGCGATGACCAGAACCATGGCCAGGCCCATGGCCGCCATGTCGAGCCAGAACCCGGTCCAGCCGATGCGCCGCACCGCCGGCCCGTCACCCTTACCGAAGGCCTCGCCGACAATGACCGAGGTGGCCGACTGCAGGCCGATGCTCGCCATATAGATAAAGGACAATGTGCTCATGGCGATCTGATAGGCCGCCAGCGGCACCGCCCCCAACTGGCTGACCAGGGCGCCCATCACAAAGAAGGTGCCGGTGTCGAACAGGGTGGCAAATGAAATGGGCAGACCAAGCGTCAGAAAACGCCGCATGAAGCGCAACGGCCCGGCGCCGATACGGGCCGATCCCATGGCCCGGGTCAGCGGGCTGCGCAGCACCCAGCCGACAATCAGCCCGACCATGACCCAGCGGGCGATGGTGGTGGCCAGCGTCGCCCCCTCCGCGCCCATCTCGGGAAAGCCCGCATTGCCGTAAATCAACAGCCAGTTGAGCAGGCCGTTGACCAGATTGCCGATGACCACCACCACCATGCCCGGCAGGGCGCGGCCGTTGCCTTCCAGGAACTGGGTGGTCGCCACATAAAGCGCGATGGCCGGCATGCCTGGCGCCAGCAGGATCATGGCCGCACCGCCCGGCGCACGCAGCGGCTCGGCCGTGCCGATCAGACTGAGCAGCGCCGGCCCCAGCAGCAGGACAGATCCCGCCGCACTGCCCATGACCAGGCCGGCGATCAGACCCATGTGCCAGATCGAGCCACAGTCCTCCGACCGCCCGGCGCCGCGCGCCTGGGCGGTCATGATCAGGGTCGCCGCCATCATGCCGACGGTCAGCGCCACCAGCGGCAGGTGCGGCACCGACGCCGCGCCATAAGCGGCCAGCACCCGGATGCCGGCCTGACCGCTCATGGCGTTGTCCACGGTCAGCATGATCAGCAGGCCGGCACGGCTGGCCATGATCGGTGCCGCCAGAAAGACAATGCGCCGTGCCGCCGTAGCCACGTCCGGTCCGAGCAGGATTCTGGAGCGCAAGGCTTGGTCTCCGAACGGCGACAGGGCCGGCAGAGCCGGCCCCGGAGGATGCAGCGGGCTAATCTAGAGAGGGTAGCGACACAGCGCCAGCGGCCCCGAACCCGCGCCCGCGGCGCGCGCGGCTACACCGCAGGGGATGACGGCGGCGTAAGGGCAGGCGCCCTAGACGGAGAAGGACTCGCCGCAGCCGCAGAGGTTGCGGGCATTGGGATTGTTAAAGACGAAGCCTGACTGGAGCGTGTCCTCTACATAGTCGATCTCGGTGCCGAGAATGAACATGGTGGCCAGCGGGTCGATCAGAATCTTCACGCCCCTGTCTTCCGCCACCTCGTCATGGGGCTGCGCCTCGCTTACATACTCCATCTTGTAGGACATGCCGGAGCAGCCCTTGCTGGTGACGCCGAGGCGAAGACCCACCATATTGTCACCGGCCCGCGCCATCAGCGTGCGCACACGCTCCGCCGCCCGCTCCGTCAGGGTGATCATCTTGCTATCGCCGACCGCCAGCATGGTCCGTTTCCTCCGCTCCCGCCTTCGGGGCCCGTCCGGGGCCAACATCCCGCTTATCAGTTAAGCCTACATGAAGCCCAGTTCAAGCTTTGCCGCTTCACTCATCAGGGACGGCTCCCACGGCGGGTCCCACACCACATCCACATGCACGTCCTCGACGCCGTCCGCCCCCATCACCGCATCGCGCACCCATACGGGCATTTCCTCGGCCACCGGACAGCCGGGCGCCGTCAGGGTCATGGTCACCTCCACCGTCCGGTCATCATTGATGATGATGGTGTAGATCAGCCCCAGCTCATAGATATTCACCGGGATTTCCGGGTCGAAGACGGTCTGCAACTGACGGATCACCGCTTCGGTCATGGCCTCGCGGTCAAGCGGCGCTTTCGCCGCCGCCCCGGCGCCTTCAGCCCCTCCGGTGCCCGCGACGCCGGCGGCCAGCGCCCCGTCCGGGCCGGCATGCGGCACGTCCTCCGCCTTCTTGCCGAATCCAAGAAAACTCATGCCCGTCTCCCGCCTATTCCGTTGTGGTCTGGTCTGCGCCATGCAGGGCGGCGTTCATGGTGTGCCACGCCAGAGTGGCGCATTTGATCCGCATGGGATAGTCGCGCACGCCGGCCAGGACGCGCAGCCGGTCGGCTTCCGCACTGTCCTCACCGTCGTCAACGCTGTCGCCGGAAACCATGGCGCGGAAGCGCTCGAACAGCGCTTCGGCCTGCGCCTCGCTCTTGCCCTTGAGGATTTCCGTCATCAGCGAGGCTGACGCCACGGAAATGGCGCAGCCACGGCCCTCGAATCCCACATCCGCCACCACCCCGTCACGAAAGCTGAGCCACACGGTGAGCGTATCGCCGCACAGTGGATTGTTGCCATGCGCCTCACGGTTGGCGTCGGCCGGCCTGGCAAAGTTCCGCGGGTGGCGGCCATGGTCCAGGATCACTTCCTGATAGAGCTCGCGCAGATCATCGCTCATCGGAATATCTCCCGCGCCCGGTCCAGCGCCGCTTCCAGCCGGTCAATATCGGCCACCGTATTGTACAGACCGAAGGAGGCGCGCAGCGTCGCCGCCACGTCAAAGCGCGCCATCAGGGGCTGGGCGCAATGATGACCGGCGCGCACCGCAACCCCTTCCTGATCCAGGATGGTGGCGGCGTCGTGCGGGTGTACGCCGGCCATGACAAAAGAGAGGATCGCCGCCTTCTGCCGCGCGGTGCCGATAAGACGAATGTCGTTGCGCGCGCCAAGCCGTCGTGTGGCCTCGGCCAGCAACTCATGCTCGTGCGCGGCGATGGCCTCAAGCCCAAGCCCCTGCACATAGGCGATGGCCGCGGTCAGACCGGCGGCGCCGGCGATATGCGGGGTGCCGGCCTCGAAGCGATGGGGGATGTCGGCATAGGTGGTCTGCTCGAAACTCACGGTGTGAATCATCTCGCCGCCGCCCTGCCACGGCGGCATGGACTCGAGAACCGCTGCCTTGCCATAGAGTGCGCCGATGCCCGACGGGCCATACAGCTTGTGGCCGGAAAAAACATAGAAGTCCGGGTCCAGCGCCTGAACGTCCACGGCCATATGCGGCACCGCCTGACAACCATCCACCAGCACCGCCGCACCGGCGGCGCGGGCGGGCGCGATGATGTCGGCCAGCGGCACCACCGTGCCCAACGCGTTGGAGACATGGGTGATGGCCACCATGGCCGTCCGTGGCGACAGCAGACGGGCATATTCGGCCATATCCAGCTCGCCGGCGTCATCGACCGGAATGACCCGCAGCACCGCACCGCTGCGCTCGCACAGCAACTTCCAGGGCACGATGTTGGAATGATGCTCCAGGTGGCTGAGGATGATCTCGTCGCCCGCCACCAGCCGCTGCCCCCAACTCTGCGCCACCAGATTGATCGCCTCGGTGGCGCCGCGCACAAAGACGATCTCGCGGCTCTCGCGGGCATTGAGGAGGCGCCGCACACTCTCCCGCGCCGCCTCGAAGTCCGCTGTCGCCTCCGCCGCCAGCCGGTAGACGCCGCGGTGAACATTGGCGTAGCGCGTCTCATAGCTGCGGCTGACCGCGTCGATCACCGTCTGCGGCTTCTGGGCCGAAGCGGCGCTGTCCAGATAGACCAGCGGTTTACCGTTCATTGATCGCTGCAGAATGGGGAAATCAGACCGCGCCGCCATGGCGTCAAAGGCCGGCCGCGTCACAGCAGTCATGGCCTGGGCGGTCGTCATTGTGCCACCTCGCCATAGAGCCGCTGCCGGGCCAGCGCCAGCAAGCCGTCGCGTGCCGCCGTATCCGTCACCACGGTTAGGGCTTCGGCCAGGAAGCCTTCCACCAGCAAGGCCCGGGCCTCGGCCTTGGGAATGGCGCGGGCCAGCAGATAATACATCTGCTCGGGGTCGAGCTGACCGGTCACCGCACCGTGGCTGCAGGCCACGTCATCGGTGAAAATCTCCAGTTCCGGTTTGGTGTCCATCTCCGCCGTCGGCGACAGCAGCAGGGCGCGGCTCAGCATCTGTCCGTCCGCACCACTGGCGCCGCGCGCCACATGGATGCGGCCCTGAAACACGCCGCGGGCGCGATCCGCCAGGGCGGCGCGAAAGTGCTCGGTGCTGCGCGTGTGCGGAGCCTCATGACGCACCACCACACTGGCTTCGCCGTGCTGACGACCGCTCAGAAAGGTCATGCCGGCCAGCGCCGTGCCAGCCGCCTCGGCCAACAGCCGGACCAAACAATCGTCGCGGCTGACACCGCCGCCCAAGGTCGCCAGAAAACTCTCATAGTGTCCGCCCTGACCAACTTCCGCCGCCACCACAGCCAGGTGAAAGGCTTGCTCGGCCAGGCGCTGCACGCGACGATGGCGCAATGTGGCGTCGCGGCCGATGACGATCTCCGATACCGGGCTCGACCAGGCCACGCCGTCACTCAGCGACAGATAGGTTTCCACCAGCTCCGCCCGGCTGGCCGCGCCCAGTTCCACGACCATCCGCGGAAAAGCCGCGGTCGGCGTGTCGGGGGTGCCGCCGCACAGGTGAACCACATGCAGCGGCCGCTCCACGCTTACGCCGTCGGCGATGCGCAGCGCCGCACCGCTGGCCATCCATGCGGTGGCCATGGCCTGAACCGGCCCGCTGTCGGCCGGTGCGACCCGGCCAAGACGGGTCGCCAGCCAGGCCTCGTCCGCCGCCGCCAATTCGGTGAAGACCACGCCGGCCGGCAGGGCGCCACGGTCGGACAGACTCTCCACCAGCCGGCCATTGGCAAAGACCAGACGGGCCAACGGCGGTTCGCCGGCGGTGGCCTGGTCAATCCGCCGGCTGACGGACGCCGGCAGGTCCGCGCCGTCACCAGCCAGAACGAAGGGGTGGCCCGCCAGGCTCTGCAGGTTGGTGTATTTCCACGCCTCGCGCTTGACCGAGGGCAGGCCCTGATCGGCCACCGCCCGGCGCGCCACCTGACGCAGATCCGCCTGCCACGGGGCAAAGGTCGGCAGATCCGCCTGCGCCGCGAAGGCAGAAAGAAAATCAGGGTCAGCCAACCGGCCGCGCTGATGAAGGGTGGAACCCGCCATGCCTGCCGCGCCCCTACGCCGCGGCGCTCTCGTCCGCCGCGCCGAAAGCGGCATAACCTTCCGCCTCCAGCCGACGGACCAGCGCCATATCGCCCGACTCGGCGATACGGCCATCGGCCAGCACATGCACATGATCCGGCGCCACATGGTCCAGCAGGCGCTGGTAGTGGGTGATCAGAAGAATGGCGCGGTCCGGCCGGCGGCTGGCGTTGATGCCGTCGGCGACGGTCTTCAGCGCATCGATGTCCAGGCCGGAATCGGTTTCGTCGAGTACCGCCAGAGTCGGCTCCAGCAATGCCAGTTGCAGAATCTCGTTGCGCTTCTTCTCGCCGCCGGAAAAGCCCACATTGACCGCTCGCCGCAGCATGTCTTCCGGCATGGAGAGCTTTGCCGCTTCCGCCTTGATCAGACGGAGAAACTCGATGGCGTCATATTCCTTCTCGCCGCGCACCCGTCGCACGGCGTTGACCGCCGTCTTGAGAAAAGTTGAAAGGCCAACCCCCGGAATCTCCACCGGATACTGAAAGCCGAGGAACAGCCCCGCCGCTGCCCGCTCTTCCGTCTCCATGGCCAGCAGGTCGCGCCCCATGAAGGTGACGCTGCCGCCGGTCACCTCATAGCCCGGCTTGCCGGCCAGCACATGGCTGAGCGTACTTTTTCCGGAGCCGTTGGGGCCCATGATGGCGTGCACCTCGCCGGCATGGAGCGTCAGGTCGATGCCTTTGAGAATCGCCGTGCCTTCGACGCCTGCGGTCAGGCCGCGCACCTGCAGAATGGGGTTTGTTCCGGCTGTCATGACTGTCTTTCCTGATTGATCCGACCGGCTCAGCCGACCGCGCCCTCAAGGCTGATGCCCACAAGTTTCTGTGCTTCCACGGCAAACTCCATGGGCAGCTTCTGCAGCACTTCGCGGCAGAAGCCGTTGACCACCATGGTTACCGCCTCCTCTTCACCCAGACCACGCTGGCGACAGTAGAAAAGCTTCTCTTCGTCGATCTTCGCGGTGGTCGCTTCGTGTTCCAGTTGGGCCGACGGATTGCGGCTCTCCACATAGGGCACGGTGTGGGCGGCGCAGTCGCCGCCGATCAGCAGTGAATCGCATTGGGTGAAGTTGCGCGCGCCCGCCGCCCCCGGCAGGACCCGCACCAGGCCGCGATAGGTGCTCTCTGAACGGCCGGCGGAAATGCCCTTGGCGATCACCCGCGAGCGGGTGTTCTTGCCGATGTGGATCATCTTGGTGCCGGTATCGGCCTGCTGACGGTTGTTGGTAATGGCGATGGAGTAGAACTCGCCGACCGAGCCGTCGCCCTGCAGGATGCAGCTTGGATACTTCCAGGTGATGGCCGAGCCGGTCTCCACCTGGGTCCAGGAGATGCGCGAATTGCGACCGCGGCAGGCGCCGCGCTTGGTGACGAAATTATAAATGCCGCCGCGCCCTTCGGCGTCGCCCGGATACCAGTTCTGCACCGTCGAATAGCGGATCTCCGCATCGTCCATGGCCACCAGCTCGACCACCGCCGCGTGCAACTGGTTTTCGTCGCGCATGGGCGCGGTGCAGCCTTCCAGATAGCTCACATAACTACCGGCCTCGGCAATCACCAGGGTGCGTTCGAACTGACCGGTCTGCGCCTGGTTGATGCGAAAGTAGGTGGACAGCTCCATCGGGCAGCGCACACCCTTGGGGATGTAGCAGAATGACCCGTCGGTAAAGACGGCGGAGTTGAGGGTCGCGAAGTAATTGTCGGAATAGGGCACCACGCTGCCCAGATACTTGCGCACCAGGTCCGGATGATTGTGCACCGCTTCCGACATGGAACAGAAGATGATGCCGTCCTGCTCCAGCCTGGCGCGGAAGGTGGTGGCCACGCTGACGCTGTCGAATACCGCGTCCACCGCCACGTTGCGCACACCGGCCAGCACTTCCTGTTCTTTCAGGGGAATGCCCAGCTTCTCGTATGTCTCCAGCAGCAGCGGATCCACCTCGTCCATGCTTTCCGGCCGCTTCTTCGGCGCCGAATAATAATAGGAGTCCTGATAGTCGATGGGCGGGTGGCTGATGCGCGCCCACTCCGGCTCTTCCGGTGCAATCTGCTGCCACAGACGGAATGCCTTGAGGCGCCACGCCAACAGCCACTCCGGCTCTTCCTTCTTGGCGGAAATGAAGCGGACGATGTCCTCGCTCAGCCCCTTGGGCGCCATGTCCGATTCGATGTCGGTGGTGAAGCCGTAGCGATAGTCCTTGCCGCCGCCCAATGCGGCGACGGCATCATCCACCGCCCGGTCGGAGGACAGGTCATCTGTGGCCTTGGCCACGCGGGCCGTGGTGGTCTCGCTCATTGCGGGTCTCGTTTCTGGTGCTGGGTGTTTAGGGGTCAGCCCGCGGCGCGGGCGTCGCCATGGACGCCGGCGCGACTTGCGCCACCGACCGCAACCGGTCCGTCGTGGTGCTCGTCATCGGCAGCGGAGCCGGCGGTCACTGGCTCCAGCATGTTGGCTAGGGAGACCGCCTCCAGCGAGCGGCGCACCGCCAGGCTCACCTGCCGCCAGGGCGCGCGCACCTGACACACCGCCTCCAGGTCACACACGCCGGCCGGCCCTTCCAGGCAGTCGGCCAGCAGAATAGGCCCGTCAAGCGCGCTGATGATCTCCGCCACATTGATCTCGGATGGCGGCCGGCCGAGGCCATAACCGCCGGCCGGGCCCCGCACGGAAACCAGCAGACCGGCCTGGGTCAGGCGCTTGGCCACCTGCGATACGGTCGGCTGCGGCAGGCGCGTCGCATGGGCCAGATCAGAGGCCGGCATCGGCGCCATATCGCCCGAACGCGCCAGTGCGGTCATGACCACCACGCCATAGTCCGCCATACGGCTGAATCGGATCATCGTTCCTCACTCCCGACCGGCAACCCGCGCCCGGCGACCGCCCTTTTGGCGGCGGCGAAGGTGCCGCCCTATCCGGATCAATTTCGTCCGGTATAAATGTGCCCCGCGGGCCTTGAGTCAAGGGCGCTATCGCCGCAGGCGGACAGAAGGCTAGGGTTGGCCCGCACGACTGACCTGAGGAGCGTTATGCCGACCGAAGCCCGGATTCTGAAGCCCGCCGATTATCAGTCCATGCCGTGGAAAAACGGCAAGGGGACCACCACCCAGATCACCATTTTCCCGGCCGATGCCGGGCTCGACGGGACGCCGTTCATCTGGCGCCTGTCCATCGCCGATGTGCCTGATTCCGGCGCCTTCTCGCGCTTTCCCGGCTATGACCGCACCATCATGGTGATCGAGGGCGAAGGCATGACGCTCAGCGTCGGCGGCGGCGAGACCCGCCGGATGAACCACCTCTACGAGCCGTTCAGCTTTTCCGGCGATGCGGACACCCAGTGCCAGTTGCTGGGCGGACCGATCCGTGACTTCAATATCATCGTTGACCGGGCCAGGGCCCGCTATACCGCCACCGTGGTCAGGAGCGGCGGGCAGGGGATCGAACACCCCATCACCGGCGACTGCGTTCTGGTCCACTGTCTGGAGGGGCCCATGGTAGTGCGCCTGCTGTCCAGCGGCCGGCGTTTCGACCTGACGGCAGGCGACACCGTGGAAATTGATCGTGAGATGGCCGGCAACCCCCACGATGACCTGCTGATCACCGCGCCCGAACACGGCACCGCTGTGCTAGTGGATCTGTCACTCACCGACTGACAGGGGGGTGACTGACGGGGGCGACTGACAAGGCGCGCGCCGTCCGCTGCGGCACGGCGTCCGCTAAGCGGCTGGTGACCGGTCGCCGTCGGTCGCCGCGTCAGACGAGAATATAGTCGCTGCCGGTCCACTCATAATAGATCGCGCCGCTGTCGCCCCACAGCACCACGTCGGAAATCTCGCTCGACTGAAACCACACCTTACCATCGCCATTGGGCAGGCTGGACACCGGATCAACGAAGGTCAGTGACCACTGGCCGCCGCCATGATCGACGAACGCCACTTCGTTGCTTTCCACATGGTTGCCGGTATAGCCGTCGAACATGGACAGCGCGTTGCCGAACCCGCCGCCGTCGAGAATGGTGTCCGTGCCGTGGCCGCGACCGAAATAGTAGAAGTCGTAGTCGGCGCCGCCTTCCATCTGGTCATTGCCTTCCAGGCCGTACAGGACGTCCTCGCCGGCGCCGCCGCGCACAATGTCATTGCCGGCGCCGGAAAACAGCCAGTCATTGCCGTCGCCGCCCTCGATCACGTCATGGCCGTTGCCATACAGGCTGACCACATCGTCGCCGGCACCGGCGTCCACGGTCAGGCTGGTGTTGCCACCGCCGGTCCAGTCGCCATACAGCGTGTCATCTCCGTCGCCCAGCAACACCGCCTCAAAGCCGCCATTGGTGGTGGCGGCGGGATCGAAGGCGGCGCTGTTGAAATTGATGGTGTCATTGCCGGCGCTACCGACCAGCACGTCGCCGCTGCCGCCCTGGCCCAGGATCACCGTGTCGGCGGCGTCGAAGACGATCGTGTCGTTGCCGCTGCCGCCGCGCAGTTCGTCGGCGCCGGTGCCGCCATCCAGAATGTCGTCACCGCTGCCGCCCCACAGCTTGTCGGCACCGTCACCACCAAAGAGCTGGTCATGGCCGTTCTGGCCGTTCATCTCATCATCGCCGGCCTCGCCATACAGCTTGTCCTGATCGTCGCCGCCCAGCAGCACGTCCGCGTCGTCACCACCCCACAGCGTGTCATCGCCGCTGCCGCCCTCCAGCCGGTCCGCGCCCGCCTCGCCATACAGATCGTCCTGTCCGGCATCGCCATAAAGCCGGTCATTGCCTGTACCGCCAGCCAGGAAGTCGTTGTCGTCGCCACCGCGCAGCATGTCATTGCCGTCGCCGCCCCAGATCAGATCCTCGCCCTCGCCGCCCCACACGCGGTCGGCGCCGGCGCCAGCCAGCACAATGTCATTGCCCTTGCCGCCGTCCAGCCGGTCGTCGCCCTGCCCGCCAATCAGGGTGTCGTTGCCGTCGCCGCCGAAAATGCGGTCATCCCCATCGCCGCCGTCCAGCCAGTCATTGCCATCGCCACCATCCAGCAGATCATTGCCGTCGCCGCCCCACATCCAGTCATTGCCGTCCAGGCCATAGAGCCGGTCATTGCCGCCCAGCCCCCAGATCAGGTCGTCGTCACCGGTGCCGGTGATGGTATTGTTGTTGTTGTCGCCTACCAGAATGGCCATGGCTTCGGCCCCCCGCCTCAATGTCGCGTTGGCCCCAGTATCCGGCCCCGGGCGGAAGAGTCAAAAAAACCGCCGCCGGCCCCAGAAAAGCCAGCGGCCGCGTGTATTCCGCCATATTCCGCGGCCTAGTCGGTGGGTGGATCACTCTCACGGATGGCCGGCAGGGCGCTTACCTGACCGTACCAGGCGGCCAGCGCCTTGTGGGACTTGCGCCAGTCGAACGCCTCATAACGCCGGTCGAGAAACTCCAGCGCGCAGGCAGCCGATACCGCGCCCAGGTCGTCCAGCCCCCGCAATGTCCCGGCGGCGGCCTCCGCCTCCAGCGCGTCGATCGCGCCGGCAATCTTCTGCTCCTGCCGGGCCGCCCACTCCATGGACTTCTCGCCATCGGGCCGGCGCAGCTCGTAATAGCGCGACACCGCCGCCTCCATGATGCCGCTGCCCAGCACTTCGCGGCGCATCACCGCCAGGCGCGCCTTGCCGCCGGCCGGGATCAGCCGGTTGCCACCGGCCACCTCGTTCAGCCAGTCACAAATGGCATGGGAATCGAAGATGGCCTCGCCATCGTCGGTCTTCATGGCGGGTGCCTTCTTCAGTGGATTCCAGGCCATGCCTTCGTCCCAGCTTACCGTTTCCACCTTGCCGGCGAGGCCGAGCACATGGGCCGCCACCATGGCTTTGCGGGCGAAGGGGGAACCGGCGGCGTAGCAGAGTTTCATAGCGTGTCTCGTCCTTGCTTACAGGGTTTGGGGCTTATGGAGGTTTGGGAAATCGCCCTCAGGCGCCCATCGCTTTGGGATCGGTGGCGGCCATGGCCGGACGCTGGCCGTAGGCCTTGAACCAGTCGGCCAGCCTGGCGTGGCTGACGCGCCAGTTCTCAGCGGGAAAACGCAGGTCCAGATAGCCCAGCAGACAGCCGAGCGCGATCGAATCGATGCGCGCGGTTTGCGGATAATCGTCCACCTGCCGCTCCAGCGCGTCCAGCGCCCGCGCCACCTTGATGGCCTGGCGGCGCACCGTCTCCGGCGAGCGTTCGCCCTCCGGCCGGCGGCCTTCATAGACCCGCAGCAGGGCGGCGTCGGTCGCGCCGCTGGCCAGCGCATGACGCCTGAGGCAGGCAAAGCGTTCGTCCCAGCCGGCGGGGATGATGCTGCCGCCGGCCCGGTGATCCAGCCAATCGCAGATCAGCAGGGATTCGAAGATCGCCGTGCCGTCATCAAGAGCGAGCACCGGAATCTTGCCGAGAGGGTTCTCCGGCCCGATCACGCCATCCGGATCACCCTGCACCTGCTCCACCAGCTCAATATCGCCGATCTGGCCGGTCTCATGCGCGACCACCAGGACCTTGCGAACGAAAGGGGAGGCGGGACCGAAACGCAACTTCATGAAGCACCCCTGGCGGCTGGCGACGGCACGATCCATTACACCATGCCGCTGCCTGTCCGCCTATGGGCGGCGCGGCCTGTTCGCAGAACTTGCACTGATCTGTCGCTTGACTGTCACCGGCCAGCCATAGACTTGCGCCCATTCACACACACCCACGGCCGGGAGCCGAAGATGGACAGCCACCCATATGCGCCAGCAAGCTGGATTCCTGACGAGCATGGCGACGAACCGCCGAGCAATCCGTCAGATAACCGTACATTCCGGAGCGTGATGGACTCGCGCATCCAAAGGCGTGACGTCATGCGCGGCGGCCTTTCCGCCGCCATTCTCGCACTCATGGGCAGCGCCGCCCCCAACACCGGTCTGGCCAGCGGACTGCTGGCGGGCAGGGCTGACGCCGCCAGCCCGTTGCTGGACTTCACTGCCGTCGCCACCGGCACCGACGATACCATCGTCGTGCCACCTGGCTATTCCGCCCGGCCGCTCATTCCCTGGGGCACACCCATTACCGGCGCCATGCCGTCCTTCAGCCTCGCCAACAGCGGCGCCGATCAGGCCCAGCAGACCGGCAGCCACCATGACGGCATGCACTTTTTCCCTATCGACGGGCGCTCACCCTGGGACGGCAGCTCCGACGACGGCCTTCTGGTGCTCAACCATGAATATGTAGAGCCGCGCTTCATGCACCGCGCAGCCATCGGCCAGGCACTCGACTCCGACGGCGTTCCCATGGTGGAAGGCCAGCGCGACGCCAATCAGGTCCTGAAAGAAATCAACGGCCATGGCGTCTCAGTAGTCCGCATCCGTCAGGGCCCGGATGGTGGCTGGTCTGTCGTCGCCGATCCGCGCAACCGCCGCATCACCGGTCTGACGCCCATGGAGCTCGCAGGCCCGGTGCGTGGCGCCGAGCTGGTACGAACCAAATACAGCCCCGACGGCACCCGCACCCGCGGCACCCTCAACAACTGTGCCCATGGCGTCACGCCGTGGAACACATACATGACGGCGGAGGAAAACTGGGCCGGCTACTTCCGCAATGGCGACCAGGAAGATCAGAAGCCCAACCTCCCGCGCGAACACGCCCGCTACGGTGTCGCCACAGGTGTCTCGCGCTATGGCTGGGAACTGGCGGAGGGTGCCGACGATGCCTTCCTCCGTTTCGACGCCTCGCGCCGCGGGCCGACCTCTGCCAACGACTACCGCAATGAGCCCAATACCTTCGGCTGGCTGGTGGAGATCGATCCCTTCGACCCGGCCAGCACGCCGGTCAAGCGGACGGCTCTCGGCCGCTTCGCCCATGAAGGCGTGGTCTTCGCGCCGGCGGTCCCCGGCCGGCCGGTGGTCTGCTACTCCGGCGATGATGCGCGTTTCGAGTATATCTACAAGTTCGTCAGCGCCCGGCCCTACGATCCCGCCACGGCGGACGGCAGCCTGCTGGACGAGGGCACTCTCTATGTCGCCCGTTTCCACGACGACGGCTCCGGCGAGTGGCTGCCGCTGGTCTTCGGCCACGGCGGCCTGACGGCGGAGAACGGCTTCGCCAGTCAAGCCGATGTACTGGTCAACACCCGCACAGCGGCGGATTTCGTCGGCGCCACCAGGATGGACCGGCCGGAATGGGGCGCCGTCGATCCGAACAGCGGCGCAGTCTACTTCACGCTCACCAACAACAGCCGCCGCACGGAAGCCCAGGTGGACGCCGCCAACCCGCGCGCCGGCAATCCCTTCGGCCACATCATCCGCTGGATGCCGTCCGACAGCGACCAGGCCAGCCGTACATTCGTGTGGGACATCTTCCTTATCGCCGGCGATGCGAAGAACAGCCGCGATGCAAATGGCAGGGCGCTGGGCGACGACTCCATTCTCGCTTCGCCTGACGGTCTGTGGTTCGACTCCCGCGGCCGTCTGTGGATCCAGACCGACATTGGCGAAAGCAGCCAGAATGAAGGGCCCAACGAGGTATTCGGCAACAACCAGATGCTGGCCGCCGATCCCCGGACCGGAGAGGTCCGTCGCTTCCTCACCGGCCCGGTGGGGCAGGAGATCACCGGCGTCACCATGACGCCGGACCGTCGCACGATGTTCATCAACGTGCAGCATCCCGGTGCCACGACGACAGCGGAGCAGTTCGCCGCCGGGCAGGTCACCAGCACCTGGCCCGACGGTCCCGGTAGAGGCTATCCGCGCTCTTCCACGGTGGTCATCACGCGCGACGACGGCGGTGCCATCGCCGGCTGATTGCGCCGCGTCAGGCAACGGACCGGCCTGGCGAGGCCGTGGCCCGGACCCCTGGTCCGGGCCTTTTCCTTATACCGTCTACGCCGCGCCATCTTTCCGACCACCGCGCCCTCGCTCACACTGTGGCAACACTGCATAACCGGACCCAGCCCGCCGAGGATTGCCATGGCCACCACCCACAACGCCCGTACCGTTCGCGCGCCACGCGGCTCCACCTTGACCTGCCGCGACTGGCAGGCGGAAGCGGCCATGCGCATGCTCATGAACAATCTCGATCCCGATGTGGCGGAGCGGCCGGAAGACCTGGTGGTCTATGGCGGCAAGGGCAAGGCGGCGCGCAACTGGGAGTGTTTCGACGTCATGGTCGAAACCATGAAAAAGCTCGGCCCCGGCGAGACCCTGCTGGTCCAGTCGGGCAAGCCGGTCGGCGTCTTCCGCGCCCTGCCCGGCGCGCCGAAGGTGCTCATCGCCAATGCCAATCTGGTGGGCCGCTGGCAGAGCTGGGAAGTGTTCAACGAGCTCGACCGCAAAGGCCTTATGATGTACGGCCAGATGACCGCCGGCTCGTGGATCTATATCGGCAGCCAGGGCATCATCCAGGGTACCTACAACACCTTCGTCGAGGCGGCGCGTCAGCACTATGGCGGCAGCCTGGCCGGGCGCTGGATCTTTACCGGCGGGCTCGGCGGCATGGGCGGGGCGCAACCGCTGGCCGCGACCATGGCCGGCGCGGTCATGCTGGCGGTGGAGTGCCGGCAGAGCCGCATCGAGCGGCGGGTCAAGGAAGGCTTTCTCGACCGCATGACCGACTCGCTGGACGAAGCCCTGGCCCTGGTCAAGGACGCGGTCGCCCGCAAGGCGCCCCTCAGCGTCGGCCTGCTGGGCAATGTGGCGGAGGTGCTGCCGGAGCTGGTGCGGCGCGGCGAGCGCCCCGACCTGCTGACCGACCAGACCAGCGCGCACGATCCCTCCACCGGCTATCTGCCGGCCGGCTGGACAGTGCAGGACTGGGAGGCGCGCCAGCAATCCGACCCGGCCGTCGTCACGGCGGCGGCGAAGAAGAGCATGGCGGTCTACGTGCGGGCCGCCATTGAGCTGGCCAAAGCCGGTGTGCCGACCTTCGAATATGGCAACAACATCCGCCAGATGGCCCAGGATGAAGGGGTCGCTGACGCCTTCTCCTATCCCGGCGCCATCGGCCAGTACATCCGGCCGCTCTTCGCCCGCGGCAAGGGGCCCTTCCGCTGGACCGCCCTGTCAGGCAATCCGGAGGACATCTACAAGACCGACGCCAAGGTCAAGGAACTGATCCCGGACGACGCGGCGCTGCACCGCTGGCTCGACATGGCGGCGGAACGGGTTCGCTTTCAGGGTTTGCCGGCGCGCATCTGCTGGGTCGGCATGGAACGGGCCAGAATCGGCCTCGCCTTCAACGACATGGTGGCCAGCGGCGAGCTGGAGGCGCCGGTGGTCATCGGCCGCGACCAGATGGATGCGGGCAGCGTTGCCAGCCCCAACCGCGAGACCGAGAAAATGCCCGACGGCAGCGATGCGGTGGCCGACTGGCCCATGCTCAACGCGCTGATGAATACGGCGTCCGGTGCCACCTGGGTGTCCATTCAGGCCGGCGGCGGCGTCGGCATCGGCTATTCGCAGCACGCGGGCATGGCCATCGTCTGTGACGGTACGCCGGAAGCGGCCCGCGCCATCGAGCTTTCACTCACCAACGACCCCGGCACCGGGGTCATGCGCCAGGCCGACGCCGGCTATGGCGAGGCGCGGGAAGAGGCGGTGAAGCACAATCTCTGGCTGCCCATGGAAGGAATCGGCGGACCGGCCGGCTGAACCCGTTCCACAGTCGCCCGGATGCCGTGCGGCGCGGCGCCTCGACCGGGGCCGGCGGGCGCAATAGGATTTGCCGTACGCCTTTCACAGACACCCGATCATCCGCCACGCCGGCCGCGCCGGACCGCACACCAGGACATAGAGGAAAGGAACCGCCATGGAGCCGGGCACAAAACCCATCCACTTCACCTATCTCAGCCACCAGGACATGGAGGCGCTGGCCCTGTCGGAAGACGAGGTGTTGCAGGTGGTGGAGGAAAGCCTGGCCTTCCAGGGCCGCGGCGAGACGGTGATCGAGCCGCGCGTCCATCTCTATCCCGACAGCAAGGACCCGTCCGGCCGCTACAACGTGCTGCGCGGCGTCATCAAGCCTTGGGACATCACCGGCATCAAGGTGGTCGCCACCTACCGCCAGAACTACGAGGTGGACCTGCCGTGCGAGATCGCCACCCTGCAGCTCTTCAACCGCCAGACCGGCGAGCCCGTCGCCTTCATGGACGCCACTGAGATGACCTTCATCCGCACCGGAGCGGTGACGGCCATCGGCGCCAAATATCTGGCCCGCAAGAACTCGAAGATTCTGGGGCACATCGGCGCCCGCGGCGTGTCCTACTGGGACGTGCGCCTGCTCGACCACATGTATGATTTCGACGAAATCCGCGTCCACTCGGAGCGTAAGGAAAGCCGCGAGGCTTTCGCCGAGCGTCTGCGTCAGGACCTGGGCAAGGACATCATCGTCACCGACAACTGGCAGGACTGCGTCGAGGGCGCCGACATCGTTGTGGAGGCATCGCGCCTGCGCAAGCCCGAGCCGCTGCTCAATTCCGACTGGATCAAAAAGGGCGCCTTTGTCTGCCCCTTCGGCAGCCAGTCGGCCTGCGACATCCGCCTGCTGGACAAGATGGACAAGGTGGTGGTGGACGATTGGGGCCAGTGCAGGAAGGGCGGCGGCAACGAGCTGGGGGCGCTGCGCGCCCACGTCAATGCCGACATCCTGACCGAAAAGACGCTCTATGCGGAAATGGGCGAGATCGCCGGCGGCGTCAAACCGGGCCGCCAGAGCGACGACGAGACAACACTGTTCTGGCATCGCGGCATCCCCACCTCCGACATCGCCATGGGCTACAAGTATCTGGAGAAGGCGCGGGCGCAAAAGGTCGGCCAGACCCTGCGTTTCTTCTAGGCGTATCCGGTCGCGGCCACACAACCGCGTTACCGCCCGACGCAACCGGCCGGTCGCCCTTGACCGGCCGGCCGGCCGGACCACTTCCCTGCAATGCCGGCGGCGCCATGGCCGCACGCAACAGGGGAAATCCACATGTCCGACACGTCTGTTCCGGGGGCCGCTTCGCGGTCCGGGCCGCTGCACGTACTGGCCTTCGCCGGCAGCCTGCGCCGCGCTTCCTATAACCGCGGCCTGCTGCAGGCGGCGGCGGAAGAGGCGCCGGCCGGCCTCATCGTCACGCTCTACGACCTGACGGCACTGCCCATGTACAACTATGATCTGGAGGCTGGCGGTTTCGCCGCACCGGTCCATGCCTTGCGCGAGGCCGTGCGGGCAGCGGACGCGGTACTCATCGCCTCGCCGGAAAACAACGGCTTCATGAGCGCGGTGGCGAAAAACGCGGTGGACTGGCTGTCACGGCCGCCGGAGCCGCCGGTCGCGGCCAAGCCCGCGGCCATCATGGGGGCGACCAGCGGCCGTGGCGCCACCGCCCGCATGCAGCCGCGCCTGCGCGAGTTCCTCGTCTCCGCCCGCTTCGGCCGGGTCATGGAGACGCCGGTGCTTGGCGTCGCCGGATCGGCCGACAGGTTCGACGACGCCGGCCGCCTGACCGACGACGCGACGCGCACGGACGTGCGCGCCTTCATGGCCGCCTTCGAGCAATGGTTGCGCCAGCCGCCGGCGCAAGAGGCGGCCGACTGATCCCGGCGCCTCTGCGGCGGGTGGCCGGCTCTAGTCCGGATCGCTGTAGCGGATGGCCACGACGGCCAGGCGCGCATCGCCGGACGGCCGCTGCCAGATCACCTGGTCACCCACGGCCGCCCCCTGCAGGGCGCGGGCCAGCGGCGATACCCAGCTCACCAGATGGTTGTCCGGGTCGGCCTCGTCCTCGCCGACGATGCGCCAGGTCTGGTGTGCGCCCTCTTCCGTTGCCACCTCCACTGTGGCGCCGAAGGCCACCTGGTCGTGCGGTTCGCGCGGCAGGTCGGCCGGCAGGGCGCTGTCCAGCCGCGCCGTCACATAGCGCAGGTCGCGCTTCACATGGGCCAGGCGCAGCTTGTCGCCCTCGCTGCGCTCACCTTCCGCCATGGCCTCCAGCCCGTGACGCTCGCCCGCCAGCCGGTCGCGCCATTCACGCAGCAGACGCAGGCCGCGCCGGGTCACATGATTGGGGTGGGGCGAAAGCGGCAGGTCCTCCAGGTCTTCATGGACCTGGTCGCCGTCCTGCTCGCGGACGAATGCGCGGCTCATGGCATGTCTCCCTGCTTATCTCGCGGCGGCGGGCAGGCATCGGCCTGCACTAAAGCGCCGTCGCTCCCGTGCGGCCACAGCGACCACTACAGCGGCCACAACAATGGCTCATCCTGGCCGAAGCCCGGCATGACATAGATCACGAACACCGCGGCGCGCGGCATCGGCGGTATCCGGGCGACGGAGTGCCTGCCTTCGTGAGCGAGTGGCGGCCCCGGCAGGACTCGAACCTGCGACACCCGGTTTAGGAAACCGGTGCTCTATCCGCCTGAGCTACGAGGCCGTGGGCCGCACCATAGCGCAACTCGCCGTGGGATTGTGCCCTGCCGAGTCCGGCGAACGGCTGGCCGGCCGGCTCTCTGCCGGACCGCGGCGGCCGCGGACGGAACCCCTAATACTGGTCGATCAGGCTGGTGAAGGGGATGTGATAGTAGAGTGACAGGATCTCCGTCCCCTGATTTGAATCGTCCAGCCCGGCGTTGGAGATATGGCTGATGGCCAGGCCGATGCGCGAGCGGTCGGCCAGGCGATAGGCCAGCTCGAGCTGGCTGCGGAACTCCACCACATGGCCCAGATCCTTGCCGGAACCGTCGGCGTAGAGGCCGGCGCCGAACTGCGGCGTCACCACCCAGCGATTGCCGAAATAAATGTCGGTCAGCACGCCGGCCACCCCATAGACCGCTGAATCGCTGGTCACCTCCAGCCCGGCCCAGGGCTTGAGAAAGCCCAGCAGCTTCGGCGCGGCGCGGAACTCGAACCGGAGATCAGCCGCATCCTGCGTGTCGTTGATGTCGTAATAGCCAAGACCGACGGAAAAGAAGGCCGGATCGTCGGCCAGGTCGTCGGCCCGCGCCATGCCCGGCCCGGCCATCAGCCAGGCCACCACCAGCAGCCCGCCCAGCACGGCCGGCCAGCGCTCTGCGCCCATCATGTTTGCGACCTGCATGGTCTGTTTCCCGCTCCCCGTTTCACCGCCGCCATCACCATGCCGGCGGCCGGCGGATCATAGGGCAACAGCGCCCCGGCACAAACAAGCAGCCGCATCGACGAAAGGCCGCGCCCCGCGAAACGGCCGCCGCCTGTGTGCCGGCTACTCCGCCGCCTGCCCCGCCGCCAGCGCCCGGAAGCGGTCGGTCGCCCGCACCAGTTCCGACCGGATTCCCGGCTCCATGGCCGAATGGCCGGCGTCCGGCACCACCACATAGTCCGCCTCCGGCCATGCCCGGTGCAGTTCGTCGGCGGTGGTGATCGGGCACACCACGTCATAGCGCCCCTGCACGATCACCGCCGGGATGGCGCGGATGCGGCCTACATTGGCCAGCAGCGAGTCCGCCGGCAGGAAGATGTGATGGGTAAAATAGTGCGCCTCGATACGGGCCAGGCCCAGCGCCATCACCTCGCCTTCGAAATTGGCCACCGTCTCCGGGCTCGGCAGCAGGGTGGAGCAGGCCCCTTCATAGCGGCTCCAGCTCTTGGCCGCCGGCATGTGCACCGCCGGGTCGGCGTCGTTGAGACGGCGTGAATAGGCGGTGAGCAGGTCACCCCGCTCCGCCTCTGGTATAAAGCCGGCGAAGTCTCGCCATGCCTCGGGATAGATATGCTGCATGCCGTAGAGGAACCAGTGAATCTCGCTTGGCCGGCACAGGAAAATGCCGCGCAGCACCAGCGACACCACCCGCGCCGCATGGGCCTGACCATAGGCGATGGCCAGGGTCGAACCCCACGAGCCGCCGAACACGTGCCAGCGGTCGATGGCCAGATGGCTGCGCAGCCGCTCCATGTCGGCGATCAGGTGCGGCGTCGTATTGTTGTGCAGCCCGCCCAGC
The DNA here is from genome assembly GCA_040218575.1 of Alphaproteobacteria bacterium. Taxonomy (NCBI): domain Bacteria; kingdom Pseudomonadati; phylum Pseudomonadota; class Alphaproteobacteria; species Alphaproteobacteria bacterium. The sequence goes on along the minus strand of JAVJRE010000001.1, from coordinate 224,207 downwards.
GGCGCCGACTTGCCGGCGCCGCGCTGGTCGAACAGGACGATGCGATAATGATCGGGATCAAAGAAGCGGCGATGCACCGGCGCCGTGCCGCCGCCCGGACCGCCATGCACGAACACCACCGGCTGGCCCGCCGGGTTGCCCGACGCCTCCCAGTACATGGTGTGGCCATCGCCCACGTCCAGCATACCCTGGTCGTAGGGTTCGATTTCCGGATAGAGACTCTGTTCGGCCATGGTGGTCGCTCCCGTTGCCGTCCGCGGCCCGCTCAGCATAAACACGGCACAAGCGACGATACAGTCGCGGCGGCCCGGCCGTGACCGGGCGTTCCGGCGGCGGCGTGCACCGGCTGGCCACGGCCCTCTTGATGATTCTGGCCACCGGCGTGATCGGCGCGACCAACGCCACCGCCCAGTCGCTGCCCGGCGCGGACCCGGCGGGTCAGGCCCTGACGCCGCTGGCCGGTGGCGTCGTCGTGGCCGTGACCGACGGCGACACGCTTGCGCTGGCCGACGGCCGCGTCGTGCGCCTGGTGGGGATTCAGGCGCCGAAACTGGCGCTCGGCCGCGCCCATCTGAGCGACTGGCCGCTGGCCGGCGCGGCCCGCGATCATCTGGCCGGCCTGGTCCTGGATCGCCCGGTCACCCTCTATGCCGGCGGCGTGGCGGTGGACCGGCACCAGCGGGTGCTGGCGCATGTGGTGCGCGACGACGGTCTGTGGCTACAGGGCGCCATGCTCGCCGCCGGCCTCGCCCGGGTCTACACCTTTGCCGACAATACCACCCTCGCCGCTCACATGCTGGCGTTGGAAAGGGCGGCCCGCAACACGGGCCAGGCCATGTGGCGGCTCGACGCCTACGCCGTTCTGACGCCGCCGGAGACCGGCGACCGCATTGGCGATTTCGCCCTGGTGGAAGGGACCGTGCTGGACGCGGCGGTAGTGCGCGGCCGCGCCTTCCTCAACTTCGGGCCGGACTGGCGCACCGACTTCACCATCACGGTCGGTCCGGCCGAGGTCCGCCGCTTTGCCGCCGCCGGCATCGCCCTCGACAGCCTGGCCGGCCGCCGGGTCCGGGCCCGCGGCTGGCTGGCCTCACGCAATGGCCCGCAACTGGAACTGGACCATGCCGCGGCGCTGGAGATCCTGCCACCCTGAGGCCCCAATCGCCGGCGACGCTGACCGCCCGGCCGGCCTATAGTCACGGTCAGGCCCGAGCGCCCGTCCTGCCCCGTCACCGGAGTCCCGTCATGCAGTGCCTCGCCCGCCGCCGCTTCCTTGGTTATACCGGCGCCGTCCTGACCGCGCCGACGCTGAGCTTCCTCGCCGGCTGCTCGACCAATCCGGCCACCGGCCGCTCCACCTTTACCGGCCTCATGTCCCGCGCCGACGAGGCTGAGATCGGCGCCCAGGAACACCCGCGGATTCTCGACGAGTTCGGCGGCGTTTACAGTGAAGGCGGGCGCGATTTCTATCTGGCCCGCATCGGCGGCACCCTCGGCCGGCAGACCGAAACCCCCGACGCCACCTACACCTTCACCCTGCTCAACTCGCCCATCGTCAACGCCTTCGCCCTGCCCGGTGGCTATGTCTATGCCACCCGCGGGCTGATGGCCCTGGCCGGTGACGAAGCGGAGCTGGCCGGCGTCATCGGCCACGAGCTGGGGCACGTGGTGGCCCGTCACAGCGCCCAGCGCTACAGCCAGGCGGTGCTCGCCGGCGGCCTCGGCGCCGTGCTTGGCATCGTCGTCGGTTCGGCCGAGGTGTCGCGGGCAGCCGATATCGGCGCCGGCGCCTATCTCGCCGGCTTCTCCCGAGAGAACGAGCTGGAAGCCGACATGCTGGGGGTGCGTTATCTGGCCAAGGCCGGCTATGACCCCAACGCCATGAGCAGCTTCCTCGCCAGGCTGGGCGCGCACAGCGCGCTGGAAAGCAAGCTGCTGGGCCAGGATGGCGCTGACGGCTTCGACTTCTTCGCCAGCCACCCGCGCACCCAGGATCGGGTGTCGGCGGCGATTGTCGAGGCGCGGGCCTTCACCGCCGCCCGGCCGACCCGCCACCGGGATGTCTTTCTGGGCCAGATGGACCGCATGCTCTATGGCGATGACCCGGCGGAAGGCGTCGCCCGCGGCCTCACCTTCTCTCACCCGGCGCTGCGCTTCCGCTTCACCGTGCCGCGCGGCTACCGTCTGATTAACGGACGTGACACCGTACAGGCCCTGCATCCTGACGGAGCCCGTCTCATCTTCGATCTGGCGCCCGGACCCTATGACGGGTCCATGGTCAACTATCTGCGCGCCGTGTGGGGGCGGGACATTCCCATGACAGATCTGCAAGGCCTGACCATAGACGGGCTGGACGCCGCGACCGCCGGCGCATCGGCAACTTCCGGTGGCCGCCGGTTCGTCGTCCACCTTGCGGCCATTCGCGGCGCGGCCGACCGCATCTATCGCTTTCTCCATCTTCTGCCGAGCGATAAGGCCCGCGCCATGCAGGCCGGTGCGCGGGACACCGTCACCAGCTTCCGCCGCCTGAGCCAGGCCGAAGCCGCCGCCATCCGCCCCCTGCGCCTGGCGGTCCGCACGGCCGTTGCCGGCGACACGGTGGACCGGCTGGCGGCGGCCATGCCGTTCGACGATTTCACATCTGACCGCTTTCGCACCCTCAACGGTCTCGGCGCCAATCAGACCCTGGTCGCCGGCCAACTCTATAAGACGGTAGTGGAAGCACCATGACCGATGACCCGTCGGCGGCGGCCGAGACCCCCGGGCCATCGTCAGACCGGCTCAGTTGGCGACCGCCCCTGGGTCTGGTCCTGGCCTTGGTCTTTGGATTGCTGGTGGGTGGGGCCACTGGTCTCTCCTTATGGATCACGCTGGACAGTGCGGCTGAAAGCACCCGCGATCTTCTGGCGGACAAGGCCGTGCTGCTGCTCGATTCGGTGAGCCGCCAGACCAATGCCTATCTGGCTCCGGCCCAGGACAGCGCCACCTATATCCGCGACCTGATCGTCAGCGGCGCCGTCGATCCCGTTGGGGACCCGGCGCGTTTTCAGAATGTCCTGGCCGGCAGCCTGGCCGCCGCGCCACAACTGCTGGGGGCCGTCTGGTTTCCGGTCGAGGGCGAGCCCATAGGTGTTTCGCGCACCCGCCAGAACCCGCTGCCCATAGCCCTGCCGCCGGACCAGATCGACCGGCCGAGCGCAGACCTGGCGCTGGCCCAGGTCCGGGCGCGCCAGCAGCGTGATGTCTTCTTCGGATCGGTGGTCTATCTGCCGCAGGTAGACGATGCCGGGGTCAATGCGCGCGCGCCGGTTTGGCGCGATGGCGTTTTTCTCGGCATGGTCGCCGTCGTCGTGCCCACCGCGGCGCTGTCGCGTTTCATGGGCGAAATATCGGGCGAGCTCGGCGGCCGCGCCTTCCTGCTCTACAACCAGGAACGCCTGTTGGCCTATCCGGATTTCTCTAGGGCGCGACCGGAACGCTCGCTGATCCGGCCGGTGCCCTATGTGGCGGACCTCAACGACCAGGCGCTGGCCAATGTGGCCCGCCTGCCGCTGGGACCAGCCCGGGCCGACGGGCCGCCCAATGTGGACAGCCTGCTTGGCCTGCCCGAAAACTACCACGCGCTATTCGTGCCCGGCGAAGGCGGGGTCAATACCATCCTGTTCGTCACCCGTATCGGCGACCTGGGCGGCCAGTCCCTGCACGCCGGCGTCTATTTCCCCGCCACCGTGCAGACCGAGGAAGTCCGCCGCCTGATCGAAAGCGCCATTGGCGGCGGCATCGTCGCCCTGATCGCGATCCTTCTGGCGGTCACCATGTCCCGTGCCGTGACACGGCCGGTCCGCCGGCTGGCCGGCGCCTCGCGATCCCTCAGCGCGCTGGACTTCACCTCCGTAAACCCGCCCGGCCGCAGTTGGTTCCGCGAAACCGACGAGGCCGCCGCCGCCTTCCGCGCCATGCTGCGCGGCCTGACCATGTTTGAAACCTATGTGCCGCGCCGGCTGGTCATGCGGCTGCTCGCCCGCAGCGGCGACGCGCCGGCCCCGTCGGAAGAACGCGAGGTGACGGTCCTGTTCACCGATATTGTCGGTTTTACCAAGCTGGCGGAACAGTTGTCGGCGGACCAGACCGCCGCCCTGCTGAACGATCATTTCACCACCCTCGCCACCTGCATCGACTCCGAAGGCGGCACCATCGACAAGTATATCGGTGATTCGCTGATGGCTTTCTGGGGTGCGCCCGACGACCAGCCCGACCATGTGGTCCGCGCCCTGCGCGCGGCAAAGGCGATCCGCGACAGCGTCGAGGCCGACAACCGTAGCCGCCAACAGCAAGGCGGGACCGCTCTGCGCCTGCGCATCGGCCTGCACAGTGGCCGCGCCGTCGTCGGCAATATCGGCGCGCCCGGCCGCGTCAACTACACCCTGGTCGGCGATACGGTGAACATCGCGCAGCGGCTGGAAGCGCTGGGCCGCGATCACGTGCAGACCAGCGAAGCGGTGGTCGTTCTGGTCAGCCAGGCTGTCGTCACAGCCTGGCGCCACAGCGGCCAGCGGGGGATCAGCTTCAATGCTCTCGGCGCGCAAAGCCTGCGCGGCCGCACCGGCGATGTGGCGGCCTGGCGGCTGGCGGTTGATGAATCGTCAGGCGACAGTCTCGACGCCGTCAGTGATCCCGGCGAGCCCGCGGACAGCGCCGGCAACGGACCGCCTAACCAGACGGTCTGACCGGCGCCGGGGGCCGCCTGGTTTACTTTTCGGTGGCGCCAACGAATGCAGCGCCACCGAATGCGGCGTCAGCCCGACGCCAGCACCTTTTCCAGCTTGATGACCGCCTGCTCCACCTCGATCCGCTCCACCGCCGCCACCTCCCGTGACAGACGCTCCATGGCCGCCTGATACATCTGGCGTTCGCTGTAGGACTGGTCGGGCTGATCGGCGGCGCGCCACAGATCACGCACCACCTCGGCGATGGCGATGGGATCGCCGGAGTTAATCTTGGCGTCATATTCCTGGGCGCGGCGGCTCCACATGGTGCGCTTGGCCCGCGATTTGCCCTTAAGGGTTGTCATGGCGGCGTCCATGATCTTGCGTGAGCTGAGCTTGCGCAGCCCCGCCTGCTCGCCCTTGTCCAGCGGAACGCGGAGCGTCATGCGCTCCCGGTCAAAGAAGATCACATAGAGGTCCAGCGGCTGGCCGGCGATGGTCCGCCGTTCGACCTCCAGCACTTCGCCCACGCCGTGCGTGGGATAGACGACGAAGTCGCCGGCGGCAAAAATCGGTTCCGTCTTTGGCTGAGGCGTAATGAACGGCGCCGGCCGGTTGGCGGCCGAGCGGCTGCCGCCGCGCGAGCTTCCATGACGGCTGGGGGCATGGCGGCCGGGCGCATGGCGGTTCGGCATGACGCCGGCGGGCCGCGACGGTGCGACGCTGGCCGCAGCCGGTGCCGGCGCCGCCTGGGCCGCTGTGGCGGGCGCTGACCCGGCGGCGGACCCGGCGGCCGGCCTGGGGCCAGCCGCGGCCTTGGCGCCGGCCCGCGCCTGCGGCGGGGTCTTGGCCTTGGCCACCGGTTTGCTGCGCGTGGCCGATTTGGCCGCGGTCTTTGTGGTGGATCTGGTGGCCGTCCTGGTGGCGGTTTTCGTCGCTGCCGGCGATCTGGCCGGCGCTTTCTTCGCCACTGCCTTCTTTGGTGTCACCTTCTTTGGTGCGGCCTTCTTTGCCGCCGCCTTCTTTGGTGCGGCCTTCTTTACCGCTGCCTTTTTCGCGGCGGCTTTCTTGACAACGGCCGGCTTGGCGGCGGCTTTTCGCGATGCCGTCTTTTTTGCAGCCGGCCGTGCCGCCGCCTTCTTTGCTGCTGGCTTTACGACCTTCTTAGCTGCCGGCTTCTTGGCTGCCGCCTTCGACGCGGTCCTGGTCCCGGCCTTGGCAGACGCCGTGCGCTTTGCCACCGCGCGGGCCGCTGGCTTGGCCGCCGCCCGGGACTTTGCCGCAGCGCCTGCTCTGGCCGTTGGTTTCGTCTTGCCTGCTGATCGCGTCCGCGACTGAACTTTCCTGGCCATGCCGTATCTATCCTGCCATCAAGAAATAAGAACGGACCGTCGCGGCCGGGCCGCAAACGGGAGGCGATCCTAACACACCTCGCGCTGTGTCGCGGTCAGGTATCACCACCGCCTGGTTTGGCGCTGAAGTACTTGTCGAACTTGCCCGGCACATTGCGCCATTCGGCCTCGTCCACCGGTGGCGGTTTGGCCCGGGTGATATTGGGCCACGTGTCGGAAAATTGCTGATTGTGCTCGACCCAGCGCTCCATGCCGGAATCGGTGTCCGGCTTGATCGCCTCGATCGGGCATTCCGGCTCACACACACCGCAGTCAATGCACTCGGCCGGATTGATGACCAGCATATTCTCGCCTTCGTAGAAGCAGTCCACCGGACAGACCTCCACACAGTCGGTCAGCTTGCACTTGATGCAGACTTCCGTGACCACATAGGTCATTGCACTACTCCCCGTACGTCTTTCGTCGCGCCCTTTGCCGGGCCGCTGCCGGTCACGAGTCGATTTGGCCCAGGAGTGGCCCTGACCCGCCGAGGCGCTTCAGAACGCGCATGCGGGCAGCACCACTGTCCCGGTCGCTGACGTAGATAAGTCCCGCCACCCGGCGGAGCAAGTTGGATTCATACTCGTGCAGAACGCCGTCGGCATACACCACTTCCCACAGCATTTCGATAATGCGCACCCGCTCCGCCGGGCCCAGCTTGTCCTTGATAACCCGGGTAAACCGGTGCAGGTCATGGGATTGCCGCACCGCCTCGTTCGCCGCCTCCATCAGGCTGTCGGTTTCCTCGTCGTTCAGCCCGAATCGTCCGGCCAGAGCCTGCCGCATACCGGCCTGCTCGCGGGCGTGAAAATGCCCGTCCAGCATTGCCGCCTCCACCAGCAGGGCCGCGGCGGCCAGCGACAAGCCGTCGGCGGTTATCTCCGGCAAGGCCGCGCCACCGTCGTTCAGGCGGAACAGGTTGCGTACACGGTTGATCATGGTTGCTCCGGGTAAGGCGTGGGCCGGGCGGTAGCGGCGGCGCACGGTGGCCGGGCCGGCCGCTCCAGCCGGCCCGTGTCCGGCCGGCCCCTATCCAGCAGGTCAGCATACAGGGCCCGCGCCGCCTGGGCCGGGCCGCGCCGCGGCGCCAGGGCCAGCACCCGCACCACGCGCGGCCGGCCGGGTCGCCATGCCCCGCCGCCCCTGACGCCGCCCTGAACGAATGTCACTACATCTCCTGCCCTGACCGGCTGATGGGCGCGTGTGACGGGCTGGCGGTTGAGCCGGATATGGCCGCTCTGACAGGCCAGGCTGGCCTGCCGTCGGCTGGCGAACAGCCGCGCCCGCCACAGCCAGACGTCCAGCCTTTGCGTCCCGGCCGGTGCGCCGGCCACGCCGATCGCAGCGGCGCGGCTCAGAGCCGAACCCCGCCGGGCGCAAGGGCCGCGCCTGCCGGGCCCGGCCGGGCAGTGGCGCGGGTGCGCCTGACGCGCCTGAACTGACGGATGCCGTCCTGCACCTCGCCGCGGTAGCCAAGATCACGCAGCAGGGCTTCGGCGTCACTCAGCGGGCAGCCCAGCAGACCGACCATCTCACCATTGAGGGCAAAGGCCCCGGCTCGTTCAGCCCGCCGCGCCTGGCGGGCGAACCGCTCCGCCATGTCCAACCGCACCAGACGCTGGCCGGCCGGCACATAGCCCAGTTCCACCGCCAGCGACGGGCTGAGGCCGCGCACCGCCGCTTCCTCGGCGCTGAAGGAAACGCGGCCGTCGCGCAACGGCGACGACGGGTCCGTCAGATCTATGCCGGTCGCTGCGGACTGGCCGGCGAAGGCCCGGCGCAGCAGCAATCGCAGACGCAGGGCCACCGGCTTCAATACCGCCGGGACATAAACCGCCAGATGGCCGGTGACCACGCCCAGGCCATGCAGCCGCCGCCGCTCGGCCCCTGTCAGGGCGTCGATCTGCAGCCGTGCCGCCGGCCGGGCCTGCACCCCCAGCCCCTCGATGAGCTGGAAGGCAAGGCCCCGTGCCGCCCCCTGCAGTGGCGCCGCCGCCACCGCCTGCAAGGCCGCCATGTGCTGTGCCAGATAGCCCGCCAGCCAGCGCTCCAGGCGCTCCAGCAGTCGCTGCCCGGCGGCCTCGCTCAACAGCATTCCCTCCAGCAGCGCCAGCCGCGGCGACAGGGCGTCGCGCCCCGCCGTCAGGCGCGCCAGCGCCGCGCCGCGCCACAGCACCTGGCCGTCATCATCGAGGGTGAAAGCCTCGTCACCCTCCCCCAGACAGTCGTCCAGCCGTCCGGCCACGGCGCCGGCCAGGCGTTCGCCCGCCTGCGCCAGCACGGCACGGGCGTCGGCCCGGCCATGGCCCTCCACCTGAAAGCGGAAGCCCTGCAGCCGGCCGAGCCGGTGGCCCAGCACACTGACCGCATCGTCCGCCGCCAGCACCCACGCCGTCGCCAGCCCCCCGGCGGCGGCGTCCGGTTTCACCGCCAGCGCCATGGCCCGACGGTCGATGAACCGCTGGCTCAGACGCTCGTGCAGCACGTCGCTCAGACGATCCTCCAGCGCGCGCGTGTACTCCTGCCAGTGCAGCGGATCACGCAGCCAGTCGGCGCGATGGGCGATGTAGGTCCAGGTGCGGACATGGGCGATGCGGGTCATGACCGTGTCGATATCGCCTTCGCTGCGGTCGAGCCGCCGCACCTGGCTCGCCACCCAGTCCGTCGGCAGGCACGCCGCCGGCCCTGACAGATGATCGAACACCTGGCCGACAAGACGGGCGTGGGCGTCGGTCATCAGCTTGCGATAGTCGGGAATCTGGCAGGCCTGCCACAACAGGGCCGTATCGCCCGGCCCGGCCCGGCTGGCCCGCGTCGTCTTGTCCGCCAGCAGGGCGCGCAATGCCAGATGGTCGTCGCCATCACGGCCGCGCACCAGCACACGCTCGCCCGGCGGTTGTTCCAGGCTGGTCAGCAGGGCCTCGGGACTGCTCATGTCGAGAGCGTCGTTGCGCCAGAAAAAAGTCTTCAGGGTATCGAACTCATGGCCCTCGATGCGCCCGATGGTCTCCGCATCAAGCGGCGCCAGTCCGTCGGTGACGCCGAAGGTGCCGTCATCGGTGTGACGGCCGGCACGGCCGGCTATCTGGCCCATCTCGGCGGCGGTCAGTGGCCGTGACCGGGCGCCGTCAAACTTGGCCAGGCGGGCAAAGGCCACATGGCTCAGATTCAGATTGAGCCCCATGCCGATGGCGTCGGTGGCCACCAGATAGTCCACCTCGCCGGACTCGAAGAGTCCCACCTGGGCGTTGCGGGTGCGGGGACTGAGCGCCCCCAACACCACCGCCGCCCCGCCGCGGCGGCGGCGGATGATGTCAGCCAGTCCATAGACATCGGCGGCGGTGAAGGCCACCACGGCGCTGCGCCGGGGCAGGCGGGTAATGGTCCGCGGGCCGCTCCAGGTCAGGCGGGACAGGCGTGGCCGGCTGTCGAATACGGCCTCCGGCACCAGACGGCGGATCAGCCGTTCCGCGGTTGCCGCGCCGAGAAACATGGTCTCGTCGCGGCCGCGCGCATGCAGCAGACGGTCGGTGAATACACGGCCCCGTTCCGGGTCGGCCGCAAGCTGGATTTCATCCACCGCCAGAAAGCTCACCGGTCGGTCGACCGGCATCGCCTCCACCGTACAGATCAGGTGGCTGGCATCGGCCGGGCCGATCTTTTCCTCGCCGGTGACCAGCGCCACCCGCCGGCGGCCCAGTCGGGCCACCGCGCGCTCATAATTCTCCCGCGCCAACAGGCGCAGCGGAAAGCCGATGGTGCCGCTGTCGTGGGCCAGAAACCGGGTCATGGCGAGATGCGTCTTGCCCGTGTTGGTCGGGCCAAGGACGGCGGTGATCGCCGGTCTGCCGGGCGTGGAGTCAGACGCCATGCTGTTCAGACTCGGTTGCCGGGTCCGGGAAATCAAGCCCGGCGGAACGAACGGGCGGCACCCGCCGTCAGCGCAGGCGCATGGCGCCGACGCCCATGATCTGACCCATGGCCCGTGACTGCACCAGGACCACCACGCCGTCGCCGGGCACCGGCACACCGGCGATCAGGTCACGTGCCTCGCCTCGCCAGTCGCCGATCCGACCGGCCCAGCGCACCACCCGGGCATTGACCAGGTGGCGACCGGCATTCTCCCCGGCGTCAACGGCCGTGGCGTGTTCGTCGTCATAGACGAACAGCCATACGGTGGCCATATCCTCGACCTGCTCGCCGAACGGCGTGTCCGGCAGGCCGATGCGCAGCGAACCCACCCCCTCCGGCACGACCGACACCAGCAGCTTGTTGCGCTGGCGGGCGCGGGCGATAAGCGTCTCCACCTCGCGTCGGTCAAGACCGGTGGCGGCGAACCTGCCGTCAATCACCATTTGCGGCGTATAGACGAAACGGGTGCCGAGGGACTGCTGATAGGCATATTGGCGGCGGCCGGCGTTCTCGATGGAGAAAGGGTCCGTCCAGCCGATATAGTTCCAGTAGTCCACATGCAGGGCGAGCGCGATGAGATCGTCGCGCTTGGCCAGGTCGCCCAGATAGGCGTCGGCCGGCGGACACGACGAACATCCCTGCGAGGTATAGAGCTCCACCACCACCACGGAGGTCTGCACCGTCAGACCGGAACCGGCCGCACCGGCCACCTGGGCAATCGCCGGCAGCGACGACGGCCCGCTCGCCGCCCATAGCAGGGCGACGGCGACAAGCGCACGACTCACATGTGTCCTGACCATGTCTGCAAACTACGTCCTGCCGCCCGGTGGCGGCTAATCACTTCAGGGTGACGCCGGCTCACTCCGCCACAGCGTCATCGCGCAGGCCGGCCAGGCCACGCAGCACATAGGGCAGGATTCCACCGTGCCGGAAATATTCCAGCTCCGTCGGCGTATCGATGCGGCACAGGCAATTCACATGCACATGATAGCCATTGGCCCTGAGAATACGCAGGGCCACCTTTGATCCCGGCCGCAGTTCCGCCTCCGTGATCCCCGAAACGTCAATGACCTCACCGCCATCCAGCTTCAATCCCTCCAGGGTTTCGCCGTCGGGCAACTGGATCGGCAGCACGCCCATACCGATCAGGTTGGAGCGGTGGATGCGCTCGAAGCTTTCGGCCACTACCGCCTTGACCCCCAGCAGGCGGGTGCCCTTGGCCGCCCAGTCGCGCGACGAGCCGGTGCCGTATTCCTTGCCGGCGAAGATGATCAGCGGAACCCCCTCCTCGCGGTAGCGCATGGCCGCGTCATAGATGGTCATGACCTCACCTGACGGCATATGCCGGGTCCAGCCTCCCTCGCGGCCGCCGGCCATGGTGTTGCGCAGACGGATATTGGCCAGGGTGCCGCGCACCATCACCTCGTGATTGCCACGCCGCGAACCATAGGAGTTGAAATCGCCGCGTCGCACCTGATGCTCCAGCAGATACGCACCGGCCGGGCTGTCCGCCGGAATCGATCCGGCCGGCGAGATATGATCGGTGGTCACGCTGTCACCCAGCAGGGCCAGCGGCCGCGCCTTGCGGATGTCGTCCAGCGCCTCGGGCACCGGCGCGATGCCATCGAAAAAGACCGGGTTCTGCACATAGGTGGAGCCCGCCTGCCAGGCATAGGTCATGCCGCCTTCGGCCGGCACCGCCTGCCATTGGGCATCGCCCTTGAACACATCGCCGTAGCGCCGGCGGAACATCTCCGGCGTCACCGACCGGGCCATGGCCTCCTGCACCTCCGCCTGGCTCGGCCAGATGTCGGCCAGCATCACCGGCTTGCCGTCGCTGCCCTCGCCCAGCGGCTCGCGGGTCAGGTCATGCCGCATGGTCCCGGCCAGCGCATAGGCCACCACCAGCGGCGGCGAGGCCAGATAATTGGCTTGGGTCAGCGGATGAACGCGGCCTTCGAAATTGCGATTACCCGACAGCACCGAGGTGACGATCAGATTACCCTTCACGACCGCGTCGTGGATCGGCTCCGCCAGCGGCCCCGAATTGCCGATACAGGTGGTGCAGCCATAGCCCACAAGGTCGAAGCCCAGCGCGTTGAGATCGTCGCTGAGCCCGGCCTTGTCCAGATAATCGGTCACCACCTGGCTGCCGGGGGCCAGGCTGGTCTTGACCCACGGCTTGACGCTCAACCCGTGCTCGCGCGCCTTGCGCGCCACCAGGCCGGCGGCCAGCATCACCGCCGGATTGGAGGTGTTGGTGCAGCTGGTGATCGCCGCCACCACCACCGCGCCGTCGTCCAGCCGGTAGTCGCTTCCCTCCACCGCCACGCTGCGGTCCATCACCGGGACGCTACCGCCGCCTTCCTCCATCATGTCGGCGGCCTGGCCTTCGGTCGGATTGCGGCCGGCGGCGGCGCCGCGAAGCTGCGCTTCGACCGCGCGGTATTCGGCGGCCGCATTCGACAGCGCCACCCGGTCCTGCGGCCGCTTCGGCCCGGCCAGGCTCGGCTCGACACTGGCCAGGTCCAGGTCCAGCACATCAGTAAAGACCGCCTCGACGGCGTCCTCGCGCCACAGGCCCTGCGCCCTGGCATAGGCCTCCACCAGCGCCACAGTCGCATCGTCGCGACCAGAGAAGCGCAGATAGGCCAGGGTTTCGTCATCGGTCGGAAAGAAACCGCAGGTCGCGCCATACTCCGGCGCCATGTTGGCGATGGTGGCGCGATCGGCCAGTGCCAGGCCGGCCAGGCCGGGACCGAAGAACTCCACAAACTTGCCGACCACGCCGCGCTTGCGCAGCATCTGCGTCACCGTCAGCACCAGGTCGGTCGCCGTCGCCCCCTCTTTCAGCTTGCCCGACAGGCGAAAGCCGATCACCTCCGGCACCAGCATGGACACCGGCTGGCCCAGCATGGCCGCCTCCGCCTCGATACCGCCGACGCCCCAGCCGAGAACCGACAGGCCGTTGATCATGGTGGTGTGGCTGTCGGTGCCCACCAGGCTGTCGGGATAGGCCAGACGGCGGCCGCCGTCGTCGCGGCTCCATACGGTGCGCGCCAGATACTCAAGATTGACCTGGTGGCAGATGCCGGTGCCCGGCGGCACGACGCGCAGATCGTCGAAGGCCATCTGACCCCAGCGCAGAAAGGCATAGCGCTCGGCGTTGCGCTCATACTCCCGCGCCACATTGGCGGCGAAGGCCTTCGGGTTGCCGTACTGGTCGACGATCACCGAATGGTCGATGACCAGGTCCACCGGCACCAGCGGATTGATCCGGCGCGGGTCACCGCCCAGCGCCGACATGGCCTCGCGCATGGCGGCCAGGTCCACCACCGCCGGCACCCCGGTAAAGTCCTGCATCAGTACGCGCGCCGGCCGGAAGGCGATCTCCGTGCCGCCCTTCGCCGTATCGGCCCAGCCGGCCACCGCCGCGATATCCGTCGCCGTGACGGTCACGCCGTCCTCGTGACGCAGCAGGTTTTCCAGAAGCACCTTCATGCACATGGGCAGGCGCGACAGGTCGCCCAGGCTCTCCGCCGCCGCCGGCAGGCTGAAATAATCATAGTCGATGCCGCCGGCGGTCAGGCTGCGGCGGACGTCGAGGGTGCGCGCCGAAGCGTCACGTGCAGTGCCGTTGGCCGGCATGGGCGTCTCCTGATGGCTGGCAGTTCGGGCCGTTCCTCACAATACCGGACCGGCTTTCCCCACGCCAACCGTCGCCGGCCGCCGCCGGTGATCACGCCCCCTGCTGCACCGGGGCCGGACATTGCCCCTTGCTGCCGGCGGTCCGGTGTCGTGCAATCAGCCAGTCTGCACCAGACCGGTTAAGGAGGTACGACCATGTCCGGCACAGCCGACCTGCACGATATGGCCAGGAATACGCCCGGCGGCGGTATCAAGGACTATGAAGGTCAGATCGACATGGTGGCGCTGCGCGCCTGGCGCCTGGGCCGGGTCCAGGCCGAACTGAAGCGGCGCGACCTGGCCGGCATCGTCCTCAGCGACTTTATTAACATCCGCTACGCCACCGGCGCCCGCAACTGGGGGGTGTGGAGCGCCCGGCTGGGCGGTCGCTACGCCTGGATCCCGGCGGAAGGCAAGGCCACCCTGTTCGAGGTCGGCCGGGTGTGGGCCGCCGATGGGCTGGAAAGCATCGGTGAAGTGCGTCAGGCCACCAACTGGATTTTCTGGATGGCCGGTCCCGACCAGCAGAGCAAGGCCGACGCCTGGGCGGCGGAACTGGCCGACCTGATTAGCGCCGGCGGCGCCAACCGACGGGTCGCCTTTGACCGGCTGGACCCGATGGGACTGGCGGCGGTGCACAAGGCCGGACTGGAATATCTTCCTGGCGAGGAACTGATGGCCCGCGCCCGCCTCATCAAGGGACCGCAGGAAATACAGTGCATGAACATCTCGCTCGCCGTCTGCGATATCGGCATCGCCCGCATGAAGGCGGCATTGAAGCCCGGCATCACCGAGAACGCGCTGTGGTCACACCTGCATCAGGCCAATATTGAACATGGCGGCGAGTGGATCGAGGCGCGCCTGCTGGCCTCCGGCGGCCGCACCAATCCGTGGGGCATGGAATGTGGCGACCGCATGATCCGGCCCGGCGATCTGGTGGCCTTTGATACCGACATGATCGGCCCCTTCGGCTATTGCGCCGATGTCAGCCGCACCTTCTTCTGCGGCCCCGGCAAGCCCAGTGACGAACAAAAGACCATGTATCGCCTGGCCCATGAACAGATTTACACCAACCTGGAGCTGATGCGGGCCGGCCTGACCTTCCGCGAAGTGTCCGAACGAAGCTGGCGGGCGCCCAACCAGTACGCCGCCAACGCCATGTTCGTCCTGCACGGCGTCGGCCTGGAAGACGAATATCCAAGCATTCCCACCTGGAACAATGTGGACCGCCTGCCCGAGCCTGAGGCCAGGCTCGAGTCCGGCATGACGCTGTGCCTGGAAGCCTATATCGGGGCCGAACACGGCGCCGAGGGAATCAAGCTGGAAGAGCAGATTCTGATCACCGACAGCGGCCCGCAGATCCTCTCGCTCTATCCCTTCGAAGACGAGCTTATGAGCTAGGCCCGGACATGACCACGGATGACAAGGGCACGGTTGCCCGCTTCAGCCGGTTGGACACCTGCACGCTGTCCGACGCCCCTGACCCGCCGCAAGCACGCGATCCATGACCGGCCAGGCGACAGAGATCAGGCCGCTGGCCGCCGATGACGAGGCCCCGTGGCGTGGTCTGTGGACCGCCTATCTCGACTTCTATGACACCAGAGTTGACGAGCAGGTCTATCGCACCACCTTCGCCCGGCTGCTGGCCGGCAATGGCGGGGCGGCGGGGGAGTTTCAGGGCCGGCTGGCGCTGCTCGGCGGGCAGCCGGTCGGCCTCACCCACTTCCTTTTCCATCGTCACGGCTGGCAAGTGGCCGATGTCTGCTATCTGCAGGATCTCTATGTGGCGCCGGACCAGCGCGGCAAAGGCATCGGCCGCGCCCTCATTCAGGCGGTCTATGAGGCGGCCGATGCCGCCGGTGTCACCAATGTCTGGTGGCTGACCCAGGACTTCAACGCCGATGCGCGGGCCCTTTACGACAAGGTGGCCAAACTGACTCCCTTTATCAAATACACTCGTCTTTGAAGGCGGAACCACCAATGCCAAAACCCATGTCGGGGCCCATGCAGGCGGTAGTCAGTTTCGCACGCTATCCCATCGGCGATCTGCAAGCGCCGGCCGCGCGCGACGTCATCGCCGCCGCACGGCGCCAACTGGACACCACCGGCCTGTGCATGCTGCCGAACTTCATCACCGGCGATGCGCTGGCGACCATGCGGACGGAGGCGCTGGCCGCCCTGCCACTGGCTGTGCGCCACGCAGCGCCACTCGCCCAGAATCTCGACCTGGGCATAACGCCCATGCGCATTCAGTCGGCGCTCAGCTACGACCTGTTCGGCCCGCAATCGCCGCTGCGGCAGCTCTATGAATGGGATGGGCTGGCCGCTCTCTGCCGCGCCATCCTGAACGAGCCTCACTTCTATACCTGCGAGGATCCCCACGTTTCGTGTTTCGTGACCAGCTTCGCTAACGGCGACGAGTTGGGCTGGCACTACGACACCATGGATACGGCCGTCACCATGGTCTTACAGGACTCGGACAGTGGTGGCGTGTTTGAGTTCGCCCGTAACAGCCGCGAGGCGGGGCCGGCCACGGAGCGCGAGGTTGCGGCCGGTCGTAATGGCCATGTGCGGCAGGTGCGCATTCCTCCGGGCGCCCTTACCTTCTTCCATGGCCGCCATTCCCTGCACCGGGTGACGCCGGTCGGTCCCGGCCGGCCACGTCTGACGCTGACCATGTGTTTTCATGGCACACCGGGAAAACAGTTCGACCTGGCGGCGCGGCGGGTCTATGCCGGCGACCGCGCCACCATTTGAGCCGGCGGTGGCCCGGGAATAAGTGGCGGCGGCGTCAGGCCGTGTCCGGGCAGCAGATGTCTCATTTCCGCCATGTTCTCGTCCTTCACGCGCCACATGAAGCGGCACAATGGGTTCGGCAAACGGAGGACATGCATACCTCCTGACCCCAGACCGTTTGCGCATTGGTCGGTCGTTCCCCTGCGACCCGGCCCCCAGGCGGCTCCGAACTCCCCTTCGGAGCCGCCGTTTTTTTGTGCCCCATACCGCTGGCCGTGGCCCGCCTGCAAGCAGCAGGGATACGTTCCCCCTCGCGCCGTCCGGCCATACGTTTTAAGACACCGGCCATGAGCCTGCTGGAAACCCGTACCCTCACCTGCCGGCGCGGCGGCCGTCTGGTCCTTGACCGCGTCTCTTTCGCCCTCGACGGTGGCGAGGCCCTGCTGCTGAGCGGCGCCAACGGCAGCGGCAAGTCCACCTTGCTGCGCTGCCTGGCTGGTCTGCTGCCGCCCGCCGGCGGAACCATCCTGTGGCAGGGTCGCGATATCAGCCAGGCGCCGGACGCCCACCGCGCCCGCCTCGCCTGGCTTGGTCATCACGATGGCCTGACCCAGGCCCTGACCACCGTTGAAACCCTGCGCTACGCCAGCGGCCTCGATGGTCTCGCCGCGGCGCCGGCGGCACGGCGCATCGAACGCGCGCTGAACGCCTTCGCCATAGCGCCATTGGCCGATGTTCCGGTGCGCCTGCTGTCCGCCGGCCAGCGCCGGCGGGTGGCCCTGGCCCGTCTGCTGGTATCACCGGCGCCGCTGTGGCTGCTGGACGAGCCGACCACCGGTCTCGACGGGGATTCCACCGCGGCGCTGGAACTGGCGCTGGCTCGCCACCGCGCCGGCGGCGGGCTGGTTGTGGTCGCCAGCCATCTGGCTCTCGATCTGCCGGCGCCGCGTGAGCTGGCCCTGGATGAGCCTGACTATCCCCCGGACACCCTGCCGCCGGACATTCTGCCCTCCGACCCGTCGGATCGACCGACAGGCACGGCAACCATACCTGGCGACCAGAGCGGCGCGACTGACCAGAACGGGCCCGTCCCATGACAGACCATGACCGGCCGCCGCGTCTGATTCATGAAGTGCGCGGCTTCCGCGCCCTGGTTCTGCGCGAGTTGCGGAGTGCCCTGCGTGAGCGGTCTGATTCCCTGACGGTGATCGTCTTCTTCGCTCTGGCGGTGACGCTCTTTCCCCTGGCCGTCGGGCCGGACCGTGAACTGCTGGCGATCATGGCGCCTGGCATCCTCTGGGTGCTGGCCCTGCTCGCCGCCCTTCTCTCGCTGGAGCGTCTGTTCGAACGCGACCACGCGGACGGCGGCCTCGATCAACTGGCCCTTGCGCCGCTGCCGCTGGGCGCCGCCGTGCTGGCCAAGGTGGCGGTTCACTGGCTGACCACCGGCCTGCCGCTGGCGCTGGCCGCGCCCCTTCTCGCCTTCACCCTGTCCATGCCGCCCCAGGCCTATGGCGCGCTGATCCTGTCGCTGCTGCTCGGCACGCCGACGCTCAGCCTGGTCGGCGCCGTCGGCGCGGCCCTGGCGCTGGGGGCCAGGCGGGCCGGCATCCTGCTCAGTCTGCTGGTCCTGCCGCTCTATGTGCCGGTGCTGATCTTCGCCATGACCGGTGTCGCCCGGGCGCTGGGCGGAGAGAGCATGGTGCCATCGCTGATGATCCTTGGCGGCCTGCTGCTGGGCAGTCTGGTGCTGGCGCCATGGGCCGGCGGCGCCGCCCTGCGCCAGGCGCTGGAATAGTCGTGCTGCCCGCCGCCCGTCCTGACGTGCCGCGTGGCGCAGCGTGTGGCGCCCCGTGTGACGCAGCGTCGCAGGCTCTCGCCTCCCGCCACCGTGATCCCATGTCACCACCGGGCCATGGCGCACCGGGCCTGAGTCAGGCTAGACCCGTGCTGCCAGACGCGCGCACCGGATTCGCACGGCTGGCCTTGCACCGACCGGGAACCGGCCATGACTGAACGCCAGAGCCTGCATCGCTTCGCCCGCCCCGCCGTCGCCCGTCGGCTGGCGGTAGGCCTCCTGCCGTGGACCGCCGGCGCCGCTGCGATCCTGCTGACGATCGGTCTCGGCCTGGCTCTGATTGTCTCGCCGCCCGACTATCAGCAGGGCGAATCGGTGCGCATCATGTATATCCACGTGCCGGCCGCCTGGACCGCGCTGATGGCCTATGTGGGGGTCGCCCTGGCCTCTGCCGTGGCGCTGGTCTGGCGCCACCCGGTGGCGCATCTCTTCGCTCGCGCCTCTGCCCCGATCGGCGCCATCTTCACCGTCTTGACCCTGGCGACCGGTGCACTATGGGGCAAGCCAAGCTGGGGCACATGGTGGGTATGGGACGCGCGCCTTACGTCGGTTCTGGTGCTGCTCTTCCTCTATCTCGGCTTCATCGCCCTGCAGGACGCCTTCGATCAGCCAGAGCGAGGCCAGCGCGCCGCCGCCATCCTGGCGGTGGTCGGCGTCATCAACGTGCCGATCATCAAGTTCTCGGTGGACTGGTGGAACACACTGCATCAGCCGGCCAGCGTCTTTCGCTTCGACGGGCCGACCATCCATCCCACCATGCTGTGGCCGCTGCTGATCATGGCCGCCGGCTATATGGCTCTCTACCTGACCGCCACCCTGATGCGCCTGCGGGCTGAGCTGGCCCGCCGTCGCCTCGCCGCGCTGGCCATGGCGGCGGGTTAGGGGCTGGCCGTGGACAGCCTGACCACCTGGGTCGCCATGGGCGGTCATGCGGCCTATGTCTGGCCGGCCTATGGCCTGGCCCTGTTCCTGCTCGCCGGCAGCGTCCTCGCCGCATGGCGCGCCATGCGCCGCTATGAACGGGCGCTGAGCGCCGCCGAGGCCGAGCGCGCCGCCTCTGTGCGCCGACGATCATGAGCCGCAAGCGTCGCCGACTGGCCATTCTGCTGGCCGCCATGAGCGTCCTTGGCGCCGCGGCCCTGTTGGTTCTCAACGCCTTCGAGGACAGCCTGGTCTTTTTCTACAGCCCCAGCGACCTGGCGTCGGGCGCGGCCTCGGGCGACCGGGTGATCCGCCTTGGCGGTCTGGTCGCCGACGGCAGCGTCGAGCAACTGAGCGAATCCGGTGGCGTCCGTTTTGTCGTCACCGACACCCAGACATCCCTGCCGGTGGTCTATATCGGTGTGCTGCCCGATCTGTTCCGCGAAGGTCAGGGCATCGTCGCGCAGGGACGACTGGACCCGACCGGGGTGTTCCGGGCCGATGAAGTCCTGGCCAAGCATGACGAGACCTATCTACCGCCGGAGGTGGCGGACGCCCTGCGCCGCGCCGGCCACGTAGCCGATGGCGAAGCGCCCCGCGCCGTCACTCTCGAGCCCGCTCCCTAGGGCCGGGCCGGTGTCCATGCTGCCCCTCAACGAGATCGGCCATTTCGCCCTGGCCCTGGCCCTGGCGGTGGCCCTGGCCCAGTCGCTGGTGCCGCTGATCGGCGCCGCTCGCGGCGACGACCGGCTGATGGCGGTGGGACGGCCGGCGGCGCTGGCCCAGTTCGCCCTCATTGCCCTTGCCTTTGTCATCCTGACCCGCGCCTTCGTCGCCAGCGACTTTTCCCTCGCGGTAGTTGTAGAGAATTCGCACACCCTCAAACCGCTGCTCTACAAAGTGTCGGGCGTGTGGGGCAATCACGAAGGCTCCATGCTGCTGTGGGTTCTTATCCTGGCCCTCTATGGCGGGCTGGTGGCGCTGTTCAGTCGTCAGGCCGGCGAGCGGCTGGTGGCCCGCGCCCTGGCCGTGCAGGGCATGGTGGCCAGCGGCTTTCTCGCCTTCATCCTGCTTACCTCCAATCCCTTCCGCCGCCTGGTGCCGGCGCCGGTCGATGGCGGCGACCTCAATCCGCTGCTGCAGGATCCGGGCCTCGCCTTCCATCCGCCCCTGCTCTATCTCGGCTATGTGGGCCTCTCCATGACCTTCGCCTTTGCCGTCGCCGGTCTGATCGAAGGCCGGGTCGACCAGGCCTGGGCCCGCGCCATGCGACCATGGGCGTTGCTCGCCTGGTCGTCACTGACGCTGGGCATCGCGCTCGGCTCGTGGTGGGCCTATTACGAGCTGGGCTGGGGTGGCTGGTGGTTCTGGGACCCGGTGGAGAATGCCAGCTTCATGCCCTGGCTGTTCGCCACCGCCCTGCTCCATTCGGTCGCCGTCACCGCCACCCGCGACGCGCTCAAGAGCTGGACCGTGCTGCTGGCCGTGCTTGCCTTCGGCCTCGCTCTGGTCGGCACCTTCCTGGTGCGCTCCGGCGTCCTCTCCAGCGTCCATGCCTTTGCCAGCGACCCCGGTCGCGGCCTCTTCATTCTGGGTCTCATCGCCGCCGCGGTGGGCGGTGCGCTGGTCCTGTTCGCTGTGCGCGGACCGGCCCTGCGGGCGCGGAGCGCGTTTGATCCGGTCAGTCGCGAAGGCGCGCTGGTCCTCAATAACCTGCTGCTGGCGGTGGGCGCTCTCACCGTCTTCGTCGGCACCCTGTGGCCGCTGCTGATGGACGCGGTCGGCGGGCCCAAGGTCAGTGTTGGCGCGCCCTATTTCAACGCCACCTTCGTGCCGCTGATGGTGCCGCTGCTGATCGCCTTGCCCTTCGGCCCGCTGCTGGCCTGGCGGCGCGGTGACCTGCTGCGCGCCGCCAGCCGCCTGCGTCTCGCCTTCGCCGCGGCAATCGCCGCCGCCGCGCTCAGCCTGTGGCTGGCCGGTCTCAATCCCTGGCCGGTAATCGGCATGACGCTGGCCGTCTGGCTCGCCGCTGGCGTGCTGAGTGAGCTTGGCGAACGCACCGCTCTCGGACGCCTGCCCCTGGCCCAGTCCCTGGCCCGCGCCCGCGGCCTGCCGGGCCGCGCCTGGGGCATGAGCCTGGCCCACTTTGGCCTGGCCCTGTTCGTTGCCGGCGTCACCGCATCAAGCGCCTGGGAAAGCGAGTCCATTCAGGTCATGCGCCCCGGCGAGTCCGTGGTTGTGGCCGGCTACACCTTCCGCTTCGATGGCGCGCGTCAGGTTCCCGGACCCAATTATGTGGCCGAGCGCGGCACCATCACCGTGCTGCGCGATGGCCAGCCCTATGCCCGCATGGCGCCCGAACGCCGCTTCTATCCGGTGGCCCGCGATACCACCACCGAAGCCGCCATCCACACCACCTGGTTGGCCGATCTCTACGCGGTCATTGGCGAATCCGACGGTGCCGGGGGCCATACCATCCGCCTGCATCACAATCCGCTGGTGCCGTGGATCTGGCTCGGCACATCGGTCATGGCGCTGGGCGGCATGGTCTCCCTGGCCAGCCGGCGCCGCCAACCGCAACCCCGGACACAACCGCACACACAACCGCAGGCGCCGGCCACTGCCGTCGCGCCACGGACAGCCAACACCTGAGCCATGCCCACCCTCCGCCGTCTTCTCTATCTTCTGCTGCCGCTGGCTTTCGCCGCCCTGGCGGTCCTCTTCCTGACACGGCTGGGCGAAAACCCGCATGACCTGCCGTCGGTCATGATCGGCCAGCCGCTGCCGGCCTTCGATCTGCCGGCCATTGCTGGCGGTGGCGGTATAGATGCCGCCGCCGACACGGCGGCAGATGAAGCGGCGGCGGGCGGCCTGTCCGCCACTGTCCTGCGCCAGACGGCGGCGGCCGGCCAGCCGGTTCTCGTGAACTTCTTCGCCAGTTGGTGTGCGCCGTGCCGGGCCGAGCACCCGCTGGTCACCCGCATCGCCGCCGACTGGCCGGTCTATGGCATCAACTACAAAGACAGCGCCGGGGACGCCACTGCCTGGCTGACCGAGCTGGGTAATCCCTACCGCGCCATCGGCGCCGACCTGGAGGGTCGCACCGGCATCGAGTTCGGCGTCTATGGCATGCCAGAGACCTACGTCATTGATGGCAACGGAATCATCCGCTACCGCCTGGCCGGCCCGCTCAGTGATGCGGAGTGGAACCACACACTGTTGCCTCTGCTGCAAAGTCTGGTGGCAACTCCATGACCCGCCTCGCCGCCACCCTCGCCGCACTGCTCGTGTCCTTTCTGCTGCTGGCCGCGCCGACGCTGGCCGTACAGCCCGATGAAGTGCTGGCCGACCCGGCGCTGGAAGCGCGCGCCCGGGCGTTGAGCGCCGACATTCGCTGCCTGGTTTGCCAGAACCAGTCGATCGACGATTCCAACGCGCCCCTGGCCCGCGACCTGCGTCTTCTGGTGCGCGAACGGCTCGTCGCCGGCGACAATGACGATCAGGTGCTGGACTTCCTGGTGGCGCGCTATGGTGAGTTCGTCCTGCTGCGGCCGCGTTTCACCCTGGCCAATCTGGTGTTGTGGATCACGCCGGCGCTGGCCCTGCTGATTGCCGTGGGCGCTCTCTGGCTGTGGCTCGGTCGTCGTGACCACCGGCCCGGCGACGCCGCACCCTCCGGTGATTCACTCACCCCGGCCGAGGAGGCGCGCCTCGCCGCCATGCTGGCGGCGGTCAACACGCCGGAGAGCCGGTGACTCTCTGGCTCGTCGCCGGCCTGCTGAGCCTCGTCACCGTCGGCATGATCGCCCTGCCACTGTTGCGCCGGCCAGGCGCCAGCACCGGCGATGGCGGCGGACCCGGTGTGGTGCCGGCCGATGAACTGGCCTCGGCTCGCCACACCCTGGCCGATATTGAGGCGCGCCGCACAGCCGGCATGTTGAGCGATGACGAGGCGCAGCGCCTGCGCGCGACAGAAGCACGGCGGCTGTTCACCCTGACCGACCGCCGCCGCCGGGGCCTCAATCCGGCCCGCCGGGTGCTGCTGGCCGGTGTTCTGGCTGTCACCCTGCCGCTGCTCGCCTGGGCCACCTACAGCCAGCACGGTGTCCCCGGCCTGCCGGACCTGCCCATGGCCGGCCGCGCCATCGGCCCCGGCCCAGCCGGCGGTGCCCCCCTGTTGTCAGCGGAGCAGCGCACCGCCTTCGACGCCATGAGCGCGGAAGAACAGGACGCCGCCATCGGCCAGATGGTGGACGGGCTCGCTGCCCGCCTGGCCACCGCACCCGATGATGTGGAAGGGTGGCTGCGCCTTGGCCGCGCCCGCCTGGTCCAGGGCCGCATCGCCGATGGCCAGGCCGCCTTTGCCGAGGCGGCGCAGCGTGCGCCGGACAGCATCGCGGTGCAGCTCGCCTATGCGGATTCCCTGCTGGCCGACCAACCGGCGGACGGCGCCATTCCACCGGCGCTGATCACCGTCATGGAGCGGGTCCTGGCGCTCGACGGCAGCAACCCCAATGCCCTTTATGTGCTGGGTCTGGCGGCGGCGCGGGGCGAACGCTGGGTCGCGGCCGAAGCGCACTGGTCGCGGCTGGCCGGTCTGTTGCCGCCAGACTCGGCCGAGCGCGCCGCCCTCGAAGACGCGCTGGCCCGCATCCGCCAGGAACTGCCCTGATATCCGCCGCGACGCTTGACCGCCGGCCGGGCCCGGCCGCACCCTTGGCCCGGCCGCACCTCTGGCCCGTCATGCAGGAGCCCGCCCCATGAGCCCACAGTCGATGATCGCGCTCCATGCCGTTGAGGGTCCCTCTGCCTGGAGCGGTGCGGACATGGCCCGGCGCGACCACTGGAAGCGACGCCTGACACCGCCGCAGATCGCCGAACTCGACGCCGCTCTCGCCGCCGTCGAGGCGCGGGGGCTTGGCCTGCTGGATATCCGTCGCGAGGATTTCCCCTTGCCCGCCCTGCGGCCGCTACTCGACGAAATCGGCGAGGAGCTGGAATCCGGCTGCGGCGTCATTCGCCTGTCCGGCCTGCCGGTGGAGCGGTGGAGCGAAGACCAGGCCTGGATCGTCTTCTGGGGCCTGTCGCGCCATCTCGGTCTGCCGGTCCACCAGAACCCGGTCGGCCGGCTCATCGGCTGGGTGCGCGACGAGTCGGCCAGCGGCGCCAGCTATGTGGGACAGCGCAACACCCTGGCCAGTGACGGCGGCGGCACACTGACCAACCAGGCGCGGGTTTCATCGTCGGGACCGCTGCGCTTCCACACCGACCTGTGTGACGTGGTCGGCCTGCTGTGCCTGCGCCCGGCGGCCGAGGGCGGCGCCAGCCGTATCGCCAGCAGCCAGGCGATCTTCAACGCCATGCTGCGCCAGCGGCCGGACCTGGCGGCGGTGCTGTCGGAACCCCTGCCTTTCTGCCGGCCGGAAGGCCATGCGGATGCTGACGGTAATCGTATCTATTACCAGCCCGTCTGGGGCCTCGCCGATGGCCGCTTCGCCAGCGCCTATTCGCCGGTGCGCGTAGAGATGGCGCAGGATGCCCCGGGCGTGCCGCGTCTTACCGCACTGCAGAAAGAAGCACTCCAAATGCTGCATCGCCTGCAGGATGAAATGAGCTTCGCCATGGATTTCGCCGCCGGCGACATTCAGTTCCTCAACAGCCATGTGACCTATCATGGCCGCACCGCCTTCCGCGATGATCCGGCGGCCGGCGGCCGCTTGCTCTATCGCCTGTGGCTGGCGACACCGGACCGCTCGCGGCCCCTGCCCCCGGGCTTCGCCGTGGAGTGGGGCGAAACCGCCGCCGGCGCGCTGCGCGGCGGCATCCGCCGCCGCCATCTGCCGGCCGACCTGGCGTCTCTGGTGTCGCCGGCGTGGCAGGCCGCCGTGGCCCGCCTGCGCGGCCAGCCGGACATGCCCTGAAGAGACCATCCGCTGCCGCCGTTATCCCGCCGGGGCTGACCGGTTGGGGCTGACCGGGTTGCGCCGCCTGACATGGTCGCCTACAGGGACATGGCGTGAGCGGGCGACCGACCGGGCCCCGGTGAACAAACAGGGCACCCACATCGGTCCGCTCGCCATCCCCATCGTCACAGTCGGAAAGCGTTTGCGGCCATGCCGAAACTGTCTCTTGCCATTCTGCCGGTTCTCTGCGGCCGCCGACCCGGCGCGACGATACCTCCCCTTAAGCCGCCGGCGCGCTAGGATCGGCCTCCCACGACCATTCGGACACCCGCCATGGCACCACGCACCAACCCGCTCAAGCTGAACCCGTTGCAGCTCCGCACGCTGACCCTGTTCCAGGCGGTGGCGCAACTGCCCGACGCCACCCGGCCCGGCAGCGCGGAGGGCAGTGTGCGGCTGCTGCACTTGCCGCACGCCCATGGCGACCATTTTCATCTGGGCGATGCGGTGGTCAGCGCGAAGGATGCCACCGGTCTCGCCAACCCGTCCGTGTGGCAGGCGCTCACGCGCAAGGGCTTGATCGCGGAGGCCACATTCCCGCGCGGTCTGGAACTGACCGCCGCCGGCCTCGCCTATGACACCGGTCTCGGCGACACCCTGCTGTATCACGCGCCGCACTGACCCGCCGGCACCGCCGTTCACACCGCCTGGCTGGCGCCGTTCAGTCGTCGAGAAAGGGCGCGCGAACCAGGATCCTGTTTTCCTGGCGCACCAGATAGCCGGCTTCGTTGCTCGCCTTCAGATAGGCCTGCCAATCGGGGTCCGCCTGCATGGCGGCGCGCTTGGCCGTGCGGTCCGCCGCACTGT
Organism: Alphaproteobacteria bacterium; assembly: GCA_040218575.1. Classification (NCBI taxonomy): domain Bacteria; kingdom Pseudomonadati; phylum Pseudomonadota; class Alphaproteobacteria; species Alphaproteobacteria bacterium. The sequence continues at coordinate 198,226 of JAVJRE010000001.1, read as the reverse complement.
CATAGGCCCAGATGTGCACAAAGGAATTGACGTCGCCCACATCGGTGAAACCGTGCACGACCGGCTGTCCCAGATGGCGCACCTGCACTTTGAACCCCAGCCTGGCATAGAGCGCCAGATGCAACGGCATGGTGCCGGGACGGCAGGTATAGGTGCGGTGGTCATAGATCATGGACGTCTCCGTTCTCAACTCAGATGGGGTCTCAACTCTGGTGGATTGTCGGTGGTGGCGTGTGTGCCCGATGGTCGTGGAGCCTATAGGGTCAAGCCGGTAGCACCGCCATCCAGCACGATGTTCTGGCCGGTGATGAAACCGGCGCCGGCGCTGCACAGAAAGGCGCAGGCCTGGCCCAGTTCTTCCGGCCGGCCGATACGACCGCTTGGATTGGCCTGGCCGCTGCGCGTGATCGCCGCCTCGATCTCCGCTTGCGACGTCAGGCCCTGGCGCAGGCGGTCCGTATCGAACGGGCCCGGCAGCAGGCCGTTAATGGTGACGTTGTGGCGCACGGTCTGCCGCGCCAGGCCGGCGACAAAGCCGGTCAGCCCGGCGCGGGCACCGTTGGACAGACCAAGATCGCGGATCGGCGCCTTCACCGAATAGGACGTGATATTGACGATGCGGCCGAAACCGCGGGCGATCATGCCGTCCACCACAGACTGAATGAGGTAGATCGGCGTCAGCATGTTGGCGCGCAGCGCCGCCATCCACACGCCCTCATCCCAGTCGCGGAAATCACCGCGTGGCGGCCCGCCGGCATTATTGACCAGAATATCCGGCGCCGGACAGGCAGCCAGCGCGGTGGCGCGCCCCTCCTCGCTGGCGATGTCGCCGGTCACGGTAGTCACGGTGACATCCGGCGCGGCGGCGCGGATGTCTTGCGCTGTCGCCTCAAGGACCGATGGAGTGCGCGCGGTAATCGTGACGTGCACACCCTCCGCCGCCAGCGCCATGGCGCACGCCCGGCCCAGCCCCTTGCTGGCGGCGCACACCAGAGCCGTCTTGCCGGTCAATCCGAGATCCATGCCCGCCTCCCTCATCCGCTCGAACGGACTCTAGCCGATTGTGCCGCCGCCGCCAGCGCTGCCGCACACGCAATCGTCAGCCGGGCCCGGCGACCTTCACGCCAACACGATTTTCCCGTAAGCGGCAGACCGCAGGACGCTGAACAAACTCAGTTGGCCGAATCGGCAGACGGCGTCGTGTGTTGGCCGGCCGGACCGACCCCCGTGGGAGAAACCGGGATGCGCAGGCTGTGCCATATCCGGATAATTGCCGCCGCCGGCATCACCGTCTTGTTCCAGCGTGAAGCTGGCTATGACCAGACACCGACAACTGGTTCCGGGCGCGATACGATTCCGCCGGCGCCGTCTTCACCTACCAAATCGGCATGCGCATTGCCGGCCGCGTCGCCACAGGCATGGATACCGGCTGCATTGCCTGCCACACTGCCGCCCCCGGGCGGCGACTTCGCCTTCGCCCATGACCGCCTGTTACCGCCTGGCCAATACCGACTGACCGGCAACGGAGACCAGCACACCATGGGAACGATCCTCACGCCCGACCCGCTGCGGCGCCGGCTGCTTGGCGCGGTGCCGTTGCTCGCGGCCTCGGCCCTGCTGCTGCCGGTGCCGGCGGCGCTGGCCGCTGACCACCGGATTGAGATGCGCAATATCGGCGCCGACAACCGCCAGTTCGTGTTCAGCCCCGACCTGCTGTTCATCCAGCCGGGCGACCAGGTGCGGTTCGTGCCGGTTGATCAGGGCCACAACAGCATTTCGGTGGATGGCATGGTGCCGCCCGGCGGCGAAACCTGGCGGGGCGCTATCGGCCAGCCGGTCAGCGCCACCCTGACAAGCGAAGGGGTATATGGCTATCGCTGTGTGCCCCATTCGGCGGCCGGCATGGTCGGGCTTGTTGTGGTCGGCGACGCCAGGGTCAATCTGTCGGCCGCTCGCGCCGTCACCCATCGCGGCCGGGCCGGCCAGGCCTTCGCTGCTCTGTTCGACCGGCTTGACGCCCATCTGGCTGAAGGCTGACCCGCCCGGCTTTGGCCGCCGCCGCAGGCGGCGACGCCGGAACAGGCGCGGGGCCGGCTCGCGGCGCCCGCGACCCTAGCTCAAGTCATGGTCCGCATGACTGAAACTGCGGATAGTCTTCGCCCCGCCGCCGGGTTTAGCATCGTCGCGCCTTCCGCGGTCCTGCTGGGCCCTTGGCCTGTCCTGCACCGCCGATCCTGCGCCGCCGCTTGCGGCCATTGCCAAGTGCCGCTTGCCGGCGTTTCCGAATAAAGCCATCCCCCCACTAACGAGGCCGTTCCATGACACTTCGCATCAATGACATCGCACCGGACTTCACCGCCGATACCACCGAGGGCCCGATAAAGTTTCATGACTGGATCGGCGACGGCTGGGCCATCCTCTTTTCCCACCCCAAAGACTTCACGCCGGTGTGCACCACGGAGCTTGGCTATCTTGCCGGCCTCAAGGATGAGTTCGCCAAACGCCATTGCAAGATCATCGGTCTCAGCGTCGATCCCGTGGCCGACCACAAGCGATGGGTCGGCGACATCGCAGAGACCCAGGGCCACGCGGTCAACTATCCGCTGATCGGCGATTCCGATCTCAAGGTCGCACGGCTCTATGACATGCTGCCGGCCGATGCCGGCGAGTCGTCTGACGGCCGCACCGCCGCCAACAACGCCACCGTGCGCTCGGTCTTTCTGGTCGGGCCGGACAAGAAGATCAAGCTGGTCCTCACCTACCCAATGACCACCGGGCGCAATTTCGACGAAGTGCTGCGGGTTCTCGATTCAATCCAGTTGACGGCGCGCCATCAGGTGGCCACACCGGTCAACTGGCAGCCCGGTGAGGAGGTGATCATCGTCCCCACCGTGTCGGACGAGGACGCCAGGAAGAAGTTTCCGGGCGGCTGGAAAACCCTGAAGCCCTATCTGCGGCTGGTCGCTCAACCCAAATAGTCAGCCCGCATAGCGAGCCCGCACAGAGCACCACGGTCATCGGGCCTGGCCGCGCTGCCCGCCTGATACCGCATGGGGCGCCGCCCATGGCCAGCCCCGGCCGTCTCTGCGGCCGCGGCTGTGCTATGGGGTTTGCGGAGTCCGCTGAGGCCAGGGTCGCCCGCCCGATCCACTACGACGCCTGATCTTCTATAGTGACAGTCATGATCGCCTTACCGGACATCGGTTCCGCCACGGCCGTCCTGCTGATCATGGGCGCCATCCTGGCGATCTCGATCGGCGCTGATACGCTGTGCCGGCGGCTTGGCCTGCCGCGCATCTCGGCCCTGGTTCTGTTGGGCGTGGCCATCGCCCTGGTGCGTGACTGGGGCGGCCTCGGCGGCCTGACCCCTGGCGTCACCCTGCTGGGGCCGCTGGAGGAGCCGCTCGTCACCGTCGCCCTGGTCATGGTCGCCTTCCTGCTGGGCGGCGACCTGCAGGTATCGCGCCTGCGCAAGACCGGTGGCCGGGTCCTGATTCTGTCGCTTGCCGTGGCCATTGGCAGCACCCTCATCGTCGGCGCCGGCATGTTGATGGTCGGGGCTTCGGTCACCGTCGCTCTGGCGCTGGGCGCCATGGCCGCCGCAACCGATCCGGCGGCGGTGCGCGAGGTGGTCCGTGATGGTGCCGCAAAATCCACCCTCGGCCGGCTGCTTCTGGATGTGGTGGCCATTGATGATGCCTGGGGCATCATCCTGTTCGGCCTGGCGCTCGCCCTCGCCGGCTGGCTGGTCACCGCCGACGGTGTGGTGGCGCTGGCCCATGCCGGGTGGGAACTGGGCGGCGCCCTGATGCTGGGGGCGGCCATCGGCGGACCGGCCGCCTATATGACCGGTCGCCTGCGCAGCGGTCAGCCGACCCAGACCGAGGCCATCGCCGTCGTGCTGCTGGTCGCCGGTTTGTCCACCTGGCTGGAGGTCTCGCCCCTGCTGGCGGCGATGACCACCGGCGCCGTCATCGCCAATCTGGCGCCCCACCACACCCAGTCCTTCCGCGAGATCGAGCAGGTGGACTGGCCGTTCCTCGTCTTCTTCTTCGTTCTCGCCGGCGCCAAGCTGGATATGGCCCGGGCCCTGGATGTCGCCGGGCTGACCGCCGCGTTCATCGCGTTCCGCCTGCTGGGCCGCGTCCTAGGTGGCTGGGCCGGGGCCCGTCTTGGCCGGGCCCGGCCGGCCGATGTGACACCGGCGGTAGGACTGGCCCTGACGCCACAGGCCGGCGTTGCGCTGGGCATGGCCTTGCTGGCCGGCGAGCGCTTTCCGGACGCCGCCGCCATCCTCATCACCGTCGCCATTACCTCCACCGTGATCTTTGAGATTGGTGGACCGATTCTGACCAGCCGTCTGCTGCGCCGCGCCACCTGATGGTCCGGCGGCGCCACGCCGCTCGCACACCGCCTTATTTTTCCCAAACTTGGGTGGCGACTATAGCCCCCTGCAGGCCCACTGCGCCTGCCTCCCGTGCCACAGGAGGCTGTCATGTCCCGTTCCGATTCCCTGCCGCCGCGACGACCCAGCCTTGGTCTGCCCACTACTTACGGTATGCCGCCCCGGGTCATCGCCCCCTATGGCCGCAACGAGGAAGAGTCGGCCGGTCAGGCCAATAGCCGCACCCTGGTGGTCGGCCGCGACATCCATGTGGCGGCGGAGATCGACCACTGTGACACCCTGGTGGTGGAGGGCTTTGTGGAGACGCGGCTGTCCGGATGCCGTCATATGGACGTTCACCCCGATGGCGCGTTCAGTGGCATGGCGGACCTGGACAGTGCCGACATCGCGGGTGCTTTCGATGGCAGCCTGACCGTCCGCGACCGCCTGATTCTGCGCCGTTCGGCGCGGCTTACCGGCACCATCCGCTATGGCCGGATCGAGATCGAGAACGGCGCCGACATCGAGGGCGAGATCGCGCCGCTGCGTCCGGCGGGGGACGCCCGTCCGGCCGGCCGCCCACCCGCCGGCTCGCCCGGCCACCCGCCAGCCCTGAGCGCCACCCCGCCGCCGGTCCGTCCGCGGGACTGACCGGCACCGAAAGCCCTTGCGCGCAGGCCCGGACTTGGCACACGCTCCGCCCGCTAATTTACGTTTCCCGGGGGAGGGCTCGATGCCGGTGACCTGCAATGCGATGGCGATGGGACTCGTCGATACCGAGCGCTATCCGATTCACGACCTGACGTCACCGGCCGGCCAGGCCCTGGTTGCCCAGTGCCGCCGCGATCTGGCGGAGCATGCGCTGTGCAGCCTGCCGGGCTTTCTGCGGCCCGAAGCGATCCGGCAGATGCTCGACGAGGCGCAGCCGCTGATGCCTGATGCGGTCTATACCGACACCCGGCGCAATCTCTTCTTTCAACCGGCCGGCGACGACTCCCTGCCGCCTGATCATCCGCGCAACGTGATTTTCCCCAACCGGTTCGCACGCATCATCAATCACTGCTTTCCTAACGAAGGGCCGAGCCGGACGCTGTTCCTGTGGCCTGCGCTGACCGAGTTTGTCCGCCAGGTCTTCGGCGCCGAGACCATGTATCCCAGCCAGTGCCCGCACCTGGCCATGACCATGAAGATCGAAGGGGAAGGCGACACGGACGGCTGGCACTATGATGGCAATGACGGGGTGATTTCACTTCTGCTGCAAAAGCCGGACGAGGGCGGAGAGTTCGAATACGCCCCCTATATCCGCACCCTGGAAGACGAGCGCCTCGACGATGTGGCGAAGGTGCTGCACGACCCGGACCGTCACGCCAAACGGCCACCGCTGGAACCCGGTACCTTCGTGTTCTTCAACGGCAATCTGTCGCTGCACCGCGTGGCGCCGGTAGGCAAGACGGTCAAGCCGCGCATGATTTTGCTGTACAGCTTCGACCGCAGTCCCAACTTCGTCTTCCCTGACCGGGCAGCGGAGAATTTGCGCAGCCTGCCACGGCTCAGGGATCTGACCCGCGAGCGTGAGCGCTTTATCGCCTGACGAACACTGTCCGTCGCGACGGTAGCTGACGGAGGCCGGCCGCGCCGGCCGGCGCGCCGGACCCGGCAACACGCGCGGCCATAGTGTCACACGTGCCATAGTGTCACGCGGCCGGGCGTTCGGCACATTCCGCTTCCTGTGGCGGCAACCACGGCGTTAGGCTGTGGCAGGAGACGCCCCCACCATGATCCCGCCGGACCTTGCCGCTCTGCTGACCAGCCATGCTCGTTTCCTGAGCGGCCGTCCGGGCGGGCGGCGCGCCGACCTCAAGCGCCGGGATCTGCGGGGCATGGACCTGTCCGGGTGCAATCTCGAACAGGCCTCCATGTCCCTGGCCAACCTCAATGGCAGCAGCCTCTGTAACGCCCGGCTCAACTCCTGCGACCTGTTCGCCGCCGCCCTTGATGACTGTGATTTTTCCAACGCCGACCTGTCCAACGCCGACCTGCGCGGTGCCGTCGTGCGGCGCGCCAACTTCTCAGGCGCCAACCTGCAGGGCGCGGACCTGCGGCCCGGCGTGGTCTTTGACGAAGAAATGCAGATTCGCTCGCCCGCATATCCCAACAGCGACGCGTCGGGCGGCAATTTTTCCCAGGCCAACCTAGCTCACGCCAATCTGGAAATGGCCTGGCTCGCGGGGAGCGATTTCAGCGAAGCCAATCTGTTCCGCACCAACCTCTCGGGAGCGAATCTCAGCCATTCCGATCTCAGGAACGCCCGCATGACAGAGGTCGACCTGACCGGCGCCAACATGACCGACGCCAATGTGGAGGGGGCCCACATGCGCGGCGCGAACCTGCGTGGCGCCATACTGGACGGGGTTGATCTGAGCCGCGCCGATTCCCGCGACACGGATACGGACGCTTCCGTCGCCAATGTGCCTGAGGACATCAGGGAGGTGGTGCTGCGCCACCAGACGTGGATCACGACAAATGGCCAAAGGGGCGCGCGCGCCGAACTGGCGGGACATGACCTGCAAAAGGCGGACCTTAGAAACCTGGATCTCAGCGCCGTTGACCTTACGTCCGCCAACCTGGCCGGGTCCAGGCTGACCGGTTCGACCCTGAAGCTGGCATCCTGCCGCAACGCCAATCTGGAGGGCGCGGACCTGTCCCGTTGCGATATCTCCGGCGCCGACTTCTCCGGGTGCAATCTGGGCGGCGCGCGACTGCGCGGCGTTCAGTCCCGCCCTGTTGCCATGCGCGATGCTGGCGGCGACCTGACCGGGCGCACTGTGGCTACGCGTTTTTCCGGCGCCAATGCGGAGAAAACCGACTTCGCCAGCGCCCATCTCAATGGTGCGGATTTCTCTGACTGCAACCTGCTTGGCGCCAGGTTCGCCCGGGCCATTGTCACCGACTGCAAACTGGACGGCGCCCGCTTCGATAAAGAACTGCGAACCCTTTTGCGGACGCGCGCCACACCATAGGCAAGCGGACGGCCATCGGCCGATGCGGCGACCTCAGACCCGTGCAAATCCCGGCGGGGGGAACGCGCGAGCGAAAGCGCGGCTGATTAAGCCTATGCCCGCGTCAATGCCGGTTGCTACAGTGCCTGACAGACAGGTTCTGCTCAGCTACAGGTCGTCCCCATGGAACTTCTGATCATTGGACTGGTCGCCGTCGCCGTCGTCGCATTGGGCATCGGCCTCTACAACCGCCTGATCCGGTTGCGGAACGCCATTGTCAATGCCTTCGCCCAGATTGACGTGCAGCTAAAGCGTCGCCACGACCTGATCCCGCAGCTGGTGGAGACGGTAAAGGGCTATATGGCGCACGAGCGCGAGACTCTGGAGGCGGTGATCAAAGCCCGTGATCATGCGGAACAGTCGCGCGCCCGGCTCAGCGGGACGGCAGGCGACGCTGCGGCCATGCTCCAGCTCGGCCAGGCGGAAGGCCTGCTGGGCAGCGCGCTCGGTCGCCTGTTCGCCTTGTCGGAAGCCTATCCCGACCTCAAGGCGTCGGCCAACTTCATGCAGTTCCAGGAAGAGCTGTCCTCCACGGAAAACCGCGTGGCCTATGCCCGCCAGGCCTATAACGACGCGGCCATGAGCTACAACAACGCGGTCGAGACCGTGCCCTCGAACCTGATCGCGCGGCAGTTTGGCTTCACCACCGTCGGCATGCTGGAATTCGCCGACCGGGAAGCGATCGGCAAGGCCCCTGACGTCTCCTTCCGCTGAGTGAGCGGTCGCAACGCCAGGGAACAGGGCCATGTCCGGTTTTGATTTCCGCGCCGCCCAGCAAAGGGCGCGGCGGGCGTCGGCCCTGCTGGTGCTGGGTTTCACGGTCCTGGTGGTGGTCATCGGCGGCGCCCTTGGACTACTGGCATCGGTGTTGCTGCACATGCGGGGCGGCGACGAAACGCTGACTTTTTCCCTCCACCTCCCGACGGTGCTGGTCACCGCCGGGCTGATCATCGGCGCGATTTCTCTTGTGGCCTTGATCCGTGTCGCCACCCTCGGCGGCGATGGCGCCACGGTGGCGCGGGCTCTGGGTGGCGAGGAAGTGACGGAGCAGGCGACGAACCCGTATCAGCGGCGCTACCTGAATGTGGTTCAGGAAATGGCCATCGCCGCCGGCCTGCCGCCGCCCCGCGCCTTCGTCGTCAGGAACGAAGCAGGCATCAACGCCTTCGCCGCCGGCGGCGATCCGTCACGCGCGGCTATCGGTGTCACCCATGGGGCGCTCGCCCGGCTCAATCGCGCGGAACTGTCCGGGGTCATCGGCCACGAGATGGCCCACATCGCCCACTACGACACGCGCCTGAATACACGGCTCATGGGCATGGTGTTCGGCCTGGTGATACTGCACTGGATCGGCCGCTCCATGTTGCGCGCAAGCCGGTTCCGCGGCGGGGGGCGGGGCGGCGGCAAGGGCATGGCGCTGATCGCGGTGCTGGCGATCAGCCTGTTCATCCTGTCACTGGTGGGGGTCCTGGCCGGGCGCATTCTGCAAAGCGCGGTGTCGCGCCGTCGTGAATCCCTGGCGGACGCCGGTGGCGTGCAGTTCACCCGCAATCCCCAGGGTCTGGCGCAGGCTCTGAAAAAGATCGGCGCCTCCAGCGCCGGCAGCCGCATGGCCAACCCTCATGCGGAAGAAGCGCGGCACATGTTCTTTGCCGAAGCCGCCGGCGGCTTCGCCGGTCTGTTCGCCACCCACCCACCGCTTCTCGCGCGCATTCGCGCGCTGGAGCCGGACTTTGATCCCGAACGCGATCCCGTCTGGCGGATGGACGACAGGGCCATGCTGAAAGATGCGCGCCTGGCGTTGCGCAGCCCTTCGCTGATACCGGACTCAGGAGCCGATTGACGGCCCACCAAAGAAGCGACCGAGCGGAGGGGGCCGGCCAGGGACGACCCATAGAGCGGTGGTGGAGCCGAGGGGAATCGAACCCCTGACCTTCGCATTGCGAACGCGACGCTCTCCCATCTGAGCTACGGCCCCGCACCACGCCGGACCGGCCGATCCGGGCCCGCGATACATGAAAGAGCCGCGCCCGCCTGTCAAGGATGCGGGAGGGGCGGCCCGCGGCCGGCCGGCTTGCTTGCGCCGATTCGGCCCCTTGGCTAGGGTCCGGGACTGGAGTTTCCCTGATCTGGGCCCCCGCCGGTCCAGCGCACCCGCCCGGAAAGGCCCATCATGGTCGCCCTCTTCAACCTGATCAGCACCGTCATCACCGTCTACATCTGGATGCTGATTGCCTCGGCCATTCTGTCCTGGCTGGTCGCCTTCGGGGTCATCAACACGACCAACCGGTTTGTCTATATGGTCGGTGACTTCCTCCACCGCATTACCGATCCGGCGCTGCGGCCGATCCGCCGCATCCTGCCCAATCTGGGCGGCATCGACCTGTCGCCGGTGGTGCTGATCCTGGGCCTGTTCTTCCTGCGCGACCTGCTGGCCGAGGTTCTTTTCTAGCAGGACCGGCCCGCCACGGATAACGGAACCAGACCTGTGAGTGAAAGCCTGTCCACCCTGCTTCTGGCCGTCGCTGTTTTCGTCGGCGGTCATTTCCTGCTGTCGTCGCTGACCGTGCGCCGGCCGCTCATCCGCCTCGTCGGCGAGGGTGGCTTCCGCACCGGCTATAGTCTGTTTGCCGCGGCCGCTCTCATCTGGTCGGCCATGGCCTATAGCGTGGCGACGGCCCAGCCGGTGTGGAGCGGGCCGGCCTGGCTCGCCTGGCTACCGCTGCTGGTCATGCCGCCGGCCCTGCTGCTGGTGGTCGGCGGGCTCAGTGTGCGCTCGGTTACCGCCGTCGGCGGCGAGGCCGCGGCCCAGACCACAAAGGACCCGGCGCCCGGCATGTTGCGTGTCACCCGCCATCCCATGCTGTGGGGCATTGGTCTGTGGGCACTCAGCCACATGGCGGCCAATGGCGACGGCGCCTCGCTCATCTTCTTCGGCGGCTTTGCCGTGCTGGCCTTCGGCGGCATGGCGCATATTGACTATCGTCGGCGCCAGACTCTGGGTGGCGCCTGGGGGCCGGTGGCGCTGACCACCTCGGTCCTGCCCTTCGCCGCCATTGCGGCCGGACGGACGCGCTTCGACCGGGCCGCCATAAGTCCCGCCCGCCTCGCCGTCACGGCTGTGCTTTATGGCCTGCTGCTGACGGTCCACCCGTTCCTGTTCGCCGCCTCGCCGCTGCCGGTCTAGGCGCCAGCGTCGCGTGAGCCGGCCGGCGGCGCAGCGGCTGGTTCCGGCGTCGCCCCCTCCACCGGCCCCGACACCAGCAGCAGGATGCCGGCCAGCGCCAGCACCAGCCCCGACCACTGCACCCAGGTCAGGCGCTCGCCCAGGAACAGCACCGACAGCAACACCGCCACCACCGGATAGAGCGCCGTCAGCGGCACGATCACCGCCGCCTTGCCCAGCTCCAGGGCCAGATAGAACAGCAGCAGCCCCAGCGCCAGGCCGAGGCCCGACAGCACCCCCCAGACGTTGAAGCTGGCCCGCCACGGTGCGGCGCCCGGGCCGAAGCTGCCGGCCCCCAGATGGCCGCCCACCAGGAACCAGGCGGTCAGAGCCAGCGCCAGCAACGCGCCCACCGCCACCTCGGCCATGAACACCGACGATCCGGCTATGCCGCGATTGATTGCCAGCTTGCCGAAGAAGCCCCACAGGCCCCACAGCACGATGGTGCCAAGCGACAGGACAACCACGGCCAATCCGGCCTTCATGACAAGCGCGCTCCCAACCGGTTAATTGCGGCCACGCCGGGCGGCGAGGCGCAGGCGCAGCGCCTGCAGCCGGATGAAGCCGGCGGCGTCACGCTGGTCATAGACACTGTCTTCTTCAAAGGTCACATGGCCCAGACTATAGAGCGTGCGCTCCGACTTGCGGCCGACCACGCTGACACTGCCCTTGTACAGCTTAAGCCGCACCGTCCCGCTGACCTCCGCCTGACTGGCGTCGATGGCCGCCTGCAACATCAGGCGTTCGGGCGAGAACCAGAAGCCGTTATAGATCAGCTCCGCATAGCGCGGCATCAGCTCGTCCTTGAGGTGCGCCGCACCACGATCCAGCGTCAGGCTCTCAATGCCGCGATGGGCCGCCAGCAGGATCGTGCCGCCTGGCGTCTCATAGACGCCGCGCGACTTCATGCCGACGAATCGGTTCTCCACCAGGTCCAGCCGGCCGATGGCATTGGCCCCGCCCAACGTGTTGAGTCGGGTCAGCAGGCTGGCCGGCGACAGGCGTTCGCCGTCCACCGCCACCGCATCGCCGCGCGCGAAATCGATTTCCACATAGGTCGGCCGGTCGGGCGCCTCTTCCGGCGACACGCTGCGTGAATAGACGTGCTCTTCCGGCTCGATCCACGGGTCTTCCAGCGCCTTGCCCTCGGCCGAGATGTGCAGCAGGTTGGCGTCCACACTGAACGGCGCTTCGCCACGCTTGTCGCGCGGGATGGGGATCTGCCGGCTCTCCGCATACTCGATCAGCTTGCTGCGGCTGGTCAGGTCCCATTCGCGCCACGGCGAAATCACCCGGATGTCCGGATCGAGGGCGTAGTAGCCAAGCTCGAACCGAACCTGGTCATTGCCCTTGCCGGTGGCGCCGTGGGCCACCGCGTCGGCGCCGGTCTGGTGGGCGATCTCGATCTGTCGCTTGGCGATCAGCGGACGGGCGATGGAGGTGCCCAGAAGATAGACCCCCTCATAGACCGCATTGGCGCGGAACATGGGAAAGACATAGTCGCGGACGAACTCTTCGCGCAGATCCTCGACGAAGATCTCCTTGATGCCCAGCATCTCGGCCTTGCGCCGCGCCGGCTCCAGCTCTTCGCCCTGGCCCAGATCGGCGGTGAAGGTCACCACCTCGGCCTTATAGACGTCCTGCAGCCAGCGCAGGATGACGCTGGTGTCCAGCCCGCCGGAATAGGCCAGTACCACCTTGCGCACCTGATCCGCCATCACCCGCGTCTCCCATACAAGCCGGCATAAAGGCCGGCATAAGGGCCGGGCCGCAGGCTGGCTGCCAGCGACCGCCTGCCTGCCGTGCGGCCGTCTGCCCGTATGCGGCGCAGTATAGGCGCGACCCCCCGCCCGGCAAGCCCGCGCCCACGCGCCGCGCCCGCTGTCCGGGGCGGCCACCCGCGCTGGCATCCGGTCGCCGCACAGCCTAGACTTCTTGCCGGGTCACAGAGGGGCAGCATTCATGGAACCGTTCATTCCCGGCGCATTCACCCTATTCGTTCTCGTTGTTCTGGCGGGGGCCATCATCATCCTGTGGAGCGCGGTCAAGACCGTGCCGCAGGCGGAGGAATGGACGGTGGAGCGGTTCGGACGCTACACCCGCACCCTCGATCCCGGACTGCATCTGCTGACTCCCTTCGTTGATCGCGTCGGCTTCAAGATCTCCATGCGCGAAACCGTGCTGGACGTGCCACCGCAGGACGTCATCACCTTTGACAACGCCACCGTGCGCTGCGACGCGGTGGTCTTCTATCAGGTGGTCATGGCCCGCCAGGCGGCCTATGAGGTCAGCGACCTGGAACGGGCCATGTCCAACCTGTCCATGACCAATATCCGCTCGGTCATCGGCTCCATGGCGCTGGACGACGTGCTGTCCAATCGCGACAGCATCAATGAGCGTCTGCTACTGGTCATCGATCAGGCGACCAACCCCTGGGGCATCAAGGTCACCCGCATCGAGATCAAGGATCTGACGCCGCCGGCCGACCTGGTCGCGGCCATGGGCGGCCAGATGAAGGCGGAGCGCGAAAAGCGGGCCGAGATTCTCCAGGCCGAAGGCGAGAAACAGTCCGCCATCCTGCGCTCGGAAGGCGAAAAGCAGGCCGCCATCCTGCAGGCCGAGGGCCGCCGCGAGGCCGCGTTCCGCGATGCCGAAGCGCGCGAGCGCGAGGCCGAGGCCGAGGGCCGCGCCACCACCATGATTTCCGAGGCCATCGCCAACGGCACCGTGCAGGCGGTCAATTTCGCCGTCGCCCAGCGCTATACAGAGGCGCTGGAGAAGATCGCCAGCGCGCCCAACCAGAAGCTGATCCTGATGCCGCTGGAGGCCTCCGGCGTCATCGGCGCGCTGGCCGGCGTGGCGGAGCTGGCCAGGGAAGCGCTGGCCGACGGCCGGTCCCAGTCTGGCGCCCGCGACGCGGCCCGTGACGGCGTCTGACGGAGCCCGGCCATGACCATCGCCGACTGGCTAGGCACTATCTCGTTCTGGGCGTGGTGGGCCTTCGCCATCGCCCTGGTGGCGATCGAGGTCTTCGTGCCGTCCAGCCTGCTGCTGGGGCCGGCCTTCGCCGCTCTGGTGGTCGGCCTCGTCCTGTTGCTGGCGCCGGACTTTGCCTGGCAGTTCCAGCTTCTGGCCTTTGCCGGACTGTCGATTCCCGCCACCTTTGTGGCGCGCCGCATCTGGCGGCCGCGCAGCACCCCCGGCGAAGCGCCGCTCAACCGCCGTGGCGACCGCCTGCGCGGCCGCCACGTGACGCTGGACGCGGCCATGACCGACGGCCACGGCCGGCTCCATGTGGATGGCGAATCCTGGCTGGCCGAAAGCGCCGACGGCGTGACACTTGCCGCCGGCACGACTGTGGAGGTGGTGGGCCTCGACGGCGCCACCCTGAAGGTGCGGCCGGTCAGCCACTAGGCGCGTGGCGCTTGGCGGCTATGTGCCGGCTGGCCAGGCGAAGCCCTCGGTGCCGGCCCTGGAACAAACGCAACACAGCCTTGCGATGCGCGAAGAGCGGTACGCACGGCGATACGATCAGTATGACGAGTCCACCCAGAACTGCGGATAAACTCGGCCTTATACGGAAACTGATAAAAAAATACGATGTTCGGCAGAAACCATGCCCCCGCAACCACCTTTACCGAACTCCGGTACATTTCAGGAACAAAGCTCTCCGCCTTGGCGGGGAGCTCTATCATTTTTTGGCAATGTCTCCAATGAGTTCGATCTCGAACCCGTCCTCTACAGGACGCAGGTCAGGGGCCATGTCACGGTTCTGGGACATCAAGACGCTGCAAAAATTCGCTTCCGTTCATGCCTCAATCCACAACCCCTTCAACCTTGAACGCCATCTGATTCGCCGCGAAACTTTCAAGAGGAGTCGCGTAAAGCAGCAGTAGTTGAGTGGTGCCAGCTGGTCGCCTCACGCTGCCAGATCTTACAAAATCGGAGACCAGTTCATTTCAGACGGACAGCACTCTAGGAGAGCCCACTGGTCAACCGAAGACCGTTGGTCTGACAATTCCGCGCTTTCCGTCACCCGTGCTACGTCGAGGCGGTAAGCTTCGGCAGTAGCTAGGCCGTCGCCAAGCTGCCGTTGGCAGCTGGTGCAATATTGTCTGCACCGCTCGGAGCTAGGACCCGGCCGGCCGGCAGAACGACAGTGACCGTTGTCCCTTCACCAAGTGCGCTTTCAATCGTGACCGCCGCTTCATGCTGGTCGAGGATGCCCTTTACGATACTCAATCCCAAACCGGCACCCTCATGGCTACGCGAGAAAGCAGAGTCCACCTGCGTGAATGGCTTCAGGATAATGTTTAAGTGCTCCGCTGCGATTCCGCATCCGGTGTCGGTAATCCGGATTGCCAGGTCGCCAGTTGACCGAACGTCCGCCGACAGGCGGACCTTTCCGCCATCCGATGTAAACTTCACCCCGTTCGACAGGATGTTGATCAGAACCCGCTTGAAAGCCGCCCTGTCGACAACAATATCCGGCAATGCCGACAAATCATCTATCTCGAGCGCCACATGTGCCTCATGCGCTTTCGATTGAATCATCCGCTCTGCCGCCGCCACAAGAGAGGATAGGTCGCCCGACTCATCGTTCAGGACAAATAGCCCCGCCTCGATCTTCGACAGGTCGAGTATTTCATTAATGAGTTCAAGAAGGTGCGCGCCGCTGTTGTGAATGTCGACCGTATATTCGCGATAGGAATCGGCGCCAAGTGGTCCGAACACTTCCTTCTGCATGAGTTCAGAGAAGCCAAGGATGGCATTGAGCGGTGTTCGCAACTCGTGGCTCATATTAGCAAGGAATTCTGATTTTGTTTGGTTTGCCCGCTCCGCATCATCTCGAGCCGCCAGCACTTCGGCTTCCCGTGATTTCAGCGGCGTAATGTCAGCGAAGATAGCGGCGATCCGGTCGCGGTCCGCGGGGGCGACGGTGACCAGATACCAGGTTCCGTCTGCCAACGGCATTTCGAACCTGTCTTGCCCGCGACGGAACGCAGCTTTACGCATGTCGAGCCATATCTCAAGTTCATCGTCATGTATCGCCAAACGTTTTAGGGAGCCAAGCTTGCTGAGCATCAACCCGTAGTTGTTCTCCGTTGAGGTGCTCCTTTCGGCAGTACCAAAGACCGTCTGCCACATCTTGTTCGACAGCGTCAACGCGCCGGAGCGCTCGAACAAGGCAAACCCGCCTTCTAGGGTATTGATTGCGGTGCGCAGGCGGCGATCAGCTTCACGAATTTCTTGCTCCGCCTTGATGCGCTCGCTCACATCGCGAACTGTCACGATTGAAACATGCTCGTCACGAAGGTTCATCGTTCCAATACTGACTTCCACATCAAAACGTCGTCCGACGGCGGAACGTCCAATACCCGGCCGTAGGGAGCCGTGCCGACCGAATACCTTTGGCTGCGGCAGGCGATCAGCGTCCTGCAAGTCATCGGGCCCTTCAGACAGTTCGACAACCTCGCCAATTCCGCACCCGAGTAAGGCAGAGGCAGGTTGATCAAACATGGCCTCCGCCGCCACATTCGCGGAGCGAATGCGGTCGTTGTTATCAATTGTCAAGATCGCGTCCGAGCTGTTGTCTACGATCAGGCGCATATAGCCAGACCGCTTCAATAGTGCCAGGTTCTGCATGATGACGCGTATATCCAGAGCATCGATACGCCGAAACAGAACCGCAATGAACCCCAAGACAAGCGACAATGACGGGGCTGCCGCACCAAACTGTAATGAGGTCATGAGACCGGTCAGGACGGCAACGCCAAGTACGCTTGCGACGGCAGTCGTTGTCAGCAACGCGCCGACGCGCCAACTGAAGACCTGAAGAACGAGGACACTGACGAGGACAAGGCCGAGCGACGTAGTCAGCACCATGCTTGTAGGTGCGGGGCGGAGCATACGGTCCTGGACAATGGATTCCGCTGCTAGGGCCTGAACGACTACACCGGGAAGTGATTGCCAGACCGGAACCGGTAGCATATCACCGAGTTCGACAGCAATTGCCCCGACAATGACGGATTTTCCATCGACCTGTTCGGCGTTTACCGCCCCGTTCAGCAAATCGACATACGAGACATAGGGCAGCGAGCTTGGCCGGATGCCATAGTCAATCGAAAAAGTGTCTATGTCGTTGTGGGCGGCCGACTGCGGAGCGAGAAGCCGCAACATCGTTGGAAGGCGCTGATCGACTATTTCTGCGGATGTCGCTGCGCTGCGAACCAGCCCGTCTCCGCTTTGGATTACGTTGACCGACGCCAGCCTTGCGCCAGCCTGCAACTCAGGCAGCGGTGCTGTGACATAGATCCCGTATTCTGCGTCAGGTCCGGTACCTGACTGCAGAAACACCGGTAGTACGACGGTCGGTCCGGCAGCTTGAACTGATCGGGCGAGGGCGCCATCCGCCTCCGGCGTGGAGCGGGATGAAAAGTCGATGTCTAGGGCGATTGTCCGAGCGCCTAGGTCAACCAGACGATCCAAGACTTCAGCATGGGTGTTGCGTCGCCAGGGCCAGACACCAATTTCCTGGAGACTGCGCGGATCGATTCCGATAACAACGATATCGCCCGACGCCGTTCGGTCGCTCAGTCCAAATCGAAGGTCACTGACCGCGTTGTCCAGCGGATTGAGCCACCCGGAGAACACCAGGCCCGTGATGATGGTCGCCAGGGCTAACCAGGTCTTGGCAAGGCCCCTGAACGACCGACGACTCCCGGATGCACCATGATTATCGGCGACAGTGTGGCTCGTCGAGAATGGCGCGAACGCGCCTGGAAATCGGACGCCACTTGACGTGCGGTTAGTCTGATCTATGCCCGTGTCCATGGCGATACTGCCTATTGGCCGTTCAGATCGGCGAGGCTGCTGGGGGCAGTATGCCGCCCTTCAGTCCCGGAAGACTCGCGCAGACTAGGCGATAGAAAAATCAGATTTCATTAACGGCACTGGGCAGGCGTACTACCAGAATTGCTAGTACCTAGCCTTTCTTGCCGCCGGAATTGCCGTTGCCGCCCGAGCTGGCATTGCCGCCGGAATTGCCGTTGCTGCCGGAGTTGCCGTTGCTGCCCGAGCTGGCATTGCCGCCCGAGCTGGCATTGCCGCCGGAGTTACCGTTGCTACCGGAGTTACCGTTGCCGCCGGAATTGCCGTTGCTACCGGAATTGCCGTTGCTACCGGAGTTACCGTTACTACCGGAGTTACCGTTGCTACCGGAGTTACCGTTGCCGCCGGAGTTACCGTTGCCGCCGGAGTTACCGTTGCCGCCGGAGTTACCGTTGCCGCCGGAATTGCCATTGCTTTCGCTGGTGGACTCTTCATCGTCATCTGTCGTAGCCGCCAACGCCACACTACCGGAGGTGCTCCCGGACTGAGAGCGGATGACCTCCACTTCGTTGGCGCCGGCGTGCACACGCGCCACAAATCCGGCCGTCACATCGACGGAGTGCTCTCTGGCATTGATGGGATTCACACCCACGACGCCCTCGGTAACCTCGACCGAACCGCCATCGTCAGTGACCGAGACCCGGAACTGCGTCCCTTTCACGACGGCAACAAGATGTGGGGACCCAACTCGAAAGCGGCCTGACGACCGCTTGCCGACTTCGAAGAATGCGCTGCCCACGGTCTGCCGGATATCAGTCTGCGAATCCTGGCTCGACATCGGCATAAAGACGGTCTCGCTATCTCCAGACACCGTCACCCGATCCTCGCCGCGAACAAGAACGGCCCGACCGTCAGATGCTGTCCGTATACTCACGGACTGTACCGCGTCGCCTACAAGCAGAGGGCGCCGCTGCGAATCACTGCTGGTCTGGACAGTCACAGTTCCCGAAACTTCGGCGACCGTCCAAAGATCCTGGGCCAAACTCGGCGAGCTCGTCAGCGCCAGGCTCACCAGAAGCAGCCCCACGCACCAACGCGTTACGCGCACTAATGCACCAGGTCGGTTTTCGGCTGGGACATTCTTCTTGAATTGGGCTGACGTACACATGGTTCGCCACATTTGCTGGGGTTTTGTGAACTAAGAGGCCATACAATCCTGCCCCGTCAGCGCAAATAGTACCCATAATCAGATTTAATCAAAGAAGTTTCGTTTCCAATTTGCTTTGTATTTGTCTGTATTCTTAATTTTATTTGACTAGTATTTGAGAAAAATTTGCAGAAAATTTTATCAATCCGTCCTTTGCCTCGCGGGCCGTCGATCATAAGGGTGAGCTGCTGGAGGTCTTTGCCTCCAAGCGCCGGGATCGCCAGGCGGTTCTTGCGTTTTTCAAGCGGTTTGTGAAGCGGTATGACCAGCCCAAGACCATCGCGATTGACCGTCTTAGATCCTACGGGCAGTGTTGAAGATGATCGACTGTCCGGAGTGCTAAGAATTGGGTGGCTAGCTTAAGAGCAGAGCTGAAAACTTGCGCTAGATGCTGATTTCATAACAGTTCGGTATAGGTTGGTGCGTGCCCACGCCTTGACCATCTGGACAAAAGCGACAATGCGCGGATCGCGGTCTTCGCCGACTGGCCTTTCGGTGGACTGCGAATCGGTCGGTGGCGATGCACCGGTCATTTCAAATGCCGCCCTATTTGTCGCGCCGAACGACGCTGCCCTCTATGACCGGGCCGCCGCCCGGCGGCGGCGCTCCCGGCGCCCTGCGGTCCCCGCCGCCGCTCTCCGGCCCGTCCACCGCCGGCCAGCGGACAAAGGCAAAAACCCACACGCCGACCACGCCCAGCGGCGGCACCAGCGTCAACAACGCCCACCAGCCGCTTAGTCCTGCTTTTTGCAGAATGCGCACACCGATCCACAGCGCCAGCGCGAAAAGCGCCAGCCCCAGCAAACCCGCGAAGAGACCTTCGATCATGGCACACTGTCCCTGCGCTCTGCCGGCCAGTCGGCGAAAGCCAGAAGCAGCATGAGAATCAGCAGCCCCAGCCCCGGCAACAGCAGAAGCAACGTCAGCCACGGCGAAAAGCCGGCCCGCTGCAAAATGCGCCAGACCGGATAGAACAGTATGAGAAGCCCAAGAAACGGTCCCACTCCCAGATCCATCATGTGACAGCCTCCCTTCTGCGTCCTACGCCGCCGGTCGCCGCGCCCGCTCCGACAGGGTGCGCAACTGGCCGCAGGCGGCCAGAATATCGCGACCGCGCGGCTGGCGCACCGGCGCCGACAGGCCCGCCTCCGACACAATGTCGGCAAAGCGGCGGATGGTGTTCGGCGTGGAGCAGGTGAAGTCGCTGCCCGGCCACTCGTTGAACGGAATCAGATTGACCTTGGCCGGAATGTCCTTCAGCAGCCGCACCAACGCCCGCGCTTCGGCCAGCCCGTCGTTCACGCCCCGCAGCATGACATATTCAAAGATCATACGCCGTGCATTGCTCAGGCCCGGATAGGCGCGGCACGCCGCCAGCAATTCAGCGATCGGATACTTGCGGTTCAATGGCACCAGCCGGTCGCGCACATCGTCACTCACCGCGTGCAGCGACACCGCCAGGGTCACCCCCAGCTCCGCACCGCAACGGCGGATCATCGGCACCACGCCGGCGGTGGATAGCGTAATGCGCCGGCGCGACAGGCCGAACCCCTCGCCGTCCATGGCAATACGCAGCGCTGTCGCCACCGCGTCATAGTTCAGCAGCGGCTCGCCCATGCCCATCATCACCAGCGTCGCCACCCGCCTGAGCGGCCGCACCCGGCGCGGCCGCGGACCGGTGAGCCCGAACGGCGTCCAGTCGCCCAGCGCGTCGCGCGCATGGGCCGCCTGGCCGATGATCTCGGCCGCGCTCAGATTGCGCACCAGCGCCTGGGTGCCGGTGTGGCAGAAACGACAGTTGAGGGTGCAGCCCACCTGGCTGGACAGGCACAGCGCACCGCGCGTCAGGGCGGCGGCATTGCCGGCCACGCCGGTCGCCGCCGCAACGTCATACGGGCCCTCGTCCGGTATGTGCACGGTTTCGACCGCCGCGCCGCGCGCCAGGTCGAACAGCCACTTGCGCGTGCCGTCGTCCGACTGGCGATCTACCGCCACCGCCGGCCGGCGAAGCACGAAGCGACCGGCCAGACGACGACGCAGCGCCGCCGGCAGGCGCGGGTCATCCATATCACGAAAGCCGTGCCGCCAGATGGCCCGCCACAGCACGGCCGCGCCGGAGGCAGTGATGCCGGCGCTGGCCAGGGCGTCGCCGAACGCGGCGCGGTCCAGCCCGCCCAACTCACACAAATCATCCATCGGCCGCGGCTCACGCTGCACGGCGCCGGCTGTCACCGCGCTGGCCGACACAACAATTCTTCTAGCCCCGGCAGGCGTCGATGGTGGCGCGGGTCGCCGCCGTGAAGCCGGACAGGGAGTAGGTGTCGGTGGTGTCGGTGCCGCGCGCGGAGCGGCCGCGCACGACCATGCGGCTGCCGGCCTGCATGGCGGCGATCATGGCTGCATCGTCGTCGTCGCTGCGGGTCCAGGCGGTCTCTTTCGTGCGGTCGTCGCGAAACAACTGAAACGAGCGGCCGTCAATCTCCACCGTGACGTCACGGCCTTCCTCCAGCGGATAGCCCATCTCGATCCGCACCTGGCCGCCGATGCTCTCGCTCGGGATGTAGGTCACCACCACATAGATATCGCCGCGCCGCACATTGTCCGGCAGGGTCTGGCCGGGCTCGCCATAGGTCAGACAGGCGCGCAGGCCCTGCCGCTCCTCCAGCACCACCCAGTCCGTGTGGCGGCTGACGATCTCCGGTGCGGCAATCGCCGGCGCCAGGCTCGCCAGGCCAAGCATCAATGCCGCCAGTGCGCCGGCGAATACGGTGCGAAAGAGTATGGCTCGACTGTCCGTCATGTGTCTCATTCCCTTGGGCCCTTGAGTCTGTAGTCCACTGTGTCCGTAGTCCACCGAACCCCGTCCTTATACCCTATCCGTCGCCCGGCCGGTCGCCCCGAAATACCGGCTGGCCGAACACATGGTCCGGCACCGGTTCGGCCGGCCCGCCGGCCACCACCGGCCGCCGCGCGAAGCGGCCCAGGCTGTAGAGCCGGTCATACAGGACGATGGCGCCGGCCACCGCCAGATTGACCGAGAAGCGCATGGGAATGCGCACCACATGATCGGCCGCCGCCAGGGTCGCCGGGCTCAGGCCATAGCGTTCGCTACCCAGCACATAGGCTGCCTGCCGGGGATGGCGAAAACTTGGCAGGTCAATGGCCTCGTCCGCCAGTTCCACCGCCACCAGGCGACAGCCGCGCGGCAGGGCCATGTCATGGGCGCCGGCCCAGCCATAGGTCGGTACGCTGGCCGGCGTGTCGGCGGTGTCGCTGGCCCGCACATCACGCGGCAGGTCCGCCCCCAGGGTAAAGACGAAGCTGGCGCCGAAGGCATTGGCCACCCGCAAGACACTGCCGAGATTGACCGGCTTGCTGATTCCCTCGACGCCGAGGCCGAAGTAGCCCCGCAACCGCCCGTCCGGCTTTCGCCCGTCCGGCATCATCCCGGCCTTGTCGTCCGCAGCATTCATGGCCGCAGAGGTTGCACCGGCGGCGAGCGCGAGACAAGTTGTCGCCATGAGTGAGTCTCATCACGCTACGCCCGGAGCCAGTCCGCTGCTGGTGGACCCGCTGCTGGTGGAGGTCAGCCGCGGCCCGGCGGTGGAGAGCGCTCATCGCGTGGCGCTGGCGGTGGTGGACACCGACGGCCGCGTCCTCCTCGCCGCCGGCGACTATGAGCGGCCGGTCTATCCCCGTTCCGCCATCAAGCCCTTGCAGGCCATTCCTCTGGTGGAAAGCGGCGCGGCGGACAGCGCCGGGCGCGAGCCGGCGGACATCGCTCTCGCCTGCGCCTCCCATGCAGGCATGGCCATGCACACCACGCGGGCCGGGCGCTGGCTGGTCGACCTTGGCCTGTCGCCGGACGATCTGGTCTGCCATGCCCACTGGCCGAACGACGAGGCGACGGCGCACGCCCTGGTCCGTGCCGGTGCGGCCCCCAGCCGTCTGCACAACAATTGCTCGGGCAAGCACACCGCCATGCTGGCAACCGCCCGCCATCTGGGCGAGGCCGTCGCCGGCTATGACCGGCCCGGCCACCCGGTGCAGCAGCGCATCCTCGGCCTGCTGGAACAGATGGGCGGGCACGATCTGGAAGGGGCCGCGCGCGCCATCGACGGCTGCGGCCTGCCGGTCATCGCCATGCCGCTGGGGGCCATGGCCCTGGCCTGGGCCCGCTTCGCCGACCCGGCCGGGCTAGCGGACAGGCGCGCCACGGCCATTGGTCGTATCCACCGCGCCATGGCTGACCATGGCGACCTGCTGGCCGGCCCCGGCCGCTTCGATAGCGTGCTCAACAGCGTGTGTGGTGGTGCTGTCCTGACCAAGGGCGGGGCCGAGGGCGTGGCCTGCGCGGCCATTGCGCCGACCGTCAATACGCCGGGCCTCGGCATCGCCCTCAAGGTGGCGGACGGCGCCGGCCGCGCCGCGCCGGTTGCCCTCATGGCGGTGCTGGATCGTCTGGCGGTCCTCAGCGATCAGGCATCGACGGCGCTGCAGCCGTGGCGCACGACGCCCCTGACCAACTGGGCCGGCGTCGTCGTCGGCGAAATCCGGCCCGTGGCCAAGCCGGCGTTCTGACGCCGGCAGGTTGTTTTGTCAGCCCGCCGGCAACCCCGTCCTAGATCAATACCTCCGCGGCCATCAGCGCCGTATGCGGTGCCGTCGCCGGCGCGTCCCATCGCTCGCCGGCCATGATCGGTACATTCAGCCGGTTGGCGTCCGGCGCCAGCGGGCACACCCACAGGTCCGACCACACGCACGACGGGTTATAGGCGAAGTTGAAGTCAAACACCGTCCGCCCGTCATCATCGCGGCCAAGATCGGCACTCTTGATGGTATCCAGCAGATAACGGCCGCCGCCATAGGTGTGCTGCCCGGCGCTGGCGTCGCGGAACGGCAAGAAGACGCCGCCGCCATAACCGCCGATCCAGTACAACGTCAGCTCCCGGCCAAGCCGCCCGGCAAGTCCCTGGCTGCGGGCAAAGGGCGTCAGGCGCACAACCCCGTCCTGACCGGCGTCGATGCGCTCTTCACGACCGTCGGCGATGGTCTCCAGCGTCGCCGTCAGTCGCCATGCGGGGTCATAAGGGAAGTAGGTAAGACCGGCGAAGACGCGCCGTTGCGCCGCCGGCACCGGCGATTGGGCATGGCCGGCAAACAGCCGGTCCCTGACCGCCCGCCAGTGCAGCCAGGCGGCGCGTCCTTCCTCGTGGCGGGCCAGCGCCCGCACCTCGTGATAGAGGTCCGCCACCTGACGGCGATAGTCCCAAAGCCCGCTCACCGCGCCCTCGCCGGGCGTGCCCTCGCCAGGCGCGCCCTCGCCGGGGCGCGCCTCCAGCCCCATCGGTGAACCCGAATCCGGTCCCATGGCCTGTTCTCCCTGCCCAAACTGGAATTATCACGAATGGATCGTGTGGCTGAAAATGTCTTGCCTTTTGGCGGATGACAAACGAGTCTTTCTGCACCTCATCATTAGTTTTTCTTGCCACAACCCAGCCCCTGCCATGAGCCGCGACCTGCTTCCCCTTAACGCCCTGCGCGCCTTCGAGGCGGCCGGTCGCCATCTCAGCTTCACCCGCGCCGCCAGGGAGCTGGGCGTCACCCAGGCCGCCGTCAGCCACCAGGTGAAGGGGCTGGAGGATCGCCTCGGCGTCAGCCTATTCACCCGCACCAACCGCGCCCTGGTGCTGACCGAGGCGGGCGACAATTTTCTGCCGGTGCTGTCCGCCGCCTTCGATTCGATCGATGCGGGGCTGCGCCGCATCGGCCGCGAAAGCCGCCAGGACATTCTCACGGTCACGGCCATGCCGAGCTTCACCGTGCGCTGGCTGATTCCCCGTCTCTATATGTTTCGCGAGAAGCATCCGGGCATCGACGTGCGCATCTCGACCGAGGACCGCCCCGCGGACTTCGTTAATGAAGATTTCGATCTGGGAATCCGTTACGGCCCTGGCGGCTGGCCCGGGCTGGAGGCGGTGCCCTTCCTGACGGAGGACATCTTCCCAGTGTGCAGCCCGTCACTGCTCAAGGGCCGCCACGCGCTCAGGCGACCGTCGGACCTGCGCCACCACCAACTGGTCCATGACAATTTCTCCATCACCTGGCGCATGTGGCTGATGGCCGCCGGCATCGGCGATCTGGACTATATGCGGGGACCGAGCTTCACCGACTCTTCCATGGCTCTGGAATATGCCGCCGAAGGCCGCGGCGTGGCGCTGGGCCGTACCCACATCGTTCGCGCCGAACTGGAATCCGGTCGCCTGGTCAAGCCGTTCGACATCTCCATGCCGACCAATTTCCGCTACTACATCATCTATCCGCCGGCCAATGCCGCCCTGCCCAGGGTGCAGGCCTTCCGTGACTGGCTGCTGGAGGCGGCCCGGGCGGAGGAACAGGATCTGGCCGCGGCCGAAGCCGGTAGCGCGGTCAATGCCGCCTAGGCGCCCCACAAACGCGCCGTGTAAAGGCGCGACCTAAAGCGCCGTGTAAAGGCGCGACCCAAAGCCCCCCTAGAGAGAGCGCCCTAAAGCCTGGCCAGGGCCGGCGCCAGCCGGTCCATAGCCTGGTTCAGGCGGTCGGGCGCATTGGCGAAGCAGATTCTCAAATGCCCTTCGCCGCCGGCGCCGAAAGCCACGCCGGGGGCCAGGCCGACCCCGGTCTCCGTCAGCAGGCTCTTGGCCGCCGCCAGGCTGTCGGTCAACCCGTCCACCTTAAGGAACGCATAGAGGGCCGCCTGCGGCCGGGCCAGGGTGATTCGGTTCATACCGTGCAGACGGTCATGGACGATGTCGCGACCCACGCGGCAATGGTCGCGCATGCGTTCGGCGAACCCTTCGCCGGCCTCGACCGCGGCCAGCGCCCCGTATTGCAGAAAGGTCGCCGTGCCGCTGCTGTTGTACTGGACTACATCGGCCAGCAGTTTCTCCAGGGACGGTGGCGCCACCATCCAGCCCATGCGCCAGCCGGTCATCGCCCATGTCTTGGAAAAGGTGTTGACGACGATCAGGCGATCCTCGTCATCGGCGATCTCCAGGAATGACGGCGCCACCGGCCGGTCATAGATCATCCGCGCATAGACCTCGTCGGCGATCAGCCACAGGCCGCGCGCGCGGCAGAAGTCAAGCACCGCCTGCTGCTGGTCATGCTCCATGATCCAGCCCGTGGGATTGCCCGGCGTCGCGATATAGAGCGCCCGGGTGCGCGGGCCGACGGCGGCGAACAGCCGGTCCAGGTCCAGCGACCAGCCGTCGGAATGCTGCACCATCGGGACTTCGCTGTATTCGGCCCCCAGGATGCGACACACGCCAAAGGCGTTGGGCCACAGCGGCGTGACGATGACCATGTGGTCGCCGGCCGACAGCACCGTTTGCAGCGCCATCATGATGGCGCTCATGCCGCCGGAGGCGACCGTGATGCGGCGGCTGTCAAAATCGCGTCCATAAAGCCCGGCCATATAGGTGGCCAGCGCCTGGCGCAGCGGCGGAATACCGTTCTGGTGGGTGTAGTGGGTCTCGCCGCGGGCCAGCGCCGCCATGGCCGCGTCCTTGGCCACGTCCGGCGTGTCCAGGTCCGACTCGCCGAACCACAGCGCAATGACGTCCGGCGCATCGCGCGCCATCTCCACCACCTGGACGATCAGCTGCTTTTCCAGCATCGCCATCTGCCGCGACACATGGTCGAGCGCCGTGCCGGAAGGCGTGGCGGGAACAAAACGCTGATCGGAACGAGCCATGGTCAAAACACCGCGGGCGACGGGAAGGGGCTGCCGGCCGTCTTTAGCCCGAAGCCCCGCCCGGCGCCAGCCCTGCGACCTGACGACGCCCGGCCGTCGCCGGCGGCGGACGTCATAGCCATCCCTGGGCTATGGTGAAAATCCGCCGCTGCGCCGTTGCGGCAAACCCCTGCCGCTTCCCGGCTGCTTGTGTGCCTCTGCCGTCGGCACCCAGGTGCCGCCGCTCTACCGGAACCGTTCCATGGCCCTGTTGCCTGCCCCCGCCCACCGCCTGTGGCATCGCCTGTCGCGCCCGACCCAGGCCGCCCTGCTGGTCACGTCGGGGGTTTTCTTCTTCGCCCTGATGACCGGCCTGGCGCGTCATGCCTCAAGCGAACTGCATCCGTTTCAGGTGACTTTCTTCCGGGCCATCTTTGGCGCGCTGTTCCTCGCCCCCTGGCTGATCCGCGCCGGCCTGTCCCGCGCCCGCACAAAGCGCCTGCCACTGCACCTGCTGCGTGGCGCAATCGGCGCCACCGCTATGATCCTGTGGTTTACCGCCGTCTCGCTGCTGCCTATCGCCGAAGCCACCGCGCTCAGTTTCACAGCCCCGCTCTATGCCACCCTGCTGGCCCCCTTCATGCTCGGCGAACGCGTCGGCATCCGCCGCCTTGGCGCCACGCTGGTGGGCTTCGCCGGCGCCCTGGTTATCCTGCGGCCCGGACTCTCCGCCTTCGATCCCAACGCCTTGATCGTCGTTGTCGGCGCGGCACTGGTCGGCATAGAGATCATGCTCATCAAGAAACTCGCCCGCACCGACTCCCCCGACGCCATTGTCCTCTATCTGGTTCTGGTGATGATCCCGGTGAGCTTCGTCATGGCCCTCACCCAGTGGCAGTGGCCGAGCTGGTCCATGCTAGGCGTCACCCTGGCCATCGGCTTCTGCGCTACCTCCGCCCACCAGCTCATGACCCGTGGTTTCGCCCGTGGTGACGCCTCCTTCGTGGTCATGTTCCACTACACCATGCTGCCCATGACCGCGGTGATCGGCTGGTTTGCCTTTGGTCAGGCCACCGATCTGCTGACCTGGGTGGGGGCCGCCATCATCGCCCTGGCCGCCATCTACATCGCCCGCCGTGAATCCCGCGCCGCCACCGTCGCCCGGAAACCGCAGGCGGCTGGCGAATAGTCCGCCATGATCCGGCTTTACAGACGGCCCCGCCCGGGCCGATAGAAGAGACATGATCCCGGATCCATCATCACCGCCGGCCTCGCGACGGGCCGCCCTGCCGGCGGCGGCGCCTGTGGCGACGGCCCCCGCCTTCGCACGGCCCGTGTTGCGATCATGACGGCGGCCGCGGCCCTGGCCACCTGGCGCGGCTGGCCGGCGCCGCTGCGCGCCGCGCTCATCATGCTGGTGGCATCACTGCTGTTCGCCATCCTGATCGGCCTGCAGCGGGAAACCTCGCGCGGCGTTCATCCTTTCGAGGTTGCTTTTCTGCGGGTCCTCTTCGGTTTCGCCTTCACCCTGCCATGGGTGTGGCGGTCGCTGCCCCAGGCGGTGCGCATCGACCGGCCGAGCCTCAGGCTCTATCTCTGCCGCGCCGCCATCGGCGTGGTCGGCGGGCTGGCCTGGTTCTTCGCCATCGCCACCGTGCCCATCGCCCAGGCCGCGGCGCTGGGCTTCACCGCCCCCCTCTTCGCCACCGTGCTGGCGCCCTTCGTGTTGAAGGAAGTAGTCGGGCCGCGCCGCCGCATGGCGGTCATCGTCGGCTTCGTCGGCGCCCTCATCATCGTTCGCCCGGGACTGTCCGCCTTCGATCCGCTGGCCCTGCTGGTGGTGCTGTCGGCCGCCACCTTCGCCGTGGAAATGATGATCATCAAGAAACTGTCGGCGCGGCAGCCGGCCGACGCCATCGTTCTGTGGATGGGCATCACCATGACGCCGCTGTTTCTCGTTCCGGCGCTCTTCGTCTGGACCTGGCCGGACGCCTGGACCTGGGCCATGGCTATTGCCATGGGCTTTGTGGGCACCGCGGCGCATCAGGTGTTCACCCGTGGCTTTGCCCTGGCCGACGCGTCCTACGTGGCGCTGTTCGACTATGCAAAGCTGCCTTTCGTGGCGCTGATCGGCTGGGTGTTCTATGCGGAGTCGGTGGACTCCCTGACCTGGGTCGGCGCCGCCATCATCGCTGCCGCCGGCGCCTATGTGGCGCACCGGGAGAGCCGGCTGGCGCGGCACCCGATCATCCTGCCGCGCTCGCCCGATGCGGCCGACGCCATCGCCGCGCCGCCGGCCGCACCCTCGGCCGCCGCGCCGCCGACATCGCTCCCGCCCACATCGCTCCCGCAGGGCGGCAACGGCCGGCCCTCATGAAAGCCTACTGGTCCGGTCTCACCCCCACCGTGCGGGCCACCGTCTTGATGCTCGGCGCGGCGCTGTTCTTTTCGGGCATGAGCACCGGTATCCGCTATGCCGCCGATGCCGGCATGCACGCCTTTCAGATTGCCTTCTTCCGCAACGTATTCGGCCTGGTCTTCCTGCTGCCCTGGCTGATGCGGGCGGGGCTGGCGGGGCTGCGCACCAGCCGCCTCCGCCTGCACGGCCTGCGCGCCTTCTTCAACGTGTTCAGCATGATGGGCACCTTCTACGCCATCACCGTTCTGCCGCTGGCCCAGGTGACGGCGCTCAACTTCACGGTGCCGCTGTTCGCCACCTTGCTGGCGCCGTTCATCCTCAAGGAAGTGGTGGGCCCGCGCCGTCTGATGGCCACCCTGATCGGCTTCGCCGGGGCGCTGGTCATCGTCCGGCCTGGGGCCGAGACCATGGACCCGACCAGCCTCATCGTGCTGGGCAGCGCCCTGCTGTCGGGCATGAACATCATGATCGTCAAGATTCTGGCGCGGACCGAGAATCCAGAGGCCATTGCCGTCTATATGGTGCTGTTGCTGATCCCGCTGTCGCTGCTGCCGGCGCTGTTCGTCTGGCAGTGGCCGTCTCTTGAGGCATTGCTGGCGGTGGTTGTGGTGGGCGGTCTCGGCACGGCCGGACACATCCTGTTCAACCGCGGCTTCGCTCTCGCCGACGCCTCCTACCTGATTGGCTTCGACTATACCAAGCTGCCGTTTGTCGCCTTGTTCGCCTGGCTGTTTTTCGCGCAGTCCACAAGCCTGTGGACCTGGGCCGGGGCGGCGATCATCGCCGGCGCCGGCTTCTATATTGCGCGGCGCGAGGCCCTGCTCGCCAAAGACAAGACGCGGCCGTCGCTCAGCCCGACCACGGTGCCGACACCGGGTCGCGTCGGCCAGGGACAGTAATAGCTCCGGATAGTCCGGCCACCCGACCCGATGGTCAGTCGCCCACCCCCATGGCGCGGTGGTCTTCCACAACCCGCGCCCGCACCAGGCGCATGACCGCCACCGCCAGATCCCCATCGATGCCGACGGCGGCGGCCTGACGACGGATGCGGGCGTCCTGCGCCGCCTCGCGCGCCGGGTCCACGGCCTTGTGACCATTGGCCTTCTTCAGCGCGCCGACCCGTCGCGTCACCCCAAAGCGCTCACCCAGCAGGCGCATCATCTCTTCGTCGATGGTGTCCAGTTCGGCGCGCAGAGAATCGATATCAGAGGAGGACATGGCATCGGGACCGGAGGATGTGGCGGCGGCAGGGTGCAGGTGGCACTGCTGGCAGTTGCTGCATGCCAAGCGTAAGCTGCCGCCGGTCCGGGTGAAAGACCCGGCGTTTCACCGCCTGCCGTCCCGCCCCCCTGGTTTCCCAGCCCGTTCCCCCGCTCCGGTTCCACACAGATGCCGTCCCGCGCCCGCCTCGCCGCCTGGTTTGCCGGCCTGCCACCACCGCTGCGCACTGCCGTGCTGATGCTCGGGGCCAATCTCGCCTTCGCCGCCATGGCCGGACTGATTCGCCTGGCGACGGACTATATGCATCCCTTCGAGGTTGCCTTCTTCCGCAACCTGTTCGGCCTCGTCTTCATGCTGCCATGGCTGGCCAGGGTCGGCTTCGGCGCGTTGCGGACACAGAAACTGCCGCTCCACTTCCTGCGCGGTGCGGTGGCCCTGTCGGCCATGCTCACCTTCTTCTACGGCATTTCCAAACTGCCGCTGTCGGACGTGACGGCGATCAACTACACGACGCCGCTGTTCGCCACCCTGCTGGCGCCCTTCTTTCTGGGAGAGCAGATCGGCTGGCACCGCCGTATCGCCCTGGCGGTCGGTTTCGCCGGCGCGCTCATCGTCATCCGGCCGGGCCTGTCCGCCTTCGACCCGGTGGCGCTGATCGTACTCGGCTCCGCCTTTCTCATCGGCGTCGCCACGATCATCATCAAGACTCTGTCGCGCACCGAAGCGCCCGACGCCATCGTCATCTATCTGGTGCTGATCGTCACGCCGGCGGCGCTGGTGCCGGCGGCGTTCGTCTGGACCTGGCCCGGCCCCCTGGCCTGGCTCATCGTCATCGCCATCGGCGGCTTCGGCACTCTGGCCCAGAAGTTGATGGCGCGCGGCTTCGCCAGCGCCGATGCCTCCTATGTTGTGCTGTTCGACTTCACACGCCTGCCGTTTGCCGCCGCCATCGGCTGGTTCGCCTTCAGCCAGACAACCGATATCTGGACATGGGTCGGCGCCGGGGTCATTGCCGCCGCCGGTTTCTATGTTGTGCGCCGCGAAAATCTGCGGTCCGGGCTGCGGCCGGCCGCTGCCGCCATGGTGCCACCGGAGCCGGCCGCGCCGCTCCGCGCCCGCTCCCGCGCCGGCCGATGATTCCGGCCCGACTCACCGCCCGCTGGAACGCCCTCAGCGCCAGCCTGCGGGCCTCGCTCATGGTTCTGGCGGCGATAGCGCTTTATGCGGTCAATGCCGGGCTGATCCGCGTGCTGGTGGACCGTCTGCCGGTCATCCAGGGGGTGTTTCTCCTGTCGGCCGCCGTGTTGCTGGCGCTCACGCCCTGGCTGTGGCGGCGGCGTCTGTCCGCGCTGCGCACCCGGCGTCTCGGCCTGCATGCGGCGCGCGGTGTTCTGTTGCTGCTGTCGACCATCGGCTGGTTTATGGCGACGCGCTTCATGGCCATCGCCGACGTCACCGCTGTCAGCTTCATGACGCCGCTGTTCATGACCGTTCTGGCCGCCCTCATTCTGGGCGAGACCGTGGGACCGCGCCGCATCGTCGCGCTGGTGGTCGGCTTCACTGGCGCACTCATCATCCTGCGGCCGGGGCTCGATGCGTTTCAGTGGCCGGCGTTGTGGGTCGTCGGCCATTCGCTGAGTGGCGCGCTGGCCCTGCTGGCAGTCAAGCGGCTGGCCACCAGTGAACGGCCGCAGGTGACCGTCATCTATGGCAATCTGATCGTCCTGCCGGCCATCGCGGTGCCGGCAATCATGCTGTGGCAGCCGCCCGACGCCGTGGCCTGGGCGGCGACCGCCCTGCTCGGCATCCTCGGCTCCACGGCCATCATCCTGCAGATCCGCGCCTTCGCCCTGGCTGACGTCTCGTTCATGGCGCTGTTTGAATATGCTCGACTGCCATTCGTCGCCATCATCGGCCTGGTCGCCTTCGGCGAATGGTCCGACCGCTGGACCTGGATCGGCGCCGGTATCATCGCCGTCAGCGCCGGCTATATCGCACGGCGTGAAGCCGCCGCCGCCGAGACCCGCGGACTCGACGTGCAGTCAGCGCTGCCGCCGGGACCACCGGGCCTGCCGGCGGAGGCCGCACCGGTTCTGCCGCTCGGCTCACCGGGCCTGCCGTCAGCCGACGCCGCCCCGCCATCCGCCGCGACGCCAGGTGCGGCGCCAGCCGGGAAAGGGCCGGGCGGCTAGTCTGGTTCCGCTTTCCGCATCGCCCCTAAGATGGCCGCTTCATGACAGACTCCTCAGCTTCCCGTCTTGCCAGCACCTGGCGCGCCCTGCCGCCGACGATTCGGGGCACCATTCTGGCGCTGGTGGCCATGGCGGTATTTCCCGCCGTACACAGCGCTGTCCGCTTCCTCTCCGGCAGTATTCACCCGCTGGAGATTGCCTTCTTCCGCAATCTTTTCGGCCTTCTGTTCATGGCGCCCTGGTTCTGGCGCGCCGGACTCAAGGGGCTCAAGACCGATAAGCCGCACCTGCACCTGATCCGCGCCATAACCGGCACCAGCGCCATTACCGCCTGGTTCTGGGGCCTGGCCCTGATGCCGGTGGCCGACGCCACCGCGCTCAGCTTTACCGCCCCTTTCTTCATTACTGTCGCCGCCGTCCTGGTGCTCGGCGAGAAGGTCGGCTGGCGACGGGCGGCGGCGATCGGTGTCGGCTTCGTCGGCGCCATGGTCATTATCCGCCCGGGCTTTCAGGGCTTCAACGGCGGCGCCCTGGTGGTGCTGAGTTCCAGCGTCTTCGCCGCCGGCTCCATCACCCTGATGAAGCTGATGTCGCGCACCCACTCCAGTGAAGCCATCGTCGCCTGGATGTTTCTGCTGATGACGCCCTTGTCGTTCGTGCCGGCGTTGTTCGTCTGGACCTGGCCGAGCCTGACGGAGCTGAGCCTGCTGCTGTTCATCGGCGGCGGCGCAACCGTCGCCCACCTGGTCTGGGTCAAGGCCTTGAGCATTGCCGATGCCAGCTATCTGACCAATTTCGAGTACTCCCGACTGCCCTATGCCGCCCTGTTCGGGCTGCTTCTGTTCAACGAATGGCCCGACCTGCTGACCTGGGTCGGCGCGGCCATCATCATCAGCGCCGCTGTCTTTGTCGCCCGGCGCGAGATCGCCGCCGCCCGCGCCCACGGCCGTGCCGACGCCCACGGCGACGCGCCGGTCGGGTTGGCGAGCGCTCCCGACGCGCCGCCGCTCAAGACCCCCGACACCAGCCCATGAATGACGCCATCCGCCCGCCCGCCCGCCCATCCGCCAGCAAGACAGGGCTCGCGGCGTGGCGGCGCGAGGCGTGGCGGGTCATGCCCGCACCTCTGCGCGGCGCCCTGCTGGCACTGGTGGCCATGGCCATCTTCCCGGCCGTTCATGTGATTGTCCGCCACGTCTCGGGCGAGCTGCACACCTTTGAAGTGGTCTTCTTCCGTAATCTCATGGGGTTGGCCGCCATGTCCCCGTGGTTCCTGCGCAACGGTCTGCGCGGTCTGCGCACCAATCATCTGCGCCTGCACGGTCTGCGCGCCGCCACCGGTCTCTGCGCCATGACCGCCTGGTTCTATGGCCTGGCGGTGCTGCCTCTGGCCACCGCCACGGCGCTGAGCTTCACCTCGCCGCTGTTCGTTACCCTGCTGGCGCCGTTCATTCTGTCGGAAGTGGTGGGCTGGCGGCGTGTCGCCGCGGTGCTTATGGGCTTCCTTGGCGCCCTCATCATCCTGCGGCCGGATGCCACGGCCATAGAGATCGGTGCGGTCATCGTCATCGGTTCGGCCTTCTTCGCCGCCTCGTCACAGATGCTGGTGAAAAAGCTGTCGCGCACCGAAAAGCCCGACACCATCGTCGCCTGGATGCTGGTGATCCTGACCCCGGTTTCGCTCATCCCGGCGCTGTTCGTCTGGACCTGGCCAAGCCTTGAGACCCTGGTCTGGATGGCTTGCATCGGCATCGGCACCACCGCCGCTCACATGGTTCTGGTGCGCGCCATCACCCAGGCCGATGCCAGTTTCGTGACCCATTTCCAGTACGCCCGCCTGCCCTTTGCGGCACTGTTCGGCTTCTTCCTCTTCGCCGAGGTGCCGGGGGCCGCCACATGGATCGGCGCCGCGGTCATTGTCGCCTCCGCCGTCTACATCACCACCCGCGAGACACGCCGACCGGCCGGCCCCGTGCCGCCGGCGGAGAGCTGAGCGGGGCCGTCCATGAGGATCCTCGCTCCGCCGGTCAAAGGCGCGCTGTTTGCGCTTTCCGCGGCCGCCGTGTTCGTTACGGTGCATGCTGCGGTATCGCAGGTGGGACGCGACCTGCATCCGTTCGAAGCCACCTTTTTCCGCAACTTCTTCGGTCTCATCGCGCTGACCCCGTGGATGGCCATGCGCGGCACCTTCCGCCGCATGGCGACCAGCCACATGCCGCGCCACTTGCTTCGCGTCACCACCAATTTCGCCTCATCGGCCTGCTGGTTCTGGGGCCTGTCCATCCTGCCCCTGGCTACCGCCACGGCGCTCAGCTTCACCGCGCCGCTGTTTGTCACCATGATGGCGCCCTTTGCCCTTGGCGAACGGGTCGGCTGGCGGCGCATCGGCGCTGTGTTGTTCGGCTTTGCCGGCGCCATGGTGATCCTGCGTCCCGGCGTCATTCCCCTTGAACTCGGCAGCGTGCTGGTTCTGGTATCGGCGATCATCGGCGCCATTTCGGTGCTCTACATGAAAAAGCTGGCCGGCACCGAAAACCCCGATGCCATGGTCGCCTGGCTGTTGCTGCTCAGCCTGCCCCTGTCGCTGGCGCTCAGCCTGCCGTTCTGGGTCTGGCCCAGCACCGAACTGTGGCTGCTGGGCGGCTTCATCGGCCTCGGCGCCACCACCGCGCACCTGCTGATCGTGCGCGGCTTTGCTTTGGCCGACGCCAGCTTTCTGCAGCCCTTCGACTATGCCCGGCTGCCTTTTGCCGCCCTGCTGGGGCTGATCTTCTTTGCCCAGCGGCCCGATGTGTGGACCGCCGTCGGCGGCGTCATGATCGTCGGCGCCGCGCTCTATATCACGCGGCGCGAGGCACGCATGAAAAAGCGCACCACGGCACCGGCGGCCGAACGCGTCACCTAAGGCTTGCCGGCGCCGAACACGGTCTGCACCTCCAGCACCGTCACATCGCGCCACACATCGCCGGTGGTGTAGGGGTCGCTCGCCAGCCAGGCATCCAGGGCCGGCCGGTCGGCGAAATCCATCAGCAGATAGGATCCGGCCATGCGACCCTCCTCCAGGATCGGCCCGCCGGACAACACACGGCCATCGGCGTCATAGCGCTTGAGGTTCTCCAGATGGGCCGGCCGCGCGGCGAGCCGGCGCTCGGGTGCAGCTGAATCTCTTCCGTCGTGAGCAATCACCAGATAGGGCATGGGCGGTCCTCTTTGTGGTCCGGGTCTTGTCTGTTTCAGTCGTTCGCCGGCGCCAGCGGCCGGGCAAAATCCTCGATCCACCGCGCCAGCCTGTCGTCCAGGTCGCTCAGGCCCCCTGCGCCGCCGTCATCGGGGGTGTGGGTAGTCAGCACGATAGTGACCCGGCCATAGACATTCGACCATTCCGGATGGTGGTCGAGTGCCTCCGCCGCCAGCGCCACCCGGCTCATGAAGCTCCAGGCCTGGCTGAACGAGCGGAAGCGCAGCCGCCGCTCCATGGCATCGCGGCCGGCCACCGCCCGCCAGTGCGGCAGGTCAGCAAACAGCGTCAGGCGTTCGTCATCGGTCAGGCGGCGGCGGGGCATGGCAAATGCGGTGAGCGGAGGATTGACCATCACACGGTGGCCGCCACGGCCATACCCGTCAAGCCGGGCCCGGCCAGCCTGACCCGTCCAGCCTGACCGGTCAGGTCATATTCGTCAGACCGGGCCTTCAAACCGGGGCCGGCGGTTCAACCGGCCGCGCGCCCGCACTAGGCTTGGGCCATGGCCCGCGTCTATCGCGCCGACAAGTTCGGCACCGCACCCGATCTGGATGACCTTGCCGCCATCGGCGATGCGGCGCTCGGTACCCTGCCCGGCCGTCTGCGCCAGCACATGAAGGGTGTTGTGTTGCGGGTAGAGGACTTTCCCGACGACGAGACCTGCGCCGAGATGGACCTGGAATCGCCCTTCGATCTGCTGGGTCTCTATCGCGGCGTTGCCATGACGGAAAAGTCAGGCTTCGACCTGCCGGGCGAGCCGGACATGGTGTTCCTCTACCGCCGGCCCATCCTCGACTATTGGTGTGATTCCGGCGAGGACCTGGAGCGGCTGGTGCGCCATGTGCTGATCCATGAGATCGGTCACCATTTCGGCTTTTCCGATTCCGACATGGAGACGCTGGAGGCCCAGGCCTGACCTACGGGCCTGATCTATGGGCCCGAGGACGGCGCCGGAGCGGCCGGTCGCCGCGGCGGCCAGACCACCGGAAACCAGTCCTCGCGCATGGGCGCGCCATCGCTCAGGCCGATGTCCGGGAAGGGCGGCGAGGTCTCGCCGGCTCGTTCGCAAAAACGCACATCATCGCCGATCCAGCGGGCGGAGAAAGCGCGCCGGCCGCCGGCCGTCAGGTTGGGCCTGGCGCTGTGTAACGTCAGAAAGCTGAACAGCAGCGCATCACCCGGCGCCACATCCCATGACAGGATACGATAGTCGTCGCGCGCCGCCTCAACGTCCGGCACCGGTGTGAACCCGTCGCCATAGTCGAACGCCGCATCATCGCGAAACCGTCGCGGCGCGAACAGCTTGCCCCAGCGGTGCGAGCCGGCGACGAACTCCATGCCGGCGGCGCGCGGCACCGCATCCGGTGACAGCCACATGGAGACGGTCTTGTGGCCACTCACATTGTAATAAGGCAGGTCGTGGTGCCACGGCGTCGGCGTCCGGGTGCCGGCGTCCTTGACCAGAACATGCTCGTGATAGAACTGTACGCGCCGCGACCCGGTCAGCCGGGCGGCGATGGCCGCCGCCGGCGACTGCAATACGAAATCGCGGAACTCCGCTATCCGCTGCCAGTTGCAATAGTCCTGAAAGAACCGCCCCGGATCATCCGGCCGGGCGCTGTTCTTGCCATAGGGGCCGGGTGCGGCTTCGTTGGCGGCAATGCCGGCGGCCAGGCGGTCCACCCAGTCCGTGAAGACCCCGCGCAGCACAATGGCGCCATCCGCCCGGAAGGCGGCGACATCCTCATCGCTCACCAGCGCCACAGCGGCGTCCGCCGTCCCGACCGGCGGTTCAGCCGGGGCGGCCATAACCGGTCTGCCGACCGGCGGTTCAGCCGGGGCGGCCATAAAACGTCCTGCGCGCATGTTCCAGCAGCATTCGCCCCGGCTGCGGATCATAGCTCAGGATCGCCACGTTGCGCGTGGTGGCGCCTTCGATGGTCGTCACCCGATGGATCGAGTGATGGCCGCGGAACAGCACAAGGGTGCCGCCTTTCTGTTCCAGAACACGCACACCCGCACGGTCGCCATCGAGCAGCCGCCCCACCCGGTCATAGGCCATGTCCATCTCGCTGCGGATGAACGGCACATATTCATAGGCGCCACCGGTGGCGGCCGGTTGCAGCATGATGGTGGTGGTGAACTCGGCCGCATCCAAATGCCAGCTCAGTTGGGCGCCGGGCCGGCCCACATTGAAGTTGATGCTGGCCAGCGGATCGTCATAGGGGTACAGCCTCTCCACCCCGATGACCGCCGCCAGAAAACCCCGCAGGCCGGACCACCCATAGATCGGCCGGATCAGCGAGTCCGCCGGAATGTCATCATCGGCAATGGTCGCCACGTCGGTGCGCAGCAGGCGATTGCGCGGATGATCCGCCGGCAGGTCCGGATCCTGGTCCATCAGATAGGCATTGTGCGACTTGGGCTTGAAGAAGGCCTTGGGCTCCGCCGCGCGGGCATCGGCGCGAATCGCCTCCAGCGCCGGCGCCGTCAGGAAACCGTCCAGCACCATCACTCCCTCCGCCGCCATGGCGGCGCGGCCCCGTTCCACCAGCGTCCGCCATTCGGCACTGGCCGGACGGTCCAGCGGATAACGCCGAAGATCGATCAGCTCGCGCATATCGGGCGACTCCGCCACCGGCGCACGGGCGCCGTCCGCTCTCGCCATGGTCATCTCCATGCCTTGCTCCGCCCCTAACCTTCCCTCACCCGGCCACCGCCCGCAACCACGCACCACTCTGCCAAGCGAAGGCTGACTCACCGGCGTCCCTCTGATAGCGTCCGCCGCCCGTCACACCTTTCATCCGCAGGATCGCCATGGCCGGCTCCGCCCTTTCCGTCCGACTGTCCGTCGCTGTCCTGCTGGCCGGCACCGCCGTGCTGCTGCTGGGCAACGGGTTGCTCATGACCCTGCTGCCGATCCGCGCCGAGGGTCTTGGCTTCTCCGCCGGCGAGATCGGCCTCATGGGCACCGGTCACTTTCTCGGATTCGCCCTCGGCTGCCTGCTCGGGCCACGGCTGGTGGGGCCGGTCGGCCATGTCCGTGCCTTCGCCGCCTTCGCTGCGCTGGCCGCGGTTCTGGCCCTGGCCTTCCCGCTGGTGCCGGCGGTGCTTACCTGGATCGCGCTGCGTGCCGGCATCGGCTTCGCCTTCGCCCTGCTGTTTCTGGTGATCGAGAGCTGGCTCAACGGCGAGGCCGACAATGCCGCCCGCGGCGGCATCCTGTCGGTCTACCTCATCGTCTCCAATCTGGCCGGCATGGGCGGTCAGCTTTCCCTCAATCTGGCCGATCCGTCGGGACCGGTCCTGTTCTCCGTCGCCGCCATGATGATCGCCGCGTCGCTGGTGCCGGTGGCGCTGACCAGCGTCTCTGCCCCGGCCGCGCTGCACGCGGTCAGGCCACGTCTGCTGCGCCTGTTCCGCCTGTCACCGGCGGGGGCGGCCGGTTGCCTGCTGCTGGGCCTGATGGAAGGCGCCTTCTGGTCGCTGGTGCCGCTCTATGCCCGCCAGCGCGGGCTGGAGCTGTTCGATCTGACGCTCTTCCTCGCCGCGCCGGTGTTCGGCGCCACCCTGTCACAGTGGTTTATCGGCCGTCTGTCCGACCGCGTGGACCGCCGCCTGGTGATGCTCGGCTGCGCTGTGCTGGCCGCGGTCTTCGCCCTCGCCATTCTGGCGCCAGTCGGCGCCGCCGGCCTGCTGGTGCTGGCCGCCCTGCACGGCGCCTTCGCCCTGCCGCTCTATGGCCTGGCCGTGGCCCACGCCAATGACTGGACGCCGCGGGCGGAGGTGGTGGAGACTGGCGGCGGCCTGCTGCTGCTCTATGCCGCCGGCGCCGTCGTCGGGCCGGCGGTGGCCGGCAGCCTCATGGGCCTGGCCGGCCCCGCATCGCTGCTGCTGTTCGTTGCCGCTGTCCTGGCATCGCTGGCCCTCTTTGTGCTGTGGCGACTGGTTGTGGGGCGCCAGGCTCCCGCCGCCACCCATCACGACTTCCGGCCGGTCAGCCGCACCACCCAGGAAAGCTTCTGGCTGGACGATCAGGCCGACTAGGTCCCATCCTCCGGGCCGGCCAGCACCGCCCGCACCCGCCGCCGCACCTCCGGCAGCAGTTCGGCGGCGAACCACGGATTGCGCTTTTCCCAGCCGGTGGTGCGCCAGCTCGGATGAGGCAAGGGAATGATCTGCGGCAGGGTATCCCGCCACGCCGCCACCGTTGCCGTCACGCTCGCCCGCGGCCCTGTCCTGGACCGTCCGGCCAGCAGACGCGCCTGGGCATGGCCGCCGACCGCCAGGGTCAGTCGTATGCCGGTCATGGCGGCGAACAACGGCGGATGCCACAACGGCGCACACTCCGGCCGCGGTGGCGCATCACCGCCGCGCGGCAGACGGCCGGGATAGCAAAATCCGGTGGGCACAAGGGCGATTTTCGTTTCGTCGTAAAACACCTCGGGCGCCAGCCCCAGCCAGTCACGCAGCCGCGCACCAGAGGCATCGTCCCACGGCACCCCGGACTCATGGACCCTGGTCCCTGGCGCCTGACCGACGATAACCAACTGTGCCGCCGGGCTGGCCTGCAACACCGGGCGCGGCCCCAGCGGCAGGTGCGCCGCGCAGACCCGGCACGCCCGCACCTGCCGCAGAAGGGCGGCAAAATCCCGTGCACCCTGGGCTTTCTTCACCATGCCCAACCATAGCGCCGGCCCGGCCGCTTGCGCCATGCGACGCAAGCCTCAATGATCGCGGGCTGCACACCGCCACCAACGGCCAGGCGCCGCCATGCCCTCATCTCAGCAATCCGCGGCCCGGCAACCAGCGGATGCGATCCCGCCAACCGCCGCCATCGCCCCGCACGACGCCGCTGCCGCGCCCGGCGGGCTGATCGCGGCCAATGGTCTGCACGTGCGTCCCGTCGCCGGCATGGTCTACATGCTGCTCATGGTCTCGCTGCTGTCGGTCAATGACGCCGCCGCCAAGTGGCTGACCGCTGCCTATCCGGTAGTCATGATCATGTTCGCGCGCTCGGCCTTCGGCGTCCTGCCGGCGCTGTGGCTGGCCCGCCGCGACGGCGGCCTCGCTACCCTGCGCACCGACCGGCCCTTCGCCCACCTCCTGCGCTCGGCCCTGATGCTGGCGGCATGGGCCTGCTTCATCCTGGCCATCGCCCGCCTGTCCCTGACCCAGGCTTTTACCATCGGCTATGCGGCGCCGCTCATCATGACCGCGCTAAGCGGCCCCATGCTCGGCGAGAAGGTGGGGGCCTGGCGCTGGGGCGCCGTCATTGTCGGATTCCTCGGCGTCGTCGTCGCCGTCCAGCCGGGCCGTGACGGCATCAACGATGGTGCGCTCTACGGTATTGCCGCGGCCTTCCTCTATGCCCTGGCCATGAACCTCTCACGTCGCATGTCCGCGACCGAACGATCCAGCACCATCTTCTTCTATTACACCCTGACCGGTCTGGTGGTGACGGCGGCGATCCTGCCCTTCGTCTGGGTGCCGCTTGATGCGGCCGATCTCTGGCTGTTCGGCGTGGTCGCCGTCTTCGGCAGCGCGGCGCACTATTTCATGGCCCAGGCCTTCCGCTTCGGCGAGGTCAGCCTGCTGGCGCCGCTGGAATATACCGGCCTGGTGTGGGCCGCCCTGCTCGGCTGGATCGTCTGGCGCGACGTGCCCGACACGGCGACCCTGGCGGGTGCCGCCATCATCATCGCCTCGGGGCTGGTCATCGTGCGGCGCGAGGCGCGCCTGCGGCGGCGGGCCGCGCCATCATGACCGGCGCTGCCCTGTCCGGCGTTTCATGACCACGCCCGGCGCCCCGCCCGACGCCGCACCGTCACCGCCGCCGGGACCGGGGCCCGGTGCGGTCGCCGTACTGGCCAATGTGCCCATGCGCGCAATTGCCTACTACGCCGGCGCCATCACTCTGTTCGCGTTTCAGGATGCGATGACCAAATGGGTGGCGGCGCTCTATCCCGTCACCCAGGTCATGTTTCTGCGCAGCATCTTTTCGCTGGTGCCCCTGGCCCTGCTGATCTGGGCGCTGGGCGGAATCGGCACCATACGCTTCGCCCGCCTGCCGCTGCACATGGCGCGCAGCGCCGTCCTGCTGGCCTCCATCGTCCTCTGGTTCTATGCCCTGAAACTGCTGCCGCTGGCCACCGCCATGACCATCGGCTATGCCGGCGCCCTGTTCATGACAGCGCTCAGCGTGCCCATGCTCGGCGAAAAAGTCGGACCGCGCCGCTGGGCGGCCCTGCTGGTGGGCTTCGCCGGCGTGATCATCGCCGTGCGTCCGTTCAGCACCGACCTGTCGGCGGCGGGTGTGACCCTCGGCGGTCTCATCGCCGTCGGCTCGGCGGCCACCTTTGCTCTCGCCATGATCCTCACCCGCCGTCTGTCGGCAACCAATTCCACCTCGTCCATCATGCTGTTCCAGACCGGCGCTACTCTGCTGCTCACCGCCATCACCCTGCCCTTTATCTGGCAGGCGGTGGTCGCCTTCGATCTGTGGATTCTGGTGGCCATGGGCATCAGCGGCGTGGTGGCGCAGTTCTGCATCGTTCAGGCCTTCCGCTATGGCGAGGTCTCTATTCTGGCGCCAATCGAGTATTCGGGCCTGGTCTGGGGCGTCCTTCTTGGCTGGCTGATCTGGAGCGACATTCCGGCCGCGCCGGTCTTTGCCGGCGGCGGCATCATCATTCTCTCATGCCTGTATATCGCGCGGCGGGCGGCACGCCGGCAGGCCGCACTCAAGCCGCGGCCCTAGGCGCGCAGTCATGAGTGCGCTGCCCCACCACCCGGTGCGCGCTGCCCTGCTCTATGTGCTGGCGGTGGCGCTGTTCACCGCCCAGGACGCCGCCAGCAAATGGTTGATCGCCGACTATGGCGCGTTGCAGATCGTCGCGCTTACCAAACTGCTGACCCTGCCCTTGCTGTTCGTCGTGCTGCCGCGTCTGGGTGGCCTGCGGGCGCTGCGGCCACGCAATCTCGGGCTGCTGGTGCTCCGCGCGCTGGTGGTGTTCGTCTCGCTCACCTTGTTCATCTGGGCGCTGGCCGGGCTCAGCCTGCCGAAAGCCACCACCCTTTTCTTTGTCACGCCGTTCTTCGTGCTGATCCTGTCGGGGCGGTTTCTCGGTGAGACGGTCAGCGCCTGGCGCTATGGCGCGGTGCTCATCGGTTTCGTCGGCGTCATCATCGCCCTGCGCCCCGACCGCACCGCCGGCGACGGCCTGTTCGGTCTCGACCTGCACGGCCTGGCGGTCATCGCCGCCGCCTTCCTGGCCGGGGTCGAGGCGATCATCACCCGCCGCGCCACGGCAACCGACAGCACGCCGGCCATCATGCTGGTTTCAACCCTGGTTATGGTGGTGCTCGCCGGCGGGCCGGCGCTGGTCCTGTTCTGGCATCCGGTGGCCCTGACCGACTGGCCCGTCTTCCTGCTGGCCGCGGCCACCAACATCGCGGCCCTCTATGCGCTGATCGAGGCCTTCCGCGCCGGCCAGGCCAGCTACCTGGCGGCCTTTGACTATTCCGGCCTGGCTTTCGCCAGCCTGTGGAGCGTGCTGGTTTTCGCCGAGCTGCCCGACCGGGCGACTCTGGCCGGCGCCGCCCTTATCGTCGCCGCCGGCCTCATGGTGGTGCGCGGCGAACGCCGCCCCGTCACCTGATTCGCACCACCTGATTGGCGTCTACGGCGACCGCGCCAGAGCGTCCAGCCGGGCCATGGTCTCGTGGGTCAGATTGCCGCCGCTGACGATGGCCACCGTCCGGCCTAGCGGGCCGGCCGCCGCTTCCGCCTTGCCCGACAGCCAGCCGGCGGTGGCGACGGCGCCGGCCGGCTCCGCCACCAGCTTGGCGCGGTCGCGCAGGACCCCATAGGCGCGGCCGATATCGCCCTCGCTGATCAGAACGATCCGCTCCAGATATTCCTGCAGGTGGCGGAAGGGCAGGGCCCCCGGATAGCGCGCCGACAGACCGTCGGCGATGGAATTCCAGTGGCTGATGGTCACCGGCTCGCCCGCCGCCAATGACAGGAAGGCCGCATTGGCGTGGTCGGGCTGTATGCCGATCACCCGCACTTCAGGCCGCGTCAGGCGCACCGCCGCCGCCACCCCGGCGGCCAGGCCGCCTGAAGACACCGGCACCAGCACTGTCTGCACATCCGGTCGCTGCTCGACGATTTCCAGACCGATAGTGCCATGGCCGGCGATGATCCGCCGGTCGCTCCACGAATCCACGGCGACCGCGCCCCGTTCGCCGGCGATGCGATCCACCGCCGTGGCCCGCTCCAGCGGGTCGTCAATCAGCGCCACCTCCGCGCCGTGGCTGCGCGTCTGCTCCACCTTGGTGGGGCTGGTGGTGCGCAGCATGACCACCGTCACCGGCACCGCCATCAGACGCCCGGCAAAGGCAAAGGCCTGGGCGAAATTACCGGACGATTGCAGCACCACGCCGCGGCGGCGCTGATCGGCGTCGAGACTGTCCAGATAGGTAAAGGCGGCGCGCAGCTTGTAGGCGCCCGTGGTCTGCAGATTCTCCGCCTTGAGAAACAGGGACTCATCGCCGATTTCACCGGCGTCCCTGGCCAGCGGCAGGAGCGGCGTGCGCCGCACCACGTCCGGCAGGCGCGCTGCCGCCGCCTGTATCTCCTGCAAGGTCACCAGCGCTGTCATGATGTCTCCGTTTCGCCGCACAGGCGCGTCAGAAATGATAGTCCGCTTCCACTTGATAGTCGCGGCCGCCGTCACCCGGCCAGCTTGAATACAGGCGGAACCCGTCGACCCGGAACGGCGGCAGGCGCAGCGGGCTGTGCCCGGCGATATAGGCGGCGACCCGATCCAGCGGCGCATCACGCAGATAGGCCAGGGTCACATGGGGCCTGAACTTACGCTTCTCGAAGGTAAAGCCGGATCGCGCCAGGCTGCGCTCGATGCTTCTCTGCAGGTCCAGCAGCGGCGGCGTCCTCTCCGCGCCGACCCACAGGGTGTGCGGCAAGCCGCCCCGGCTGAACAGATCCAGCCCGCACAGGGCCAGATTGAACAGGCCGCCGCGCGCATCGC
Organism: Alphaproteobacteria bacterium; assembly: GCA_040218575.1. Taxonomy (NCBI): domain Bacteria; kingdom Pseudomonadati; phylum Pseudomonadota; class Alphaproteobacteria; species Alphaproteobacteria bacterium. The sequence continues at coordinate 153,679 of JAVJRE010000001.1, read as the reverse complement.
TCAAGGCCTCGTCCAGATCATCCAGCCGTGCCGGTGGCACATCACCGAGAAACGCCAGCGTCAGATGAAAGTTCTCGCGACTCACCCAGCGCGCGCCCGGCATCGCCGTCTGCACCGCCTGCAATCTGTCCTGCACCGGCACCGGCAGGGCAAGCGCCACAAATAGTCTGGTCATCTCGTCTCCGTCATGGCCAGCCGGTCATGGGCCCCGGACCAGGGTGCCCGGACCAGATCACCCGGACCGGGGCCAGTTCAGCGCGGGGAATGACGTTCACGCCCCGCTGCCGCCACCATCAAACCCGCCGTAAGCGGTCCCGCCGACGCTGCGCCTCCGGCTGCCGGCGGTAGGCGGAATCGGGCGGCGCTGTCGCCCTGGACGTCCAGCAACGGCTCCAGCAGCGGCAGCAGCCGGCGCACGATCTCGGCCACGCCGTCAGCATTGGGGTGAATGCCGTCCGCCTGGTTGAGCGCCGGTTGTGCCGCCACTCCCTCCAGAAAGAAGGGATAGAAGACCGTGCCATAAGTCTCTGCCAGGCGTGGGAACACGGCGTTGAACTCCTCGCCGTATGAGCGACCGAGATTGGGCGGCGCCCGCATACCGGTCAGCAGCATCGGTACGCCCGCCCGCCGCAGCCGGCGCATCACCCGGTCAAGGTTGGTGTAGGTCTGGGCCGGCTCCAGGCCCCGCAGGCCGTCATTGCCGCCGAACTCGATGATCGCCACGTCCGGCGGGTCCTGCAGAATCCAGTCCAGCCGGGCCACCGCCCCGGCGCTGGTGTCGCCCGATACGCCGCCATTGATGACCACCACATCATGGCCGCGCCCGGATAGCGCCTGCTGCAACTGGGCGACAAAACCGTCCTCCGGCGCCAGGCCGAAACCGGCCACCAGCGAATCGCCAAACGCCAGTATCTTCAGGGGTTCCGCGCGCGCCACGGATGCGCCGGCCATAGCGGCGACCATGCCGGCCATCATCGCGACCGCTACCATCGCCAGCCGCGCCAGCCGCCCCGCGCGCGCCAACTCCGTCACGCCGCCCGCGGTCTTTGCACCAAGAGCCTTCACACGGAAGTGAGACAGCATCATCCCGCCGGTCTCCATCATCATCCGCTCTGTGTCCGCGCCACCGGCGCTGGCGGTTCCGCCGCGGCCCGCCGCCGGCACGGAACGCGGGCTTTATCCCGTCGCATGGCATATCGTGCCGGACGCGCCATTGCCAGAGCCGCCATGCGGTGCATATTCCCTCCCTTCAGCCGCTGCCCGCATACGGCGCGCCACAACACCGCGCGCCGGCAAACAGCCTGCCAGGAAACACCATGATCGACGTTGACGCCTTGCACCTGACCCTGACCGGCGCGGCCGGACCGGTCAATGTGCTGAACGGGGTCAGTTTCACCGTCAAGGATGGCGACAGCGTGGCGCTGCTCGGGCCTTCGGGCTCCGGCAAGACCTCGCTTCTCATGCTGATCGCCGGTCTGGAGCGGGCGAGCGCGGGCCATGTGCGCGTCGCCGGGCAGGATCTGAGCACCATGAGCGAGGATGCGCTGGCCCGCTTCCGCGCCCGCCACGTGGGCATCGTCTTTCAGTCCTTTCATCTGGTGCCGACCATGACCGCTGTGGAGAATGTGGCCATTCCGCTGGAGCTGGCCGGCCGCGCCGACGCCTTCGAGCGCGCCCGCGCCGGTCTCGACCAGGTCGGTCTTGGCGGCCGCCTGAACCACTATCCGGGCGAATTGTCCGGCGGCGAGCAGCAGCGGGTTGCGCTGGCCCGCGCCATCGCCCCGGGACCGCGCCTGCTGCTGGCTGACGAGCCTACCGGCAATCTGGATGGCGCCACCGGCGAGACGGTCATCCGCCTGCTGTTCGATCTGGCCCGCGACACCGGTGCCACGCTGCTGCTGGTGACCCATGACGAGGCGCTGGCCGGTCGCTGCGGCCGACTGCTGCGCCTGGCCGATGGCCGCATCGCCGGCGACAGCCGTCAAGCCGCATGACCAGCGCCGCTGTCCCGGCATGACCCCGGCCGATCCCGCCGCCGTGGCGGGCCACACCCCATCCGGCGGCGGCCTGGCCATCGCCTGGCGTTTTGCCTGGCGCGAGCTGCGCGCCGGCTGGCGCGCCGGACTCAGCGGGTTTCGCGTGTTCCTGGCGGTCCTGGCGCTGGGTGTCGCGGCCATTGCCGCCGTCGGCTCGCTGTCCGCCGCGTTACAGCAGGGCGTGGCCGATGACGCCCGCGCCCTGTTGGGCGGCGATGTGGCATTCCTGCTGGTGCATCGTCCGGCCGATGCGGCCGAGCGCGCCTTCCTCGCCAGCCAGGGTCGGCTCAGCGCCATTGCCGAAATGCGGGCCATGGCCGAAAGCCCGGCCACCGGCCAGCGGCGACTGGTTGAACTCAAGGCGGTGGATTCCGCCTGGCCGCTCTACGGCGAAGCGCGGCTCGCGCCGGCCACCGATCTGGCGACGGTGCTGGCGCCACGGCCCGCCGCCGCCACCGATGACGCCACAGACGCCGGTGCGGCCGGCGTCATCTGGGGCGCGGCGGTGGAAGCCAATCTGCTGCCGGCCCTCGGCCTGCAGCCGGAACAGATCACCGCCGGCCCGCCACCGCGCATCCAGGTCGGCGACGCGCTGTTTGAGATTCGCGCCACCATCGCCTATGAGCCTGATCGCGGCGCGCAACTCTTCACGCTGGGGCCACGCCTGCTGGTCTCCGACCAGGCGCTGGCCGCAACCGGCCTGGTGCAGCCCGGCAGCCTGGTGCGCTACGCCTATCGCCTGGCCAGCACAGACTCCGCCGCGGCGATCACCGCGCGGGCCACGGATCGTTTCCCCGACGCCGGCTGGCGCAGCCGCACCACCGCCGACGCCGGCGACGGCATTTCCCGTTTCATGGGACGGCTGGCGCTGTTTCTCACGCTTGTCGGTCTCGCCGCCCTGCTCACCGGCGGGGTCGGTGTGTCCAACGCGGTCGCCGCCTATATGGACAGCCGCCGTCCGACCATTGCCGCGCTCAAGTGTCTCGGCGCTTCGACCCGCCTGATCTTCCAGGTCTATATGGTGCAGGTGTTGGCGCTGGCCACCCTGGCGACGCTGATCGGCGTGGCCCTGGGCGCGCTGGCGCCACTGGCGGTAGGCGGGCTGCTCAGCGGCTTCGCCGGGGTCGACCTGGCGAGTGGACCGTTCTGGCGGCCGCTGGCTCTGGCCGGGCTGTTCGGACTGCTGGTGGCCGTAACCTTTTCATGGCTGCCCCTGGCCCGCGCCCGGCGGGTGCCGGCGGCACACCTCTTCCGTCCCGGCCTGTCCGCCGCCGAGCGCCGGCTGCGGCCGGCCGAACTGGCGACCACCGGCGCCCTCGCCCTGGCCCTTGGCGGGCTCGCCATCGTCACGGCGGAGCGGCCCGACTTCGCCCTGTGGTTCACACTCGGTGCGGCCGTGACCCTGGCCGTCTTTCGCCTGGTGGCCGAGGGCGTCAGCCGGCTGGCCCGACGCCTGGCGCGACAGGTCGGCGGCGGCCGCGCCCTGCTGCGTCTGGCCCTGGCCAATCTCGGCCGGCCGGCGGCGCCGGCGATTCCGGTCATCGTCTCGCTGGGCCTTGGCCTCACCCTGCTGGTGACGGTCGGCCAGATTCGCACCAGCCTGACGGCGGAGCTCGGTCAGCGCATGGCGGCCGATGCGCCGGCCTATTTCTTCATCGACATCCAGCCCGGTCAGGTGGCCGCCTTCGACACCACCGTCCGCGCCACGCCGGGACTCATCTCCTTCAACCGGGTGCCCAGCCTGCGCGGCACCATCACCGCCATCAATGATGTGGCGGTGGCCGACATGACCATTCCGCCCGATGTGGCCTGGGCCTTTCGCGGCGACCGCGGGCTGACCTGGTCGGCCGTTCCCGTCGCCGGCGGCACGCTGGTGGCCGGTCAGTGGTGGCCGGCCGATTATGCCGGGCCACCGCTGGTCTCGCTCGACGCCAATATCGCGCGGGGCGTAGGCCTGGCCCCCGGCGACGCCATTACGCTCAACGTGCTGGGGCGGCCGCTGACCGCCACTGTCGCCAACCTGCGCCAGATCGACTGGGAGAGTTTCGGCCTGAACTTCACCTTCGTCTTTGCGCCAGGGGCGCTTGATGGCGCACCGCAGACGCACATCGCCACCGTGGATCTGGCGCCGGAGTCGGAGCCGGCGCTGGAACGCGCCGTGGCCGCCGCCTTTCCCAACGTCTCCAGCGTGCGGGTGCGCGACACTCTGAACGACGTGCGCCGCCTGCTGTCCAATCTGGGGCTGGCCATTGCCCTGGCCGCCGGCGCCACCCTGGTCGCCGGCACCCTGGTGCTGGCCGGCGCCATCGCCGCCGGTCACCGGCGGCGGGTCTATGACGCGGTGGTGCTCAAGGTTCTGGGCGCCACCCGCGGCCGCCTGCTGGCCGCCTATCTTCTGGAATATGGACTGCTCGGTCTGATGACCGCCGGGCTCGCCGCGGCCATCGGCCTGCTCGCCGCCTGGGCCGTGGTGCGCTTTGTCATGACCCTGGCCTTCCGCCCCGACCCGGCGGCGCTCGGCCTGACTATTGTCATCGCCACCCTGGTGGTGCTGGCGGCCGGATTTGCCGGCACCTTCCGCGCCCTGTCGGCGCCGGCCGCGCCGGAACTGCGCAACGACTGAGTCTCACCGGAAATAGCCGACCGGACCCACGCATTTGTCAGAAATACAGGCGCAAAAACGCCGTTTCCGCGCTTGATTTCCTCCCTCCGCCTGCCCAGATTAAGGGCGCCCGGCGAATTGCCGGGGGCAGATCTGGGAGAGACGAAGACCATGGCCATCGGACCCGAAACCCGCACCATCACCAATGTCCGCGCCGGCGGCGCCGCCCGATCCGACATTGATGAGGGCCTCAGGCAGTACATGCTGCGGGTCTACAACTACATGACCGCCGGTCTCGCCATCACCGGCCTGACCGCCTTCGTCATCGCCCAGATGTCCATTGTCACCAACCAGGCCGGCGATATCGTGGCCCTGACCAGTCTCGGCGCGACGCTGTTCAACACGCCGCTCAAGTGGGTGGTCATGCTGGCGCCGCTCGGCATGGTCATTTTCCTCAGCGCCCGGCTCCACCGCATGAGCCTGTCCACCGCCCAGATCGCCTTCTGGTCTTTTGCCGCCCTCATGGGGGTGTCGCTGGCCACCATCTTCATCGCCTTTACCGGCGCCAGCGTCGCCCGCGTCTTCTTCATCACCGCCGGCACCTTCGCCGCCATGAGCCTTTACGGCTACACCACCAAGCGTGACCTCATGCGGCTGGGCTCGTTTCTGTTCATGGGCCTGATCGGCATCATCATCGCCATGGTGGTGAACTTGTTCGTGCAGAGCAGCGCTCTGCACTTCGCCATCAGCGCCATCGGTGTGCTGGTCTTCGTTGGCCTCACCGCCTATGACACCCAGCGCATCAAAGAGGAATATTGGGAAGGCGACGATCATTCGACCGCCGGTCGCAAGGCCATTTCCGGCGCGCTTCGCCTCTATCTGGACTTCATCAACCTGTTCGTCATGCTGATGCAGTTGCTGGGCGCCCGCCGCTAGGCACACCGCACTCCATAGAAACCGTTGGCGAGCCGGGGATTTCCCCGGCTCGCTGTCTTTTGGGGGGCGGCCTGGTGATCGCCTGGCCGGCCCCGTCACAAGCCTGTGATTGCGGCCGGGCCGGCTGATTGCCTAGACTTGGCCCCAGGGGGCGGTCCACCTGAACTGCCGCAACATCAGGGTCTCATGAGCGCCACACTCGACGACGCCGCGCCGGTTGGTGCAGATGATGCTGCACAGGCTGGTGCAGATGAAAGCGCCCGGCTGGCTCTGATCGCCGGGCTCAACCGTCACCGCCACCGGGTTCTCGGCCTGATGGCCGGCGGCTTTGCCTTTGCCGGGCTTGCCGCGCTGGCGGTGGAGATCCTGATGCCGGCGCACGGTGGCGTCATCACCATTCTCGGACCGCTGGTCTTCGCCATCATTGCCGCCGGTCTGTTGCGCTTCCTCGATCTCAAGGAGGCGCGCATCCTGTTCTGGCTGTTCGGCGCGGTCATCGGTCTCGCCTTCTCCACCATCTTCCAGTTGCTGGCCGACGCACCGGTGGCGCCGGTGTTCCTGTCTGCCGCCGTCGCGCTCGGCGTGGTCTGGCTGTTCGGCGCCCGCGACCGTTCGTCCGACATCGGCACCTGGGTCAATTATCTGTTGGTGTGGGGCCTCGGCCTGGGCCTGGTCATGGGCTGGTTCGCGTTGCAGGAAACGGCCCTGTTCTGGTTTTACCTGGTCTTCTATCTGGTGACCGGCCTGGTGGTGATGACCACCGGCCTCGGCGCCTTCCGCCGGCTCGACTATTGGTATATCGGCCACGCCACGCCGGACCTGGCCCGCACCCGCGCGCTGGCCGCGGCGCTGCGTTTGTGGGTGGAGATGGTGGTCGCCTTTTACATCTGCGCCTTCGCCATGACCCGGCCGTCACGGCTGATGACCGATGGCGTAATGAACGCCCACCGTCTGCGCACCATGCGCTGAGCGCACCGGCGTGCGCCGTTTTCTCTTGCGTCTGGCTATTGGCTTCGCGGCCGCCGGTCTCGTTCTGCTGGCGGCGGCGCTGCTGATCCCGCCGCCGACCGCCGACCGCATAGTGGACGATGCGACCATCGCCGCCGGCGACAAGGCCCGTGGCGCCTATGTGGCGGCGGCGGCCGGCTGCGCCAGTTGCCACACCGACGCCAGGGCGGATCTGCCGGCCCTGTCCGGCGGCGCGGCGCTCCGCTCCCCCTTCGGCGATTTTTATCCGCCCAACATTACGCCCGACAGGGCCACCGGTATCGGCGCCTGGCGCGGCGCGGACTTCGTCCGGGCCATGACCGATGGTCTGTCACCGGCCGGCGCTCACTATTACCCGGCCTTTCCCTACACCCACTACGCCGCCATGAGCGATTCGGACCTGGCGGATCTGTGGGCCTGGCTGCGGGACGTGCCGCCGGTGACGCGGCGGACGCCGCCGCACGATCTCTCCTTTCCCTTTTCCGTGCGTCCGCTGCTGGCCCTGTGGAAGCATCTCTCCGGCCGGCCCCCCACGCCGCCGGCCCCCCAACTGGCTGATGCCGCCGCCGACCGGCCCGCCACTACCGACGCGTCGGACGCGGTCCTGCTCGCCCGCGGCCGCTATCTGGGTGAGGTGCTGGGCCACTGCGCCGCCTGCCACACGCCGCGCGGCCTGCTCGGCGGCTATGGCGGCACGGCGCTGGCCGGCACCCGCAACGGACCCGGCGGCGACCCGGTGCCGGCCATCACGGCGGCGGCGCTGGCTGACTGGTCGCAAGGTGATTTGCTGTTCTTCTTCGATACCGGCCTGCAGCCGGACGGCGATGCGGCCGGCGGCGACATGGCGCTGGTCATCCGCAACACCCTGAGCCGTCTGAGTGATGGCGACCAGCGGGCGCTGGCCGTCTGGCTCAAGACCGGCAACTGACCGGCGATCACTTTCGCGACAGCCTAGTGGCCGTGGCCGGTGCCGCTTGTGGTGCCGCTTGCCTCGTCCGCCGTCAGCACCGGCAGCGTGATGGTGATGGCCGGTCCCACATCGAACTGTAGCGCCAGACGCAGCTGGTCGCCTGCTGTCGGCGCCGCCGTCAGCCCGCTGATCAACACATGATTCCCGCCGGGCTCCAGCACCAGCGTGGACTCAGCAGCGATCTCCATGTGCTCGACCACTTGCGTGACGTCGGCTTCCGCGCTCGTCGTCCGCAATTGAGCCGCGCCACCATCCACCGCCACCACCGACACAAGAACACCGGTGGCCGCACCGTGGTTATGAATCAGGAAATAGGCGGCCACCCCGCCATCGGCCGCACCCGCCCGGACCTGGCTCACATGCATGTCACCTACCTGCCACTCATTCGCCCAGTCCTGGGCGACGGCCGGCGGCGTTATCACAATCATGGACGCCATCAAGGTCACGATGAGCCCGGTCAGTTTCGGCAGGGCTTTCATAGGTGCGCTCCGTGTTGGTCGAGAGCGCGCCACCCTAAACAAGCCAAAGACCGCCGGGAATCACACTGTCGTGGGTCGAGTGGAGTCAGATCAGCGCAACAGATCGCCCATGCGCGCCAGCGCCGTCTCGATGGCCTCCACGGAGTTGGCATAGCTGAAGCGGATATAGCCCTCGCCATCGGCGCCAAAGCTGGTGCCGGCAATGGTCGCGATACCGGCTTCTTCCAACAGGCGGGTCTGAAGCTGGTTGGAGGTCATGCCGGTGCCGGTGATATTGGGAAAGCAATAGAAAGCACCGGCGGACTCCTGGCAGGTGACGCCCGGCAACTGGTTGAGCCCGGCGGTCAGCACTCGCCGCCGCTGATCGAAGGCGCGCAGCATGATGTCCACCGACTCCTGCGGACCGTTCAGCGCGGCGATGCCCGCGAACTGGGTCGCCGCATTAACGCAGGAGTGGGAATTGACCGCCAGATTGACCGCATGTTCCATCAGGCTTGCCGGCCACACGCCATAGCCCAGACGCCAGCCGGTCATGGCGTAGGTCTTCGACCAGCCGTCCAGCACGATCAGCCGGTCGCGCAGCGACTCATAGCCAAGCAGGCTCACGTGCTGACGACCGTCATACAGCAGGCGGCTGTATATCTCGTCCGACAGCACCGCCACCTTCGGCCATGCCGCCAGCCCCTCGACCAGCCGGTCCATCTCCGCCTTGGGAGTCACGCCGGAGGTGGGATTTGCCGGGCTGTTGATGATCAGCAACCGGGTCCGGTCATTGATCTGGCGCAGCACTTCTTCGGCCGAAAAGGCGAAGCCGTTCTCTTCACGCAGCCGCATGGGCACGGCCTCAGCCCCGGTGTAGTGGATCATCGACTCATAGATGGGAAAACCCGGATTGGGCGTAATGATCTCGACGCCGGGCCGGCCGAACATGAGGATGGCGAAGAACATGGTGACCTTGCCGCCGGGCACCACCAGGATATGGCCCGGGTCCACCTCCACGCCGCGCCGCTGGCGGATGTCCGCCGCCACCGCCTCACGCAAGGGCAGGATGCCCTCGGTCGCCGTATAGCCGTGCTGGCCGTCGCGCAGGGCCTTCACCGCCGCGTCCACAATGTGCTCCGGCGTCTTGAAGTCCGGCTGGCCGATGCCGAGATTGATTACCTCCTTGCCCTGGCGGGCCAGGGCCTGGGCGCGGGCCAGAACCGCGAAGGCGCTCTCATTCTCGAGGCGGGTGATGGCGGGGGCGATGTCGAGGGCGGCGGCCATGGGGCTGGTCTCTGTGGTTGATGGCACAACGGCGCCAGACTAGCGCCGGATGCTGTGTCCGCCTACGGTCGGCCCGCACACCTGCCCACTCCAGCCCTTTTCCGGAGCCCGCCATGTCCCGCGCCCTGCTCGACCATCTCGCCGCCGAAACCGCTGGCCTGGAGGCGCAGGGCCTGTTCAAGGCGGAGCGTGTCCTGACCGGCCGCCAGGGTGCCGACATTGCCATCGCCGCCGGCGCCGCCGACGCCACCGGCGCGGACGACCATGGCCAGAGCACGGCCGAGCGCCATGTTCTCAACTTCTGCGCCAACAATTATCTGGGTCTGGCGGGCCACCCGGCCCTGGTGGCCACCGGCCAGGCGGCGCTCGACCGCTGGGGCTTTGGCCTGTCCAGCGTGCGCTTTATCTGCGGCACCCAGGACGTCCACAAGACGCTTGAGTCACGCCTGTCGCGCTTCCTCGGCACCCAGGACACCATCCTCTATTCATCCTGTTTCGACGCCAATACCGGCCTGTTCGAAACCATCCTCGGCGAACAGGACGCGGTCATCTCCGACCAGCTCAATCATGCCTCCATCATCGATGGCATCCGCCTGTGCAAGGCGCGCCGTCTGCGCTACGCCAACAACAACATGGCCGACCTGGAGGCGCAGTTGCAGGCGGCGGCCGACTGCCGCTTTCGACTGATCGCCACCGACGGGGTCTTCTCCATGGACGGCATTCTCGCCAACCTGCCGGCGATCTGCGATCTGGCGGAACGCTATGACGCCCTGGTCATGGTCGATGACTCTCATGCCACCGGCTTCATGGGACCGGGCGGCCGCGGCACCCCGGCCCACCATGGCGTAGCCGGGCGGGTGGATATCATCACCTCGACCCTTGGCAAGGCACTGGGCGGCGCCTCGGGCGGGTTCACCAGCGGCCGCCAGCCGATCATTGACTGGCTGCGCCAGCGCTCACGCCCCTATCTCTTCTCCAACACCCTGGCGCCGGTCATCGCCGCCACCACCCTGCACGTACTCCACATGCTGGAATCGGCCGACACCGGCGACGCCCTGCGCCACCGCCTGTTTGATAACGCCCAGCGCTTTCGCACCGCCATGAACAAGCATGGCTTTACGCTGGTGCCCGGCGAGCACCCGATCATTCCGGTCATGCTGGGCGATGCCCGGGTGGCGGCGGAAATGGCGCGGCGCATGTTGGACGAAGGCATTTATGTGATCGGCTTCGCCTATCCGGTGGTGCCCGAGGGCCAGGCCCGCATCCGCACCCAGATGAGCGCGGCCCATGAGCCCGCGCACATTGACCAGGCGGTCGCCGCCTTTGCCCGTGTCGGCCGCGCCATGGGGGTGATCGGCTAGTCCGTGCTGGCTCTTCGCGCAACCCTCTCGGCTCTGCTGCTGCCGGCCAACGCCCTGCTCACGGTGCCGGCCTTGCTGCTGTGGGCGACGGCGGGAGACTCCGGCGGGCTGGCGGGCTGGCTGAGCTGGCGCTGGCCGGCCGTGCTGTCGTGGAACAGCCTCATGGGCGGCCTGCTGCTGGGGCTCGGCCTCGGCCTGCTGGGCTGGACCGTCAGCCTGTTTTTCCGCCGTGGTCAGGGCACCCTGGCGCCGTGGGATCCGCCGCGCCATCTGGTCACCGCCGGACCCTACGCCCACATGCGCCACCCCATGATCAGCGGCGTCGGGCTCGCCCTCCTGGGTCAGGTGGTGCTCACCGCGTCGCCTGCTTTGCTGGCCTGGCTGGCGGTCTTCGGGCTGGCCAACGGCCTCTATCTGCCGCTGGTGGAGGAACCGCGTCTGGCCCGCCGCTTCGGCGACCACTGGCGCGACTATGCGGCGCATGTGCCACGCTGGCTGCCGGGCACCGGTGGCGGATCGAGCGATCCCGACGACCGGCTTTAGGCCACCGACGGGCCCGCTACCAGGGAATGGTGCCGCCGTCGTAGCGCTGGAAGGTGCCGCTCATGGCCGGCGTCATGGCCTCGATCACCGCCCGCATACCGGCCACGCTGTCGGCCACTTTGACCGGGGCGCCCTTGCGCGTCTCTGTCGCCACCGACCCGGGATGCAGGGCAACACTCATGACACCCTGCGCCGCCAGGTCACAGGCAATTCCCTTTACCGCCATGTTGAGCGCCGTCTTGCTCATACGATAGTCATAGTGGCCGCCTGACGTATTGTCGTCGATCGAGGCGGAACGCGTCGACAGGAAGGCCATCACCTTGTGCTCGCCCTTGGCCACGTGCGGCGCAAAGGCGCGCGCCACCAACAGCGGCGCCACCGCATTGACGTGCAGCACACGCAGGAAATCTTCCGTCGTCGGCAGGTCAAACAGACCACCCTGACCACGGGCGAAAGTGGCCGCATTATTGATCAGCACGTCCACCGGCTCGTCGCTCAGGCGCTGCGCCAGCGCCTGCACCCCCGCTTCATCGGTGACGTCCAGCCTGTGCACGTGCGTGTCACCAACGCCACCGAGCCGCGCCTGGCTGCTGGCCTGCAGGCACACCGCATGTACCCGCCAGCCATCCACCGCATAGGCGCGCGCGAACTCATAGCCGATTCCATAGTCGCAGCCGGTGATGACAACCGTCGCCATAGTGTCGTCTCGCTGATGGTTGGATGGGCCGGTGTGAATACTGCCGACGCATCCTGCGGACTCAGCGAGTGGGGTCAACCCCGCCCGTCTCGCCGCCGTCACGGGACGCGGCGGCGTCTGACGCGCCGGCGGCCGCCAGCGTGGCCGCCGCCGTGGTGGTCGGCAACACCGGGTCTACCGTGCCGGCGTGAACAGCCGGTTCCCGTTGCATCATGCGCCATAGCGCATAAAGCCCGACGAGACCGAACAGCACCGCCTGCGACAGAAAGAACCCGGCCGGTCCGACCTGCTTCATGGCCAGGGAAATCACCGTCGGCCCCATCATGCCGCCAACCCCGTACAGCAACAGCAGGGTGCCGGCGGCGGCGACCCGCTCGTCCGGCTGCAACCGGTCATTGGCGGTCGCCACCAGCACCGCATAGAGCGGATAGATGGCGCCGCCGAAGAGGAACGAGATGGCCGGCAAGGCCCAGGTTGCGGCGAGCCCGGCGCTGCCGAGGGCTACCGCCGCGACCGCCAGCCCGGCCGCGATCAATGACGCCACTGCCAGCACGACGCGCCGGTCCACCCCGTCGGACAGACGGCCCACCGGCCACTGAAACACCAGCGCGCCGATGATCGCGAAGGACAGGAAGCGGGCGATGGCCTCGACGCTGAGACCCATGGCCTGGCCATACAACGCCCCCAGATTGCCATAGCTGCCCTGGCCGATACCGACCAGCAGCACGCCGACCACCGCCATCGGCGCGCGACCCAGCAGCAGCAGCGGCCCCATCCGCGCGCGCGGCCGGATCTCCGGCGCCGCCTGCCGGGTCAGCAGGATCGGCAGGACGCCGACGCCCAGCAGGATGGAGGCCAGGATAAACAGTTCGAAACCGCGCACGTCCGCCGCCGTAATCAGATACTGGCCGATGGCCACGCCGGCGAACTGACACATCAGATAAAGACTGAGAAGCTGACCGCGTGTCTTGTTGGTCGCCTTGTCGTTGATCCAGCTCTCGGCAACGATATACAGGCCCGCATAGCAGATGCCGGTCAGCAGCCGCATGGCGAACCAAGTCACCGGCTCGACCACCACCGCCTGCACCAGAATGGTGGTGGAAGCCAGCGCCGCGCAGGCGGCGAACACCCGGATATGGCCGACCACCGGCACCGCCCGCGGCACAAGAATGCTGCCCACCAGAAAGCCGATGAAATAGGCCGACATGATGCGGCCGATGACGTCAACGGGAATACCTTCGGCGCTGCCGCGCAGTTGCAGCAGCGGATATTGCAGGCCATGGCCGACCAGAAAGATGAACATGGCCAGAAGAAGGGCCCATGCGCCCAGCGCCACTTTCAACATGCTGACACTCGCCTCCCGGCCCGCGCCCGTCAGGCCATGGCCATAGGCCCTTGCCACGCTGCCTGCAAGGTCAGTCCCGGCCGGGCCGGGTGCCGTCCTCCGCCGTCTCGTCGAGGGTCGACGCTTCTTCGGTCGCCACCGCCACGGCCAGGGCGGTGGCGGACGGCGACATCATGGCCGCGTGACTGTCCATGTCGGCTGCCGCACGGCGCGTCGTCCGCCACAGGGCATAGACGCCTAGACCGGCCATCACCGCGGCCAGAGCCAGAAAGAATCCGCCGGGCCCGGCGACGGCCATGGCCAACGACAGGACAAGCGGCCCGCTCATGGCGCCGATGCCATACAACAGCATCAGGCTGGCGCTGGCGCCGACCATCTGGGATTTGTTGAGACGGTCATTGGCGTGCGCGACGACCACTGAATAGAGCGGATAGAGGGCACCGCCGAAGACCACCGCCAGCGCCAGAAAGACGGCGCCGCCGCGCCAGGCGATGGGCAGTGCCAGGAAGGCCAGCGCCGCCGCCGCGGATACCATGCCGAGACCGGCAATGGTCATGCGCCGGTCCACCCGGTCGGCGATCCAGCCCACACCCCATTGCATGGCCATGCCGCCAGCCACCGTGGCCGCGATAAAGGCGGCGATGGCTTCGACACTGAGCCCGCTCTGCTCGCCATAGACCGCGGCCAGGCTGCCGAAACCGCCCTGGCTGGCGCCCACCAGCACCACCCCCACCACCGCCAGCGGCGATACCCGCAACAGGGCCATCGGCCCCAGCCGCACCGGCGTCTCGATCACTGGCGCCGGGCTGCGGGTCAGAAGGATAGGCACCACGCCCAGGCTCACCGCGACGGAGCCGATGATGAACAGGGTCGCCTCCTGCACATCGGCGACCGTCAGCAGCGCCTGGCCCAGGGCGATGCTGGCGAACTGCACCGCCATATAGAGGCCCAGCAAACGACCGCGGGTCTCATTGGTGGCCCGGTCGTTCAGCCAGCTCTCGGCGACGATGTACAGCCCCGCATAACAAAAGCCGGTGACCACCCGCATGGCGAACCATGTGGTCGGCTCGATGACCACCGCATGAATCAGCACCGCCGCCGAGGCGATGGAGGCAAGCGCGCCGAACGCCCGCACATGACCGACCCGGCCGACCATGCCCGGCGCGATCGCCGAGCCGGCAAGGAATCCGGCATAATATCCGGCCATGACGACGCCGATGGTTGTCGTCGCGAATCCTTCGGCCGAGCCGCGCAGGCCCAACAGCGACGTTTGCAGGCCATAGCCCAGCAGCAGGAAGGCGACCCCCAGAAGCAGGGCCCAGGCGCCCAGCGCAATATCCCGCATGGCGGTGCCTCCCTATCGTCTGTCTGGCGCTCAAACCCGTGGCAATGCCCCACGGCACGCCACGCCGCCAGCGATAGCGGCCCGGCCGGCCGGCCGTCAACGGTGCCGACCCTCTATGATCTCCGTCATGCTCCCGCCATCGGCGATGTGACACACTGGTCCGTGCGGTCACCAGGGAGAGATCGCCCGGGAGCCCAGGAGAATTGACCATGTTCGGACGCCGCTTCATGCGCATGCTTGCCGCTGTCATGGCCCTTGGCGTCGCTCTGGCCGGGGCTGCCCCGGCGGCGCGCGCCGACGCCCTGTCCGCCTGGCAGGCCTATGGCGAGAAACGCTATGCCGCCGCCCTGGCCGAGTTGCGGCCGCTGGCCCGGGCCGGCGACGCTGCCGCCCAGTTCTACCTGGGAACCGCCTATGCGGACGGGCTGGCCGTGCCGCGCAACTATGCGCTTGCCGCCCGCTGGTATGAGTCCGCGGCGCTGGGCGGCAATGCCGACGCCGCCTTTGCTCTCGGCTTTCTCTATCTCAATGGTCCCGGCACGGCGGCGGAGTATGCCCTCGCCGCCGACCCTGAACAGGCGGCCCTGTGGCTTGCCCGCGCCGCCGATGCGGGTCACGCCTGGGCGCGAACTCTCCTGGCCCAGCTATATCGCGACGGCCGCGGCGTGCCGGCGGACTCTGATCGCGCCCGTAGCCTGTTCCTTGCCGCCGCCGCCCAGGGTATTGCCGAGGCGCAGTTCTCCGCCGGCCTCATCCTGGCGGGTGACGACGCCACACCCGGCCATCTGATGGACGCCTATGTGTGGTTTCGCCTTGCCGCCCTCGCCGGCTATCCGGCCGCGGCAGACAATCTGCATCGTCTTGCCGCCACCTTCAGCGACGCGGAAGTCGCCGCCGCGGAAGCCCGCGTCCGCGCCTTTGTCCCGCTGCCGGTCAGCCCCTGACACCTCACCGCCCCAGGGCCCTGACAGCGACCCTGACAGCGGGCCTCACGTCAGGCCGGCTGGCCTGTGCTAGGCTCCTGACTTCGCCCGGGCCCGCCTCGGACATGCTGACCATCGGGAGCCAGACATGCGCCGTCTGACGATCTTCTTCTCCGCCCTCGCTTTGTTTGGGCTGGTGTCGCCACCACCGGCATCGGCGTCGGAGGCCGGCATCGCGCGGGTCACCCAGGCCCTGCACATCGCGTCCGGCGGCCTGCTGACCGATTCCGCCAATATCAGCACCGGCGCCGCGCCGGATGTCTATGTCATCAGCTTCGCTGACGTGCGGCATTTCTTCAACGATGGCGCCGGCATAGAGCTTGGTCCGGTCACCGGCGAGGCGCGGATCATCGACGATCACACCATCACCATCCGCATCGACCTGCCGCAGCGTATTCTGTTCTATGACGGAGTCACGGCCGAGCCGGATGTGATCACGGCGCAGCGAGCGCGGCTGGAGTTCAGTTTCGATGAAGATCTGGGCCTGGCCCGCTCCATGCGGCTGGCCGTCAATGGGATGGATCTTGAGTTCGCTCCCTTCCAGATAGCTGTCGCCGATCTGACCTACACCTATGACCTGCAACCGGTCCGCAATGGCAGCGGCCGGGAGGATATGCGATTCGCCATCCGTGGCGTGCAGGCGCGGGCGCCCGACGCCGGCGCGACGTTCAGCCTGGCCGCTATGGAAACCTCTTACCAGGCGGACGCGGTGCCACTGGCGAAAATGGCGACCATGCAGGCGGCGCTGGCCGATGCCGAACGGCGCAGCAGGGCCAGCGGGCATCCGGCCGGTCTGGCGGACAGTGCGCAGGCGCGCGCCGCGGTCGCTGCCTATGTGGCGGCCATTGGCGAGCACCTGGACAACGGCCAGTGGGAATTCAGCCTGCAGGGTCTGCGCTACGCCGACAGCAGCACCGGAGAGGCCTATAGCAGTGACCGCACACGGCTCTCCGGCGCCGTGCACAATGGCCAGAGCGAGTCGCCGGTGTTGTCGTTCACCCTGCTTGATCTCTCCCGCTACGTGCCGGGTGATGGCGCCGGCGGTCCCGGCGCCGCGCTGCCACAGGGCCTGAACGCACCGCGCACGGACGTGGCACTCACGCTGCAGCCTTTCCCGCTGCGGGACTGGACCCGCATCATTGCCGACACACTGTCCGCCAGTCCTGATCCTGTGTTTGACGCCATGGCGCTCAGAGAGATGGGGCCTCTGCTCACCGCCAGCCTTGTCGGGGCCGGCAGCCAACTGAGCTTTGATCGCGCATCCATCACCGCTGGTCCGCTGGCCACCTCTCTCGCCGGCGCACTCACCGTCTCCGGCAGCGGCGAGATGGGTCTGGTCGGCGAGCTGGTCTGGCGCACCACCGGCGCGGTGCAGGCGCTGCAGGCCCTGACCGCCCTGCCTGGCCACGATCAGGTGTCCGGCGGCCTGGCTCTTGGCCTGCAACAGATCATTGCCGCCGGACGGCCGGACAGCGGCGGTCACGCCTTCACCATCACCTTGCCACCGGTCGGCCCGCCTACTTTCGATCCGCCGCTGCTCGGCGACTAAGGCCGCGTTAACCAAACTGTGGCAATAGGGATGCCGCTTCGCTATAAGCGCGCCTCCGGCTGACCCCAGAATGAAAGCGAGCCGCCATGACCGGCGCCCCCTCCGATTCCTCCAGGCCCACGCTTTGGTCCCTGCTGGCCACGCGTGACTGCCTGATCGCCGACGGCGCCATGGGCACCAATCTCTTCGCCCGCGGGCTGGAGGCCGGACACGCACCGGAGCTGTGGAACGAGGAACATCCCGACCGCGTGCGCAGCGTGCATCAGGAAATGGTGGACGCCGGTTGCGACATCATCCTGACAAACTCATTCGGCGCCAACAGCTATCGCCTGAAACTGCACGATCGTGAGCACGACGCTTTCGCCCTGTCGCGGCTGTCGGCGACGCTGGCCCGTCAGGTGGCGGATGCGGCCGGCCGGCCGGTGCTGGTGGCCGGCTCCATTGGGCCGACGGGTGAGCTGTTTCAGCCGGTGGGCCCGCTTACCCTGGCCGATGGCACCGCCGCCTTCGCCGATCAGGCGCGCGGCCTTGCCGCCGGCGGCGCCGATCTGCTGTGGCTGGAAACCATGAGCTCGACGGAAGAGGTGGAGGCGGCGCTGGCCGGGGCACGGGCCACTGGCCTGCCGGTGGTCTCCACCATGACCTTCGATACCGCCGGCCATACCATGATGGGCGTGGCGCCGGAGACCGCCGTCGCTTTCTACGGCACGCTGGACCATCCGCCCGCCGCCATGGGCGCCAATTGCGGCCTCGGCCCCACCGAGAACCTGCTGTCCATCACCGGCATGGCGCGTGGCGCGGCGACACTGGCCGCCGCCGGCAAAGTCGCGCCGGTGCTGGTGGCCAAAGCCAATTGCGGAGTGCCGGTATTTCATCACGGCCACTTCCACTACACCGGTACGCCGGAGCTGATGGCCGCCTATGCCCGCCTGGCCAGGGACGCGGGCGCCCGGATCATCGGCGGCTGCTGCGGCTCCGATGGCACCATCATGAAGGCGATCATCGAATCCCTGCGCGACTATGCGCCGGGCAGTCCGCCAGAGCGCGATGCCATCATCGCGGCGCTGGGGCCCATCACCACCCAAACCGACGACATCGCCAGCGAGCATGACGAGGTGCTGGCCCAGGCCCGCGCCCGGCGCAGCGAACGCCGCCGCCGCCAGGCCGGTTAGGCCGCCGGGCCGCACGGCAACAGGCTAGGACCGGCGCCGGCCGGTCCACATGACACGCACCAGATTGCGCCTCTGGCCGATGCTCGCCAGCAGGACGCTGGCCACATGGACAAACACCAGAATCAGCGCCAGATTCGCGACGGTTTCATGGATGTCTTTCCAGAGTCCGTCGCCGGATGGCTCCGCCAGCGCCGTGGTGGCCGCGTCGCCGGCCAGCGGCTGCAGGATCGCCAGCGGACCCCGTCCCCACGCTTCGCCGTAGAACGCCATTCCCGACGCCACCACCAGGGCGATTACCGCCAGCAGCGCCACCACCATGGCGCCGCCAGCCGGCCCGTGGCCGTGGTGCGGCTTTGACCGCAGGGTCAGGGTCTGCCGCAAATCGGTCCATATGGCGCCCGGGCCACGCACGAAATTGCTGAAGCGTGCCGTCCGCGTCCCGACCACACCCCAGAACAGCCGGCCCAGCAGCAACGCGCCGACGCCATAGCCGGCCCACACATGCACCAACAGAATATCCTCGCTGAACCACGCAACGAAGAACAGCAGAGCGAGGGTCCAGTGAAAAAAAACCGGACGAAAGGATCCCACACCAGAACCAGCGTCTCCGCCGACGGCGACCGCTCGCGGGCCATGGGGATTTCTCCTGAACGGAAATCGAGCCTGCATCACAAGTGACAGGTCGTGCTGCCGGGCGCGTTGATCTGCGTCATGCGCCGGCCGCCTGCCTCCGGCCGTCAGCCGGCGGCGATGCCCTGCCGCGCCAGCCAGGCCTCCATGGTGTCCAGCAGGGTGGTCATGGCCGGACTGTCGCCGAT
Organism: Alphaproteobacteria bacterium; assembly: GCA_040218575.1. Lineage (NCBI taxonomy): Bacteria > Pseudomonadati > Pseudomonadota > Alphaproteobacteria > Alphaproteobacteria bacterium. The sequence goes on along the minus strand of JAVJRE010000001.1, from coordinate 134,590 downwards.
CCAGCCCAGATGGCCGACGCCGTCGAGCATGAGAAGCTGGCGCGGTCCCGGATAGCGGGCGTGGAAGGACAGGGATTCCTGCGGCGGGTGCAATGCGTTCTCCGCGCCATGGACAATCAGCGCCGGCACCGCCGCCAGATGTGACAGATCGCCCTCGCCATCCACGCTCAGCAAGGAATCGGCAAAGCACAGCGCCTGGTCCGGTCCCCAGCCGGGCGGCTCGTACATCTTTTCGTACACATCCTTGGCCGTCACCGGGTCCAGCGGATAGATCTCGAAGGGATGGATACCCTTGGCCTCGCCGCCCCGCGCCAGCCTGGCCCGCTCCTCATCGAGCCAGTCGAGCCAACGGGCGAAGTCCGCCTCGCCCTTCACCGACCGCAGCCAGCGCCGGCCGTTATAGAATCCGTTCATGGGCATGAAGGCGGCAACCTGCCGCGACAGCTTCAGGGCCTGCACCGCCACCGGCGAACTCATGGCCCAGGTGGCCAGTACCAGCGGCCGCTTCTCGGCGCTGGCCCGGTCATGGGCGATGACCAGCGCGCTGGCCATGTCCCGCGCCTGATCGTCCAGCAGGGTGTCGCCCGGCGTGCCGCCCGACAGGCCAAAGCCGCGATAGTCGAACGAGAACACCGGATAGCCCAGCGGGCAGGCGACCTCCGCGAATATCTTCGGCAAACGGTCCAGCATGCCGCAGAAGCCGCTGGTCACCACCAGCGCCGGCCGGTCGGCCCGTGCCGCCGCCGGCTCCGGCAGGTACCACACCCCGGCCATGTCCAGCCCGTCACAGCGAAACGTCAGCCCTTCCGTACGCATTGCCACCCCCTGACAGGACCATCTTGGCCAACTCTAGACCCAGGCTTAGTCTCCGGGGCAGGGGGCACGCCATGAACACCGCACTGACAGGCTACTGGCTGAAGCAGGCGATGCAGGCCGAGGCCGATCCGGCCACATCAGGCGACGGCGGCCTTGCCGTGACGCCGCTGACCGGCGAGGCGCGGGCCGACATCGCCATCATCGGCGGCGGTTTTACCGGGCTGTGGACGGCGCTGCACATCAAGGCGCTGGAACCGGCGGCCGACATCGCCATCATCGACAAGAGCCTGTGCGGCGGCGGCGCCAGCGGTCGCAATGGCGGCTTCTGCATGACCTGGTCGTCGAAGGCCCTGCCGCTGATCGCCGCCTGCGGCCGGCAGGAAGCGCTGCGCCTGATCCGCGCCTCGGAGGAATCGGTGCGGGCCATCGGCCGCTTCTGCGCCGACCACGCCATTGACGCCCAGTTCCGCCACGACGGCTGGTTGTGGACTGCCAGCAATCCCTCGCAGGTGGACGCCTGGCAGCCGACGCTAGAGGCCCTTGCGGCACTGGGCGCGCCCACCTTCGAAACTCTGACGCCCGCCCAGGTGGCGGCGCGCAGCGGCACGCCGGTCACCACCGCCGGCGTCTACGATCCCCATGTGGCGACGGTGCAACCGGCCCTGCTGGCGCGCGGCATGGCCCGCGTCGCCCGCCAGCAAGGGGTGCGCCTCTATGAACACTCACCGGTGGTCCGTCTGCGGCGCGGCAATCCGGTGGTGATCGACACCGCCGGCCCGGCCGGGGCCGGCCGCCTCACCGCCGGCCGCGCGGTCCTGGCGCTCAATGCCTGGGCGGCGGAGCTGCCGGAGTTCCGCACCACCTTCGTTCCCGTCGGTGTCGACATGATCATCACCGAGCCGGTGCCGGACCTGCTGGCCGGCACGGGCCTGGCCGGCGGCCTGGCGGTCTCCGACGTTCGCGTTTTCGTCAACTTCCTGCGCTCCACGCCGGACGGTCGCATCGCCATGGGCAAGGGCGGCAGCCAGTTCTTCTGGGCCGGCCGCGTCGGTCAGCGGGCCGATGGGGCGGCGCGCGACGGCGCGGCGCTGACCGCCAGCTTTCGCCGCTTCTTCGGGCACAAGGGCCCGATCGCAATCGCCGATACCTGGCACGGTCCGGTCACCCGCACTCTCAATGGCCTGCCGCACTTCGGCCGCCTCGCCGGCCATCCCAACATCGCCTACGGCCACGGTTATTGCGGCAATGGCGTCGGCCCGTCCTGGACCGGCGGCCGTATCCTCGCCTCGCTGGCGCTTGGCCGGCGCGATGAATGGACCGACAGCCCGCTGGTCAACGCCCGCCAGGCCCGCCGCCTGCCGCCGGAGCCGCTGCGCTATGTGGGCTCACGTCTGGTCAGCGCCGCCGCCGGCCGGGTCGAGGCGGCACAGGATCGGGGGCGGCCCGGCCGCCGCCTCGACCGGGCGCTAGCCCGTCTGGCGCCGCCCGGCCTGGCGCCGATCCGCTGATCACCCGCCGACCGGCGCAACCGAACCGGAGCACCACATGAATCTTGGAAACTTTTCGCTCAGCGCCTGGCGGTCAAAGACCTCGCCGCGTCGCGCGCCTTCTATGAAACCCTGGGCTTTACCGCCTTCGCCGGCGATGCGGCGCAGGGCTGGCTCATCATGCGCTCGCCGTCATGCGCCATCGGCCTGTTTCACCGCATGTTGGAAAAGAACACCCTGACCTTCAATCCGGGCTGGGACAGCGCGGGTCGGGCGCTCGACACCTTCACCGATGTGCGCGACATACAGAAGACGCTCAAGGCCGCCGGCATCACCATGCTCAGCGAGGCCGACGAAGACTCAGAAGGCCCCGCCAGTTGCATGGTGCTGGACCCGGACGGCAATCCGGTGCTGATCGATCAGCACGTATGACCGGCGACAGCCGGCTCAGGTGACGCCGGCCCTGGCCCGGGCCAGCCTGTCGGCATTGGGGTTGGCCCGCATCCGCCGGTCGGTGGCCGCCGCCTGCTGGTCCGGCACGTCCGGCCGGCCGTCCAGGGTGGTCTCCAGCATGGTGGTGAAGAAGCCGTGGTGGCCGCGGATCCGGGCGAAGCAGTCCGCATAGTCGGTCCACGGTTGGGGATAGTCCCAGAAGGCGTTCTCCCACACGCGGTCGCCAATCTTCAGGTGGTGATACCGCGCCTCGCCCTTATAGGCGCATACCGTCACCCGGTCGCTTGGCACCAGCAGGTCCATGGCGATATCCGCTTCGGGCACATAATAGCGGTCCTGATAGTCGCTCTCGGTCAGGCGCAGCGCAGCCCGGCTGTCCACCACCACCTGGCCGCCGACGCCGGCCACCAGATGCCGGCCGAGCGGCGTCACCGTGAAGACCGTCCGCGGGTCGCGCACATGGGCCCGCTCGTGGCGCCCGTCAATCACATAGCGGTCCAGCCCGTGGAAGGCGAAGGTGAGACGTCCGGCCAGCTCCGGCCGCGCCGGCACGCCCGTGCCGTCACCGCCGCCGCTACTGCCGACCCCGCCAAAGTCATAGCTCCAGGCGCCGAACGGCACATGCCCGCCATCGGCCGCCGGCACGTGCCAGAAGCGGATGCCGGCACAGTCGGCATAGGGCGCCACCTCGTCCGGCCGCGCCTCCTGCAACAGGTCCATGCGCACATCGGCGAAGGGCACAAAAATGTGGGCGAAATAGTCCCGGTGCAGCAGCAGGACACAGCGCCGCGACTCGGCCACCACCAGCGCGCCGCCGCCGGCCTCGGCCACCACATGGCCCGGATGGTTCGCCATCACCTGCGCTTCGGCCAGCCGCGCCGCCGGCATGGGCACCGCCCGACTGGAGATGGGGTAAGTGGTGGGGGTGGGGAACAGCATCACCGGTCAAAGCTATTGGTGGTCTGTGCTCGAAGATCGACGGTGGTCAGATAACTTCTCTCTTGTCACATGGGGCGACAGTTCAAGTAAGTAATGGCCCGCTTGCCGACCGTGTGCTGTCGCTTCCAATTCATCTAACTCACAAACAACGTATCGAAAGGCCGCAAACTCTCCAACACCGGAGGTTTTATCACTAGAACGAATGGTTTCGTTCGGACCGGACAGCCGCCGGGCCGTCCTTAGACCAAGCTCTGCGTCACACCATGGAAGCGGCACGGTATCAACCATTTTACCTGCTTGCCCTAGGCTAGAACCATCCTTGATGAACCATACCTTTGCCATGCCTCCCTCTCGCTAGATCACGGTGCCGCATGCCGGACTCGAACCAGCGACCCTCGCATTACGAATGCGATGCTCTACCAACTGAGCTAATGCGGCGAACCGTGGCGGGACCATATGGCGGCGGCGTTTCGGGCGCAAGTTTCGGCCGGCCGCCGGCCACGGCCTAGCGTTCGCCGCGCCGGGCCACCCCTTCCACATCCTCACCTGCCCCGTCGCCACCCGCACTGTCCTCGCTGGCGTCGCCCGCGGCGGCGGCGGTGATCGCCGTTCCCGTTGCGGCCAGCCGCCGGCTTGCCACAGACGCACTGCCACCCCCCAGCGCCAGCGGCGCCACCGCCGCATCCAGCCGGCCGGCCCTGGCCGATACCGGCCGCCGCCAGGTGAGGCTGTCGAAAGCGGCGCAACCGCCGCACACCGCCTGCCAGTGGTCATGGCCGCGGCCGCAGTGGCGGCAGAGCCAGGCCGCTTCCGGCGGCGCCACCGCCGCCTGCGCCCGCCACTGTGCCGCCCGTGCCCGCGCCGCCTCCGCCGCTTCGCCTGTCTCCGCGGCCCGCGCCGCGGCTTCCGCCACCGCCGCCTGCAGCAGCGCCTGCAGCCGGTCGGGCCCACCCGTTGCGCCGGTGGCGGCCTGCTGCATCGCCAGCGCCGTTTCGCCGTGACGCCGGGCCACGCCGGTCAGCCCGGCGGCCAGCGCCGCCTCGGCCAGGGCATAGTGTGCGGCCAGCACCGTCTGCGCCTTCGCCTCGCCGGCCGCCGCGTCCGCCACCGTCTCCGGCCGCATGAGCCGGGCCAGCGCCTGCCATGCGCCGAGCCGCCGCGCCGCGTCCCCCTCCTCTCCGTCGCTGCCGACCGGCGCCGCCTCCATGGCCAGCAGCGCCGGAAAGATCTGCCGCGCCACCGCCGCGCCGTCCGCGCCGCGCCACGCCGCCGCCAGCAGGCCGCGGGCCCGTCGCCGGTGGCCCGCTTCCGCCTCCAGCCGGGCCAGACGCAAGCTGGCCACCGCCAGCTCCGGGGCCAGACGGTGTGCCTCGCGGGCCAGCTCCAGCCGGCGGTCCAGCTCGCTGCCAAGCGCCTCCTCACGGTGGCCCAGCTCGTGCAGCACACAGGCCAGCCGCCGTCGCCCCTCCGCGTCATTCCAGGTGCCGGCGGCCATGGCTCGCGCCAGGGTCGCCCGCGCCTCCGGCCACTGACCAAGCCTGGCCTCCGCCTCGAACCGCGCCCGCAGCACCCACGCCGTGCCCGGTGCGGCGTCATCCGCCTCCGTCATCGCCTGCAACGACGCCTGGTCATCGCCGGCCCTGGCCGCCAGACGGGCCAACCCGGCCAGACCCAGCAGTCGCGTTGCCCCGTCGCCGCGCAGCGCCTCGAACTGATGGGCCGCCGCCTCTGTATCACCGGCTGCTTCCGCCGCCTCCGCCGCCAGCAAAGCGGCCAGCGCCGGCCGCTCCAGCAATCGCCCCACCTGACGCGCCGCCTGGCGGGTGGCCGCCACGTCGCCGGCCGCCGCGTGGGTCAGACCGTCCAGCAGCGCCGCCGTGCCGTCCTCCAGCCGATGCAGCCGCCGCCGGTCACGCCAGTGGCCCGGCACCGCGCGCAGCCGTCGCCAGCCGTGAAACAGCACCGCCGCAACCGCGGCGAAACCGGCCATGGCGATGACCAGGCCGGCGAAACTCGTATCAATCAGCCACGGCCCCGCCGCAATCGACACGCGACCGGGATGGTCCGCCACCCATGCCGCGCCGGCCACCACCACCGCCAGCCACAGCAGGGTCCATGCCAGACGCAGCCAGCGGCGCACCATCACGGGGCCTGTTGCTGACCGACGGGGGGCGCGGGCAGGCCGCCGGCCAGCGCCGCCGCGGCAAGTGCCGCCAGGGCCGCACGGTCAAGCCGGTCGGCCGCGGCCAGGGCGTCGGCACGGGCTCCGGCGCGGGCCAGCCAATCGGCCGCCGCGCCGGTCTGCGCACCGCCCGCCGCCCGGTGCAGCCGCTCCACCGCCGTAATCGCCGCCGCCAGGTCACCGTTGCGCAAACCCTCTTCCGCCGCCGCCAGCAGGGCTTCCGGCGGCGCCCCCTCGGCGATGCCGCTGGCATCCGGCGGGCCGTCCTGACGGCGGATACTGACCAGGCCGCGCAGCCTGGCCCACACCCGCGCAAGGACTCCGTCCGCATTGGCACCACGGGCCGCCGCCAGCATATCGCGGGCCATGGCGTTCAGATCGTTCGACAGTTCCGCCGCATCCGGCGCGCCACTGGCCGCCGTGCGCTCCAGCACCGCCAGCGCCGCCAGGCTGTCGCCCATGGCTGTCGGCGGCGCACCGCCGCCAGTGCCCGTCACGCCGGCCGCCCCGGTCACACCGCCTGTGCCGGCCGCGATGTCGCCGCCCGCCGCCATGGCCAGCGCCAGGTCACGCGCCGTCCGCCACGCCTCGTCATAGGGACGCCCGTCACGCACCGCCCGCTCCAGCCGCGCCGTCGCCACGGCAAATGCGGCGCGCAATGCCAGCGGCCCATTGGCCGGCGGCACCCTGTTGTTCTGGGTCTCCGCAAGAGTGGCCAGCCGTTGTCGGGACTCCGCCGTGGCCGCCTCCAGCCTGTCGGCAAGAGCCGTCGTCCGGCCCTCCAGGGCGGCCACCCGTTCGCTCCGCGCCGTGCGCTCGCCCAGCACCGTCAGGCGTTGTTCCATGTCGGCCAGACGCCGGGCCAGTGCGTCGTCCGGCCCGGCGGTGGCGTCCGCCTGCCCGCCTGCCTGTATGGCCGCCACCTGCGCTTCCAGTTGGGCCAGCCGCGCCGCCGTATCGCCGCTTGCCCCTGTTGGATCGCCGGCCGGCGACGCATGCGCCGCCAGATCGGCCACCTGCGATTCCACCACCTCCAGCCGCCCGTCCAGCGCCGCCACACGGCGCGCCAGTTCCACCGCCGCCGGCTCCGCGCCGAGCACATCCGGCAGCGTGCCCGCCAGCCGGTCGCGCAGGAACCAGCCGGTGCCCGCCGCCGCGGCCAGCAGCAGCAAGGTGAAGACGAACAAGCCAAAGCGACCGCGCCGTCGCGGCGCGCCGGCCGGCCGGCCGGCGCTGTCATCTCCGCCCCCGGCGCCGTTCCCGGTGCCGTTTCCGGCATTCTGGTCCGCCTTGTCTTTCGTGTGGCCTGTTCCGGGCTCTGTCATGGGCCTCCCCGTCGGTCCCTGTCGGTGTGTTGATCTGACTGCCTGCGCCAGATCGCCAGATCGGCCAGCAACGAATCCTCCTCCGGCCTTGCCGCAACCTGCACACCCGCCCACACCGGGGCTGCGTCCAGCGCCGCGCGGGCCACGCGCTCCGACAGGCAGAACGCCGTAAGGCGGGCGGGCGCGGCATGGTCCGCCGCCAGTGTAGCAAAGGCGGCCGCCGACCGGCCGGAGAAAAACAGCACCGCCACCGGCCCGTCGCCGGCCAACGCTTCACGCGCCGCCACCGGCAGGACTGTCGCCGTACGCGCGCTATAGACCACCCAGCGCCGCGCGCTGAATCCGCCGCTGGCGAGACCGGCATCGAGGCCGCCGGCCACATCCTCGCCGGCCGCATGCAGCAGCCAGCCTGCCGCGGGCGACAGCCGCGCCGCCACCGCCCGCGCCAGCGCCGCGCCATCGCCGGCCGCCGTCGCCGCTACCGTATATCCCGCCGCCTCTGCCGCCGCCGCCGTGGCCGGACCGACGCACCACACCGGCAGCCCCCGCAGCGACGCCTGTTCAGCCGCCGGCCGCGCCGCCAGACCAACCAGCCCATTGGCGCTGGTCAGCAGCAGCGCCGCCGCCCCGTCCAGCGCCGGCATGGGGTCGCCGCGCGGCCGGATCGTCAGCATCGGCGCCACCACCGGCCGCAACCCCAGCGCCTGCACCCGCCCGGCGAGCGCCGATGCCGCCGGCTCAAGCCGGGTGATGATCACCGCCAGGCTCAAAGCACGTCGCGCAGCAGGTCCGCTCCCGCTGCCTCGCGCAGCATTGCGCCGACTGTCAGGCCAAGCTGTCTGGCCTCTGCCCGCGGACCGCTCGCTTGCGCCCGCGCCAAGCGCTCACTCGCCGGATCGGCCAGAATGGCGCGCAGGTGCAACCGGTCGCCATCGCCCGCCGCCGGCTGTGCATGAACCGCGATGGGTGTGTGGCACGACGCGCCCAGATGCTCCAGCACGGCGCGTTCCGCGGTGATCCGCGCCAGGGTGGCCTGGTGGGTGACCCGGCCGCATAGGCCTGTCATCATCTCGTCGCCGGCGCGACAGACAAGCGCGATCACCCCTTGCCCCACCGCCGGCAGCATCTCATCCGGGGTCATGATCCGCATGGCCGGTGTCAGCAGGCCCAGGCGCTTCAGCCCGGCCGCCGCCAGGATGGTTGCGTCCACCTCGCCGCGGGCCAGCTTGTCCAGGCGGGTTGGCACATTGCCGCGGAAGTTGACCACGGCAATCTGTGGATTGAGCGCCCGCGCCAGGGCGCGGCGACGCGGCGCGCTGGTGCCGAGCCTGGCCCCGACCGGCAGAGCGTCCAGCGACGGCGCCAGCGGCGAGATGAACACGTCACGCGGATCCTCGCCCTCCAGCACACCGGCCAGCGTCACGTCGGAGCCGAACAGGGTCGGCACGTCCTTCAATGAATGCACCGCCAGATCGATGCGGCGGTCGGCCAGCGCCTGATCCAGCTCGCGGGTGAACAATCCCTTGCCGCCATAGTCGGCCAGCGGCCGCACCTTGTCGACGTCGCCGGCCACCTGCAGGGGCACAATCTCCACCGCGTCCTCTGCGGCCAGCGTGGCGTCGGCCCCACCAAGCGCCTGGCGCACCGCATCCGCCTGCCAAAGCGCCAGGCGGCTGCCACGGGTGCCGAGTCGAAGAGGGGCCATGGGGCGTCCCGAAAGTTGCGCTGTCGGGCGGAGTCCGCGTCTTAGCCGATTTGCCGCTTGCGCCGCCAGACGCTCCGGCGGCACCTTACCACTCATGACCCGCCGCCCGACCCTGCCCGCCGTTTCCCGCAACGACGATGCCAGCCTGTGGATCGAGGATCTGTTCCGGCCGCATCTGGCCATCTCCCTGCGCCGCATGTTCGGCGGCACCGGCGTCTTCACCGGCGACGGGCCGGACCGTCGCATGGTGGCGCTCGAGGCCGATGGCGAGCTGTGGTTCAAATGCGACGACCAGACCGCGCCCCAGTGGGAGGCCGCCGGCGCGGAACCCTTCCGCTATGCCAAGGCCGATGGCGTGGCCAGCGTCATGTCCTACCGCCGCCTGCCGGAAGAGGCCCTGGACGATACCGAGGTCTTCGCCCGCTGGGTAAAGCTGGCCGATGCCGCCAGCCGCCGCGCCGCCCGCACGAAAGCGCGGCCGCGGACGAAGGGTAAGACCACGGCAAAGATCCGCCCGCACGCCTGAACATCTGGCCTTTTGCGCGGCCGGACGCTATGTCGGCCCCATGATCGCCCAATCCCAGTCCGCTGCCGGTCGCCACCTCATCCTCGGCATAGAGACCAGTTGCGACGAGACCGCCGCGGCCATCGTCGACATGGCGGCACCGCCGGGCGAGCGCATCCTGGCCAGTCGCATCCTGTCGCAGCACGCGGCCCACCGCCCGCACGGCGGCATCGTGCCGGAGATCGCCGCCCGCGCCCATCTCGACCACACCGACCGGCTGGTGGCTGAGGCCATGGCCGAGGCCGGCGCCACCTTCACCGATCTGGCCGGTGTGGCGGCCACCGCCGGACCCGGTCTGGTCGGCGGCCTGATCGTTGGCCTGATGACCGGCAAGGCGGTGGCGCTGGCCCACGACCTGCCCTTCGCCGCGGTCAATCATCTGGAAGCGCACGGGCTGACCGCGCGCCTCACCGACGATGTGGCCTTTCCCTACCTGCTGCTGCTGGTTTCCGGCGGCCACACCCAGTTCCTGGCGGTAGAGGGCGTCGGCCGCCACCATCAGCTCGGCACCACCCTGGACGATGCCGCCGGCGAGGCCTTCGACAAGGCCGCCGCCCTGCTGAATCTCGGCTGGCCCGGTGGCCCGGCCATCGAACAGGCGGCGCGGCGCGGCAACGCCACCCGCTTTCCCCTGCCGCGGCCACTGGCCGGCCGGCCCGGCGCCGACCTCTCCTTCTCCGGCCTCAAGACGGCCCTGCGCCAGACGGTGGAGGGGCTGGACCCGCTGTCGGCGGCGAGTGTGGCTGACCTGGCCGCCGCCATGCAGGCGGCCATCGTCGGCCATCTGGCGGCGCGGGCGGGTCATGCGGTGGCGCTGTTCCGCGAACGTCATGGCCCGGGCCGCCCGCTGGTGGCGGCCGGCGGCGTCGCCGCCAACAGTGCGCTGGCCGCGGCTCTGGGCCAGGTGGCCGAAACCGGCGGCATGACCATGCTGCGTCTGCCGCCGGCGCTGTGCACCGACAACGCGGCCATGGTGGCGTGGGCCGGCGGCGAGCGTCTGGCCATGGGCCTCTGTGATGGGCTGGACGCGGCGCCCAGACCGCGCTGGCCGCTGGACCACTCGGCGGCCAGCCCGCGGCCACCCCGCCAGACGATCCCCGGCGGCGGCAACACCGCCTGAGCCGCCTCGTCCGTCTGCGCCCGGTCGTCCGGCGCTTGTGTTTGCTGCGGCCTAGGGCTCCTGCACGAAGCCCTGCCACAGCCGGGTCATGTCCTGCACCGCCAGATCGAACAGGTCCTTGCCGTCCTGTGGATTGGCCATGCCCGAATGACTGCCCATGCGGCCATCGGGGAAGGTGGCGCGGAACGCCTCCGGCTCCATGGGCGCGCGGGTCACCGGCGGAATATCCGCCAGGTCGCCGCTCTTGATGTGCTCGGGAAAGGCGTGCTGCATCAGGGCGATCTCCGACGGCGTGGCATGCATGCCCTCCTTGTCGCCATACAGCTTGTCGCGCAGCGCTTTCACCTGGGCCCCGTTGAACCAGTTCTGCAGACTGAGGCGCAGCTCGCCGGGCTTGACCCAGCTGTCCCGGTGGGCGGTAGCCAGGATTTCGGGAAAGGCGGCATTGATGGTGGAAATATTGCCGCCATGACCGTTGAGAAACATAAAACGGCGAAAGCCGTGGCGGGTCAGGCCCAGCACATACTCCTTCATTACCTGGATCAGGGTCGACGGCATCAGGGTCATGGAGCCGGGAAAGGCCATGTGGTGATTGGCCATGCCCACATGGATGGTCGGCGCCACCATGACCCCGGCCGCCTCGCCAACGCCCCTGGCCACCACCTCCGCGCACAGCGCATCGGTGCCCATATGGCCGATGGGGCCGTGCTGCTCGGTCGAGCCGATGGGCATGATGATGCCGTTGTTGGTCTTGAGATAGGTTTCCACCTCCGGCCAGGTGCACATCTGTAAAAGCATGGTTCCTCGCCTGCGCTTCGCTCCGCTGCCGCCATGCTAGGCCCCCGGCCGGGGCGCGGCCACCCCGCCCTTCCTTGTGTCCGATGGCGCGATGCACAATCATGGCGATCCCCGATCCCGCCCCATCAAGAGCCGCGCCATGACCGACGCCCATCCCGACATCTTCCCCGTGCCGCCGGCGATCGCCGCAGGCGCCCATGTGGACGAGGCGGCCTATCACCGGCTCTACAAGGAATCGGTGGAGGATCCCGAAGGCTTCTGGCGCCGCGAGGGACAGCGTCTCGACTGGATGCGGCCCTACACCCGGGTCAAGGACACCAGCTTCTCCGGCGACGTGCATATCCGCTGGTACGAGGACGGTCAGCTCAACGCCTCGGCCAACTGCCTCGACCGTCATCTGGCGGCGCGCGGCGACGCCACCGCCATCATCTGGGAGCCGGACGACCCCAAGGGCGCGGCGCGCCACATCACCTATGCCCAGGCCCATACCGAAGTGTCGAAGCTGGCCAATGTGCTGAAGGCCCAGGGCGTCGCCAAGGGCGACCGCGTCACCATCTACATGCCGATGATTCCCGAAACCGCCTTCGCCATGCTGGCCTGCGCCCGCATCGGCGCGGTCCATTCGGTGGTCTTCGGCGGCTTTTCCGCCGACAGCCTGGCCGGCCGCATCCGCGACTGCGATTCGCGCTTCGTCATCACCGCCGACGAAGGCCGGCGCGGTGGCCGCACCGTGCCGCTGAAGGCCAATACCGACAAGGCCCTGGACTCCTGTCCCGACGTCAGCGGCGTACTGGTGGTGCGCTGTACCGGCGGCGCCACCGGCTGGGTCGCCGGCCGCGACATCTGGTATCACGAGGCCATGGCCGCGGCGTCGGACGACTGCCCGCCGGAGGCGATGGATGCGGAAGACCCGCTCTTCATCCTCTACACCTCCGGCTCCACCGGCAAACCCAAAGGCGTACTGCACACCACCGGCGGCTATCTGGTCTTTGCCGCCATGACCCACCAGATCGTCTTCGACTACAAACCGGGTGAGGTCTATTGGTGCGCCGCCGATGTGGGCTGGGTCACCGGCCACTCCTATATCGTCTATGGTCCGCTGGCCAATGGCGCCACCACTGTCATGTTCGAAGGCGTGCCCAACTGGCCCGACGCCTCGCGCCACTGGCAGGTGGTGGACCGTCACAAGGTGGCCATCTACTACACCGCGCCGACCGTGCTGCGCGCCCTGCTGCGAGAGGGCGACGGACCGGTCAAGTCCACCAGCCGCAAGTCCCTGCGTATCCTCGGCAGCGTCGGCGAGCCGATCAATGCGCCGGCCTGGCTGTGGTATCACCACGTTGTGGGCGAGGGGCGCTGCCCGATCATGGATACCTGGTGGCAGACAGAGACCGGCGGCCACCTCATCACCCCCCTGCCCGGCGCCACACCCCTGAAGCCCGGCTTCGCCGCCTGGCCTTTCTTCGGCGTTCAGCCGGTCCTTATGGATGGCGACGGCAAGCCCATCGCCGGTGAAGGCTCCGGCGTGCTGTGCTTCGCCGATTCCTGGCCCGGCCAGATGCGCACCATCTATGGCGACCACAAGCGCTTCGTCGAAACCTACTTCTCCACCTATCCCGGCACCTACTTCTCCGGCGATGGCTGCCTGCGCGATGGCGACGGCTACTACCGCATCACCGGCCGCGTCGACGACGTGCTCAACGTCTCCGGCCATCGTCTCGGCACGGCGGAGATCGAGACGGCGCTCAACGAGCATGCCCACGTGGCGGAATCCGCTGTCGTCGGCTACCCTCACGACATCAAGGGCACCGGCATCTACGCTTATGTCACGCTCAACCGCGACACCGAGCCGAGCGAGACCATCCGCAAGGAGCTGGTGCGCCATGTGCGCGAAGAGATCGGCCCCATCGCCACGCCGGACCTGATCCAGTTTGCGCCGGCCCTGCCCAAGACCCGGTCCGGCAAGATCATGCGCCGCATCCTGCGCAAGATCGCCGAGAACGACTATGGCAGCCTCGGCGACACCTCCACCCTGGCCGAGCCGCAGGTGGTGGACGATCTGGTGGCCAACCGCATGAACCGGCCGGACTGATCCGCATGCCGGGCCGCGCGAATGGCGGTGCCGAGCGCGGGGGCGAACGCGGAGGCGGACATGATCCCACGCCGCCGCCGGATGCCTTCCCTGCCACCCCGATCGTCTCGACCATCGCCGTCTGTGTAGTGTTGCGCGGCAGCGGCGCGGCCACGCGCACCCTGCTGCTCCACCGCACCGGCCCCTTCCTGAAAGGGGCGTGGACCTATGCGGCCGGCCGGCTGGAGGCCGGTGAAAGCGCCGAAGCGGCGGCACGACGAGAGCTCAGTGAGGAAACCGGCCTCACCCCGCTGTCGTTCTGGAATGGCGATACGCTGGAGACGTTCTATGAGTTGGCCACGCCGCGCCTTCAGATCGCACCGGTGTTCGTCGCCCGCGTCCATGACGACGCGGTGGTGCGCCTCAACTATGAGCATGATGACCATCGCTGGCTTGATCTGGAGCAGGCGCTTGCCACCGTCTCCTTCAACCAGCAGCGGCGCGTACTGACGGAGGTATGGGACTCTTTCGTCCGTCGTACGCCAGCGGACTATCTGAAACTGGACCCCTAGCGCAGGGCTCTAGGGCGCGGCCGACACCAGGCTGTCACACCAGCCGCCGCGCGCGCCGCCGTCATAGGCCCGCGCCAGGCCGGCGGCCATAAGGGCCGTGCCGGCATCGCCGTTCGCCGTCTCCATCCGGGCCACCACCCGGCCGGCGAACTTGCCACTGGCCACACCGTGCAGCAGGACCTGTCCGTCACCGATCAATGCCGTCAGGAAGTCCCGCGCCTGTTCGGCCAGCGCCCGCTCCTGGTCGCACTTGCCGCGCAGCTCCGGCGTGTCCACGCCGTCGAGGCGCACCAGCGAGTCGGCGGTCAGGCCGACCCAGACGCGAGCGCGCACTGCCACCGTGTCGCCATCCACCACGCGCACCACTTCCGCCGCTACCGGCCCGGCGACGGAGTCCGGCAGCGTCGTGCTGCCGGCCATGGCCGGCACCGCCATCGCGACGGCTATAAGAGAAGCGAGGAAGGCGCCAGGAAGGATCCGGGTCGCCGCCGCCCGGCGCAACACCCCGAAGGGCGCGGACCAGGTGGCGGCGCGGGGGGGCCGGCCGACAAGGCGATAGGGAGGCATGGCGGAATATTACACGGTGTAGTTGCAAAAGGCCATACACCGAGCTTGCGGCCACAGACTTGCCAATTCGTTAAGATGCAGGGCGCCAGGGGCGCAAAGGCTTGGGCCTGCTCTTCAGAAGTCCACCGCCCGGCCCTTCACCGTCCAGTCGCCGTAGCGGGTATAATCCTCGGCCACCGGGTCCGCCGGTGATTCAACTTTTGGTTGTGTTTCGTGGTTCTGCGCCGATCCCCCGGCGGCGGCCTCGGCCACCGGGCCGCCGGCGCCGGCCTTTGCCGGCTTCACCGTCTTTTTCGCCATGACCGGTCTCCCGTCTGGTGCGTCACGCGCGCGCCTGTGCCAAACCCCTTATAAGTCCCCCGACCATGACACACTCCGCGCCATGACACACGCCGCGCCATGACACTCCCGCCCACCGTCCTGCGTATCGCCCTGGCCGCCGCCCGGTCTTCCGGCCGCCGCCGGCGATGACCGACGCCGCAGCACCGTCCGGTCTCGCCGCCCGCCGTGCGGCCCTCACTCTTCTGGTCCGTCAGGAGCGCGCCCGTCCGCCGCTCGACCAGATGCTGGAGCGGGCCGAAAGCGACGGCGGCGCTCTTGCCGGCCTGCCACCGGCGGAGCGTGCCTTCGCACGCCGCCTGGTGCTCACCGTGCTGCGCCGCTATGGCGAGATCAACTTCCTGCTGCGGCGCTTCATGGAACGGCCCCTGCCGGGCGAGGCCGCCGAGGTGCGCGCCGCCCTCCGTCTCGGCCTGGCCCAGCTTCTGTTTCTGGAAGTGCCGCCCCATGCGGCAGTGGACACCAGCGTTCGTCTGATCCGCACCGGCCCTGCCGCCGGCCAGCGTTTCGCCGGCCTGGTCAACGCCATACTGCGCCGCGCCGGCCGTGAGGGCGCGTCCCTGCTGACGCCGGCAACCGCCGCTCGCCGCAACACCCCACCCTGGTTATGGCAGAGCTGGGCGGCCCGTTGGGACGAGGCCACCGCCACGTCAATCGCCGCCGCCCATCTGGTGGAACCGCCGCTCGACCTGACGCCGCGTGACGCCGCCGCCACACCGACCCTGGCCACGCAACTCGCTGCCACCATCCTGCCCACCGGCAGCCTGCGCCTGATGCGGCCTGGCGCTATCGGCGCCCTGCCGGGCTATGACACCGGCCAGTGGTGGGTGCAGGACGCCGCCGCCGCCCTGCCGGCCCGCCTGCTGGGCGATGTGGCCGGCCAGCGCATCGCCGACCTCTGCGCCGCGCCCGGCGGCAAGACCCTGCAGCTCGCCGCCGCCGGCGGCCGCGTCACCGCCGTGGACCGCGACCGCGGCCGCCTCGACCGTCTCGCCGCCAATCTGGCGCGCACCGGCCTCGCCGCCCGGCTGGTCACCGCCGACCTCCTCACCACAGACACGGCCGCCTGGGCGCCGCGCCAGGGTTTCGATAGCGTGTTGCTGGACGCGCCATGCACCGCCACCGGCACCCTGCGCCGCCACCCGGACATCGCCGGCCGTCGCAGCGCCGCCGATGTGGCCGAGCGCACCGTTTTGCAGGCAGAGCTTCTGCGCGCCGCCGCGCGCCTGGTGCGGCCCGGCGGGCGGCTGGTCTATACGGTCTGTTCCTTGCAGGCCGAGGAGGGGCCGGACGTCATCAGCGCCTTTCTGCGGGCCGATCGCGCCTTTGCCCGGCGGCCCATCGGGTCGGCCGAGGTGGGCGGCGAAGCGGCGTTCATCTCGCCCCAGGGGGATCTCACCACTCTACCCTGCCACTGGTCGGCACTGGGTGGGCTCGACGGCTTCTATGCGGCGCGCCTGGTTCGCACGGCGGCGTGAGTCGTCGCCGCACCGCCCATCGCTTGCCGCGATTCCGCTGACCTGATACCAAGACTCATGGTCCCTCCCGTGCTGATTGCTCCTTCCATTCTGGCGGCCGACTTCGCCCGGTTGGGAGACGAGGCGCGCGCCGTCCAGGCGGCCGGCGCCGACTGGCTGCACATCGATGTGATGGACGGCCATTTCGTGCCCAACCTGACCTTTGGCCCGGCCGTGGTACGGGCCCTGCAGCCGCTGACGGCGCTGCCGCTGGACGTTCACCTGATGGTCCAGCCGGCCGATCCCTGGATCGCCCCCTTCGCCGAGGCGGGCGCCACCACCCTGACGGTCCATCCCGAAGCCGGTCCCCATCTGCACCGCACCCTGCAGGCGATCCGCGCCCATAACTGCAAGGCCGGGGTGGCGCTCAACCCGGCGACCCCGGCGGCGGCGATCCGGCCGGTGCTCGACCTGGTGGATCTGGTGCTGGTGATGACCGTCAATCCGGGCTTTGGCGGCCAGGCCTTTCTCGATTCCCAGTTGGCCAAGATCGCCGCCGTCCGCGCCATCCTGGACGACGCCGGCAGCAGCGCCGCCCTGCAGGTGGATGGCGGCATCACCGCCGCGACCGCGCCCCTGGCCATCGCCGCCGGCGCCACCGTGCTGGTCGCCGGCTCCGCTGTCTTCAGCGGCGCTTCACCGGGCGCTGTGTCCGGCGCCGCTGACTACACCGCCGCCATCGCTGCCCTGCGGGGCGCCAGCCGATCATGAGCCTGGCAGAGAAACGCACCTTCAGCGGGGCCGGCGCGCCACAGCGCAACAGCCGGCCGGCGGTGCGCGATGTGGTGCGGCCGGTCAATCCCCGCGACGGTCAGCGCGCCACCTCCGGACTCGCCACCCGTCTGCTGAACGGCGCGGCGGAGCTGCTCTATCAGACGCCGCTGTGGCGGCTCAGCCTCGGCGGCCGCCGCCTGCATCGCGCCACTGCCGGGCCGACCGATCTGTGGCCGGGCGATGGCGAGCGCGGCCGCGCCGTGCTCGCCGGCATGCTCATCGCCGGGCCCATCGCCGCCCCGCTGCCCATGGGGCCGCAGCCGGCTAACCTCGCCGCCGCCGGCGATAACGACCCGGCCGCACCCTGGGCCATCGCGACGCGACCCGATGACTGGATCGCGGCGCTGCACGGCTTCCGCTGGCTGCGTGACCTGCGCGCCGTCGGCGGCAATGAAGCGCGCCAGCGGGCGCGTGACCTCACCACCCTGTGGCTCGACCGCTATGACCGCTATGACCGGTTGGCCTGGCGCACCGACATCCTGGCCGAACGACTGGCCGCCTGGCTTGGCCTGTGGGGCTTCTTCGCCGAATCCGCCGATGACGCCTTTCAGCGACGGCTGGCTGCCGCGGCCGGGCGTCAGGCGGTCCACCTGCGCCGCGCCGCCGGCCTGATGCCGTCCGGCACGGGCCGCATCCATGCCCTCAAGGCGCTGGTCCTGGCCAGCGCCACGCTCACCCGCGCCGACCGCTGCCGGGCCCGCGCCCTGGCCCTGCTGGGCGGCGAGCTGGAGCGTCAGGTGCTGGCCGATGGCGGCCACGCCAGCCGCGCGCCGTCAGCCGGGCTGACCATCTTCCGTGACCTCATCGACATCCGCGCCGCCCTGCTGGCCAGTCCCGATGCGCCGCTGCAGCGGAGCGAAGGCCTGCCGTCGCCGGTGCCGGACGTATTGCAGCGCACCCTCGACCGCATGGCGCCGGCGCTGCGGCTGCTGCGCCACGGCGACGGGGCACTGGCCCTGTTCCATGGCGGCCAGAGCGACCTCGCCTGGCAGGTGGACCTGGCCCTGACCCAGGCCGACGCCCGTGGCCGCACGCCGCAGAACCTGCCGTATAGCGGCTATCGTCGGGTGCATACCGGGCGCAGCCTGCTGTTGTTCGATGCCGGCGCGCCGCCGCCGCCTGGCTTCGACGGGCGCGGTCATGCGGGCACCCTGGCTTTCGAGTTCTCCGTTGGCCGTGACCGTCTGCTCACCAACTGCGGGGCGCCGGCGGCCAATGACACGCGCTGGGCCTTTGCGCTGCGCGCCACTGCTGCCCACAACACGGTGACCCTGGGCGATACCAATACCTGCGAGATTCGTCCCGACGGCGCGCTCGGCCGCCGCCCCGACAGCGTTATCGCCACCCGCGAGGAACGCGACGGCGAGACCTGGCTGGAGGCCAGCCATGACGGCTATGGCCGCGCCTTCGGGCTGGTCCATCGCCGCCGCTTGTGGCTGGCCGCGGATGGCGGGGACTTGCGCGGCGAGGACAGCTTCGAGCCGGTGCTCACCGCCCGCGGCCGGCCGGCCGGCCGGCGCGGCGATGGTGTGCCGGCGGTGGCCCGCTTCCACCTTCACCCGGCCATCAAGGCATCGCTGGTGCAGGGCGGACGCCAGGTGCTTGTGCGCCTGCCATCGGGCGAGGGCTGGCAGTTCCGCGCCGGCAGCGGCGAGCTGGCGCTGACCGAATCGGTCTATATGGGCGACGGCGAAAGCCAGCGCCGTAGCCAGCAGATCACCGTGTCGTGGACCATAGCGCCAGAGGTGGCGGCGGCGTCCGCCCGCGCCGTGTTGCAGGCCGGCGGCGTCCATCCCTCGGCCAGCTTGCGCTGGTCCCTGCGCCGCCTCGAAAAGAGCTAGGCGCAACGGTCAGAGTGTCTTGTCCATTTCCATGACCGGCGTGGCGGCGCCATCGTCTGTATCGCTGGCAGGACCGCGTCGCACATAGCCGAGTCGCTCATAAAAGCCGACCGCCCACATGACGGACTCAAGACGCATGTGACGGGCGCCCTGGCCGGCCATGACCTGTTCCGCCCGTTCCAGCAGCGCCCGGCCGATGCCACGCCGCCAGTACCGCGGATGAATATAGATCGCGTCTACATAGCCGGCCGGGCCCGCCGGCGAGGTGAGGCAGAAGCCGGCGAGTACCTCATCGCTTAGAGCAACCGCATAGTCATCGCGCCGTGTCGCGGCACGTACCATACGCTGTGTGATGACCGGGACTACCGCGTCAGGGGTTCGTCGCCAGGCGCGCATCTGGTGCGGGCTGGCGCGACCGGCACAGGCCGCACGAATGGCTTCATCACGCAGCCGCGCCAGCGCCGGCGCATCCTCCGCCCGGGCCGGACGGAGGACCAGCGTCGCTACAGAGTCCACCGGCCATAGCCATCGGCCAGGGTCACCTCGCGCCACATACCCTTGATGTCGGCCACCAGCCCACCGCGCCGTACCAGGCGGGTCAGATCCTCGGCGGTAAAGCGGCGATAGGTCTGGTGCGCCACCGCGCCGACCACCAGATCGAAGCCGCCCGGCGGCCGCTGGCCGCCGACGATGCGGAGGCCGTATTCCCGTTCGGCCTCGCCGGGGTCGGCCAGCGGATCGTGCACCACCACGTCGAAGCCGCGGCCGGCCAGGCCGCCGATCAGGTCCGCCACCCGGCTGTTGCGCAGGTCCGGCACGTCCTCCTTGAACGTCAGGCCCAGCACCAGCGCCCGTCGGGCTGGTCCGCCGCCGTCCGCCGCCGCGCTCGCCGCCGTCGCCTCATCACCGGTGACAGCGCCCGCAAAGGCATCGGCGATTTGCCCGGCCAGGAAGGTGCCCATGGCGTCGTTGATGCGGCGACCGGCCAGGATGACTTCCGCCTCATGGCCCAGACCGGCGGCGAACTCCGCCAGATAATAGGGATCAACGCCGATGCAGTGGCCGCCCACCAGGCCCGGCTGAAACGGCAGGAAGTTCCACTTGGTGCCCGCCGCCGCCAGCACGTCGTGCACCGGAATGCCGGCCTTGGCGAAGATCATCGCCACTTCATTGACAAAGGCGATGTTGATATCGCGCTGGGCGTTCTCGATGACCTTGGCGGCCTCGGCGGTGCGAATGCTGCGCGCGGCAAAGACCCGCCCGCCGTTGATCCGGCCATAAAGTCGCATCAGCCGGCGCAGCGTTGCCGCGTCCTCGCCGGCCACCACCTTCTGGATACGCTCCACCGTATGCTCGCGATCACCGGGGTTCATGCGTTCGGGCGAATAGCCAAGGACGAAGCCCGTGCCGCGCGGTCGGCCCGACGTCTCGGCCAGAATCGCCCCGCAAATGTCTTCGGTGACGCCGGGATAGACCGTGCTTTCCAGAACCACCATGGGCGGGGCGGGGGGTGTCTCGCCGGCGGCGGCTGGTGAGGCGGCAAGCGCCCGGCCAACCATCCCCATGGCGCTGCGCACCGCTGTCAGGTCCGGCCGCCGGTCGCCATCGATCGGCGTCGGCACCGTGACGATATAGGCATCGTGCCCGGCCAGGTCGGCCGCATCCGCCGACAGCCTCAGCCCGCTCTCCAGCAGGTCCGCCGCCGCCACCTCGCCGGTGCGGTCATGGCCGCGGCCAAGCGCCGTGATGCGCTCGTGATCAATATCAAAGCCGGTGACCGGCCCGTACCGGGCCAGCGCCACCGCCAGCGGCAGCCCCACATAGCCAAGGCCGATGACCGCAATGGCGCCCACCGGCGGGGCGCTCTCGCTCTGGCCGGCCCGCCCTCGGCTGGCACCGACCTGGCTGGCCCTCCCCCGGCTGTCGCTCACCCTGTTATCACTCACTGGTGGCTCCTCACCCCGTGCCGGCCGGCCGGTGATCCGGCCGCTGCCAGGCGACGCTGGGGCGGACCTACCGTTCGACCGGCGATTCTGTCAACTGCCGGCCTGGTGTATGGTCCGCTCATGTCCGGTCTGTTCAGCCCCCAGCGCTTCTTCCGCACCCGCCGTGCGCCCCTTGTCCTGGCCCATGACGTGATCGTCGCCGGCCTGGCCTTCGGGCTGGCCCTGGCGCTGCGTGTGGGCGGCTCCATCGCCGCCTATGACCTGGCCTGGCTGGCCAGCCACGCGGCGGTCTATATGGCCATCGTCGCTGCCGCCGGCCTGGCCACGGGCCTGTATCGTGGCGTCTGGCGCTACGCCTCGACGCCGGAGTTGCTGACCATTTTGCGCACCGCCAGCGTCGCCGTCCTGGTCTTCACGCTGGCCGTCTTCGCGGTTACCCGGCTGGCCGACATGCCCCGTTCTCTGCCGGTCATTCTGTGGTTTACCACCGTCGCCTTCCTCGGCGGCCCGCGCTTCCTGTATCGCCTGCTGCGGGAAAGCCGGCAGGGCCGCAAGGCGCGCATGGCCGGACTCGAGCGGGTGCCGGTCCTGCTGGCCGGGGCCGGCGACCGGGCGGAGCTGTTCCTGCGCGACCTCAACCAGACGCCCGACGCCGCCTACCGGGTGGTCGGCCTGCTGGACGACAAGAGCGGTCGCGTCGGCCGCGCTATCCTCGGTGTGCCGGTGCGCGGCCGGCTGGACGATCTGGCCCGGGTGATAGACGACCTGCGGCGGCACGACGACGCCCCGCACCGGCTGATCCTGACTACCGACAAGCTGCCTGGTGAAGCGGTACAGCGTCTGTTCGACGAAGCGCAGCGACTGGCCCTGCCCATGGCGCGCCTGCCGCGCCTCACCGACTTTCGCAGTGACGATGGGAGTCATGACGGCGGGCATCATGACGACGGAACACTGGCGCCGGGCGCCGCCGGCCAGCCAGTGGCGCGCCTGCGCCCCATCGCCATAGAGGATCTGCTGGGCCGGCCGCAGACCGCGCTCGACCGCGCACCGGTGGAGCGCCTGCTGCACGGCCGGCGGGTTCTGGTGACCGGCGCCGGCGGGTCCATCGGCAGGGAGCTGGCCCGCCAGATCGCCGCCTATGGCCCGGCCGCTCTGGTACTGGCCGACCTCAGCGAATTCGCTCTCTATCAGGTGGACCTGGATATCAACATGGCGGCGGCAGATGTGGCGCGCCACGCCCGCCTGTGTGACGTGCGCGACGGGGCGGCGCTGGACCGCCTGCTGGCCGAAGGCCGGCCCGACCTGGTTTTTCACGCCGCCGCGCTCAAGCATGTTCCCATGGTCGAGGCACAGCCGCTCGAAGGCATCCGCACCAATACGCTGGGCACGGCGGCGCTGGCCGATGCCTGCCGCCGTGCCGGCGTCGCCCGCATGGTTCTCATCTCCACCGACAAGGCGGTCAATCCCAAAAGCGTCATGGGTGCCACCAAGCGCGCCGCCGAACGCTATTGTCAGGCGCTGGATCTGGCGCGCGGCGACGGCAACGGCCATGCCACCCGCTTTGTCACCGTGCGCTTCGGCAATGTGCTGGGCTCCACTGGCTCGGTGGTGCCGCTGTTCCGCCGGCAGATCGCCGCCGGCGGTCCGCTCACCGTCACCCATCCGGATATGCGGCGCTATTTCATGACCGTGCGTGAAGCGGTGGAGCTGATCCTCCAGGCCAGCGCCGCCGCCGGGCCCGAACAGGCCGGCGCCATTCATGTGCTGGACATGGGCCGGCCGGTCGCCATCCTCGATCTGGCCAAACGCATGATCCGCCTCGCCGGGCTGGAGCCCGAGCGCGATATCGCCATCACCTTCACTGGCCTCCGGCCCGGCGAGAAGCTGGACGAGGAATTGTTTCATGACGGCGAGCCGCCGGCGCCGACGGCCCTGCCCGGCATCCTCCAGGCGCGGCCGCGCGCCGGCGACGTGGCAGAGATCGCCGGCCTGCTGAAGCCGCTGGCCGAGGCGGTGGCCCGTCATGATCGGGCGGCGGCGCTGTCGATCCTGTCCCGCCTGGTGCCGGAGTTCAGCCCCGACGCCGCCGCCACCCCTGACGCCGCCGACGTTGACGCCGCCGCTGATGGCAAGGTGGTGCCCCTGCGCGGTCGTCCCGCATGAGTGGGCCCGCATGAGTGGGCCGGGCGACAGGGTAGCCATCCGTCGCGCCCTTCTGTCGGTGGCCGACAAGACGGGACTGGCCGATCTCGCCCGTGCGCTGGCGGCGCGTAATGTGGCCCTGCTGTCCACCGGTTCCACCGCCGCCATGCTGCGTCAGGCCGGCCTCGCCGTCACCGAGGTTGCGGACATCACCGGCGTTCCGGAGATGATGGATGGCCGGGTCAAGACATTGCATCCACGCATCCACGGCGGGCTGCTGGCCCGGCGCGACGCGGACTCCCACAACGCAGCTATGGCTGAGCATGGGATTCCGGCCATCGACCTTCTGGTCTCCAACCTCTATCCGTTTGAGCAGCGCCTGGCCGACGGTGCCGGCTTCGACGCTCAGGTGGAAGAGATCGACATCGGCGGCCCGGCCATGACTCGCTCCGCCGCCAAGAACCATGACTTCGTCACCGTGCTGAGCGATCCGGCGCAGTATGATTCCTTTCTCAGCGAGTTCAGCGCCCATGACGGCGCCACCTCGCTCCACTTCCGCCGGCGCATGGCGCAGGCCGCCTTCGCCCGCACCGCCGCCTATGATTCGCTGATCCAGGCCTGGCTGGCCCGCCAGATCGGTGACCAGTCGGCCGCGCCGCGCCACCTGGTTAGCGCCGGCCGTCTGGTCCAGACCCTGCGTTATGGCGAGAACCCGCACCAGACCGGCGCGCTCTACGCCGACCCGCTATCGCGCGGGCCGGCCATCGCCACCGCCCGGCAGGTGCAGGGACGCGAGCTGTCGTGGAACAACATCGCCGATGCCGACGCCGCCTTTCAGCTTGCCGCCGAGTTCGCCCGCCACCACCAGGCCGCCTGCACAATCGTCAAGCACGCCAACCCCTCCGGCGTGGCGCTTGCCGACTCGTCCGCCGCGGCTTATCTGGCGGCGCGCGCCGCGGACCCCGACAGCGCCTATGGCGGCATCATCGCTTTCAGCCGGCCGCTGGACGAGGCCGCCGCCCGCGCCGTCACCAGCCTGTTCGCCGAAGTGGTTGTCGCCCCCGCCGCCGACGATGCGGCATGCGCCGTGCTCGCCGCCAAGCCTAATCTGCGCCTTCTGCTGACCGGCCCCTGGCCTCCGGCGGGAGCGGTCCTGTCCGGTCCCATTCTGCGTTCGGTCAGCGGCGGCTGGCTCGCCGGCTCCGGCGATCACGCGGTCAGCACCGCCGCGGACCTGCGGGTCGCCACCCGCCGCCGGCCGGATGACTCACAAATCGCCGACCTGCTGTTCGCTTTCACGGTGGCCAAGCATGTGCGCTCCAACGCTATCGTCCTGGCCCGCGACGGCCATACGGTCGGCATCGGCGCCGGCCAGATGAGCCGGGTCGATTCCGTGCGTCTTGCGGTGGACAAATCAGAGGCCGCCCGTCACGCGGCGGCAGAGGCCGCGCCGCGCAGCCATGGCGCGGTGCTGGCCTCGGATGCCTTCTTCCCCTTCGCCGATGGCCTGCAGGCGGCGGCCGATGCTGGCGTCACCGCGGTCATTCAGCCGGGCGGCTCCTTGCGTGACGAAGAGGTGATCGCCGCCGCCGACGCCGCCGGCCTGGCCATGGTCATGACCGGGGTTCGTCACTTCCGGCACTAGCCCCTAGAGCCAGCGCCGCACCCGCCCCTTATAGGCCCGATAGTCCTCACCGAAGCGCCCCTCCAGATAGCGCTCCTCGCGGCTGATGACGCCCCACTGCATGACGGCGATGGCCGGCAGCGCCATGATCAGCACCCACAGGCTGCCGATCATCAGGCCGAGCCCCAGATGGACCAGCGCCAGGCTCAGATAAAGCGGATTGCGACTGAAGCGGAACGGGCCTGTTATGATCAGCGCGCGGGTCGCATGGAAAGGATCAACCGGCGTTCTGGCGCGGCGAAAGCGCGGCACGGTCATCACCGCTATCGCCAGCCCCGCCGCCAACAGCAGCACGCCGAATGACGACGCGCCGGTGTGCAGCATCGTCGGCCACACCCATTCCGCCACCAGGCCAAGGGCGATGGCCCCGGCGAAAATCAGCGGTGGCGGCGCCACCACACCGGCGGTGGTGTCATCCAACATGCCGCCACCCGGCTCTGGCCCGGACTCCGGCCCGGATGCTGGCCCGGTATCTGCTCCGCCGTCTGACATGATTCCCCTCCGATCGTACCGATTGCCGGCCAGACCCCTGTGACCGCGCGCCTGGCGCAGGCATGCTGGCACCCGTGAGCGACGGCGACCAGCATAACCTTGACCAGCAGGACGGCGGCGGACCGGTGCCCGGGGGGCCGGTAGAGGCGCGACCGCTCCTGCCGCCCGCCACCGCACCTGACGCCGGTCTGTGGCGCAACAGCCTCGCCCTGCTGGCGGAGAATCTGTCCCACTGGATAGGCCGCGCCAGCCAGCGGGTTCGCCACCGCCCGCCCGGTCGCGCCGATGTGACGGCGGAGGTGCGCCTCACCGAAGCCCGCCTCGCGCGCTTGTCCGCACTTGCCGGCCAGCCGGCGTTCGGCGGCCGCATCGCCCTGCTGGGCATGGGTCGCCACGCCGGCCTGCCCCTGCTGCTGGCCTGGGCCGGTGCCTCCGTGGTGGTCATCGAACGGTTCGACCGGCGCTTCGGCCGCCAGGACCAGGAGGCGGTGGCCGAGGCTCTGCGCCAGCGCTACCTGTCGCCGCGGCGGCGCATCCGTCAGGACTATGCGGCAGCGGGCGAAACCGGCGACGAGACCGCCGGCGATCTCAGCATCCACTTCGGCCAGGCGGCCCAGGCGGTCCTCGCCGCGGCCGGTCCGTTTGACGTCATCCTGTCGGACTGGGCGCTGACCGCCGACGCCGCCCCGCTGGCCTTGCTGGACGCCATGGCGGCGGCGCTGCGGCCCGGCGGGGTCATGGTCCACGATGTGCCGCTGGACGCCGGCACACTCTTTGCCGGCCACCATCCGCTGACCTTCCTGACACCGGGCGAGGCGGCCTGGCGCCTGATGTCCGCCGCCTCGGACCGGCCGGCCCGCCTGCGCGCGCCGGCCTATGGCGCCTGGCTGCGGGCGGCCCGGGCCGGTGGCCGGCTGGCCGATGGCGAGCTGCGGGTTTGCCGCATCGCCCAGACGACCCTGCCAACGCCTCTGTCGCTGGAGGAGGCGACCGCGCTGGCTGATGACGATCTGCGCGCCCGCGCCGCCGCCTTCGTCGCGCCTGTGCGGCCGCGCCTGGCCCGGCCCTTTCGCGGTCTCGGCGATCCCGACCTGGCCATCAGCCACATCACCGTCACCGCCCGCCGCGCCTGAACCCGCCTGCGTCCCGCCTAGCCTGGATCCCGGCCACCGGGCAGGCGCTGCGGCAGCAGCAGGATCAGACCCACCGCCACCAGGGCGACGGCGCCGGCCATGCCGGCGCGCTGGCTGTCGAACATCACACTCAGCCAGGCGAACAACAGCGGCCCCACAAAAGCGGTGATCTTTCCCGACAGGGCGAACAGGCCGAACATCTCGCCCTGCATCCCGACCGGCGCCAGCCGCGCCATGGCCGAGCGGCTGGCCGACTGCACCGGGCCGAAGAACAGGCCAAGCGCCGTGCCCAGAATCCAGAACATGGTGATGTCCGTGGTCAGCAACAGCGGCAGGCCGAGCCCGATCATCGCCGCCAGCGACACCACGATCACACGCTTAGGCCCCAGCCGGTCGTCGAGCCAGGCCATGGCCGCCGCCCCGATCCCCGCCGTCACATTGATGACGATGCCGAACAGCAGCACCTGCTCCAGGCTCAGACCGAAGGTGCCGGCCGCGTAGATTCCGCCAAACGCAAAGATGGTATTGAGCCCGTCGATATAGACAAGGCGGGCGATGAGAAAACGACCGATGGCGCTATAGCGTCGGGCCTGACGTACGGTTTCCACCAGCTCCCGGAAGGCCCGGCCGATGATGCGACCCGGCTGGCGGATGCGCGCCGTCCCGTCCGGCGTCCAGATGAACAACGGTACGGCAAACACCGCCACCCACGCCGCCACCAACAGCGCCGTCGCCCGGACCGGGCCGGCGGCGTGATCGTCCAGACCGAACGGCGCCGGCTCCGCCTGCACCAGACCGAAGAGCGCGATCACCAGACAGGCCAGGCCGCCGGCATAGCCAAGCCCCCACGCCCAGCCGGACCAGCGGCCAAGGCGACCCGGCGGCGTGATCGGCAGCAACATGGCATTGTAGAAGACGATGCCCACCTCGAAGGCGAAGTTGGCGACCGCCACCAGCAGCAGCGCCGCCAGGGCAAAGCGCGGCTCCGGCTCAATGAACCACAGTCCGGCGGTGGCCGCCGTCATCAGCAGCGTCAGGCCGCCGAGCCACGGCTTGCGCCGTCCGCCGGCATCGGCCAGCGCCCCCAGCAGCGGGCTGGTCAGGGCAATGGCCAGCGCCGACAGGCTGATGGCCACGCCCCACTGGCTGGCGCCGCTGACCGGATCGACCGCCACCGCCTGGGTGAAATAGGTGGCGAAGACGAAGGTGATGATGATCGTGGGAAAGGCGGAGTTGGCCCAGTCGAAGACCGCCCACGCCACGCGCCCGCCGGTGCCCCGTGTGTGCCGTGTGCCTCCCGCGCCGCCGCGACCGGCCTGGCCCTCGCTCTCGGGCGTCGCTGTCATGGCCGCACTCTAGGCGGCGACCGCCGGCCTCGCCAGCCGCGCCACGCCCGGCACGGTATCCGGCTCTAGTCCTGAACCAGACGGGCCAGGGCCCGCGCCGCGACGCTCAGCATGGCGAACTCCACCACCGGCTGCGTGCGCAACTCGCCGATCACCTGCTGTACCCGGGTCACCGCCACCGGGTGATGTCCGGCCCAGGCGTCCAGCGGCGTCACCGCCGGTTCACTCGCTGGCCGGCTGGCCGCATCGGCCAGAATGTGCGCCGTCACCGCCGACTGGCGGGCAAAGGCGTCGTCCACCAGCGCGGTCTGGGCCTGACGCTGCCAGTCATTGTCCGGCGTCAAACTCATGGCCGCATCACGCAACCATTCAAAGCCGAAGCGGTCGCCCACGGCGAAGTAGCAGCGGCCCACATCCTCCACCTCGGCGCGAACCGCGTCGGCGATGCCGACGATGTCCGGTCCGGCGGCCAGGGTCTCCAGGCTGGCCACCCGCCGCGCCAGGTCCTCGGGTACGCCGCGCGTGGTGTGCCGACCGGCGCGGGCGGCAAGCTCGGCTTTCTCGCCGTCCATCATGATGCTGTCCAGCGATGCGGCCAGGCGGGCGATGCCGGGGGCGAAGGCGGCTACCGCGTGGGCGACGTCCTCGACGCTCTCGGCCGTACGCAGCAACCACAGGGTCACCCGCTCCAACAGGCGGATGGTATCCAGCTGCATGTCCATCTGCGCCGCCGCCGGCACACTGGTATCCAGCGCCTCGATGGCCGCCCACAGTGAGCGCAGATCGAAGGAGTCCCGGGCAATCGCATAGGCCCTGGCCACGTCTGCCGCCGGCCGGCTGGTGCGTTCCATCATCTCGTTGGCAAAAGCGACGCCGGCCCGGTTGATCAGCGAGTTGGTGACGCTGGTGGCGACGATCTCGCGGCGCAGCCGATGATGCCGGATGTCCTCGGCGTAGGTCTCGCGCAGGCGCGTCGGAAAATAGCGCACCAGATCGTCAATCAGCAGGCTGTCATCGGGCAGGGTCGACTCGATCAGCTCTTCGTACAGATTGATCTTGGCGTATGACAGAAGAACAGCGAACTCCGGCCGGGTCAGCCCGCGGTGCGCCGCCTGACGCTCCGCCAGAACCTCATCGTCGGGCAGGTTTTCCACCACCCGGTTCAGCTTGCCCTGACGCTCCAGCCGCAGCATCAGACGCTTCTGCGCGCCGAGCATAAGAAAGCCGCGATGTTCGGCAATGGAGATGGCCTGGGCCTGCAGGTAATTGTCGCGCAGCACCAGCAGCCCCACCTCGTCGGTCATGCTGGCCAGCACGTCGTTGCGCTGCTTGCCGGTCAGCTCGCCGTCGCGCACCACCTGGTCCAGCAGTATCTTGATATTGACCTCGTGGTCGGAGGCGTCCACCCCGGCCGAATTGTCTATGGCATCGGTGTTGATGCGGCCGCCCTTGCCGGCCGGTCCGCCATTCTGGGCATAGGCGATGCGGCCAAACTGGGTCAGCCCCAGATTGGCCCCTTCCGCCACCACCCGGGCCCGCACCTCGCCGGCATTGACCCGGATGGCGTCATTGGCCCGGTCGCCGACCTCGCTGTTGCTCTCGTGCGCCGCCTTCACATAGGTGCCGATGCCGCCGAACCACAACAGATCGGCATCCGCCGTCAGGATGGCGCGCATCAGCGCGTTCGGCGTCACCTCGTCCTGGTCAAGGTGAAAGCGGGCGCGAATCTCCGGTGTCAGCTTCAGGCTCTTGGCGCGGCGTTCATAAATGCGGCCGCCGGCGCCCAGCGCCGCCGGGTCATAGTCGCTCCAGGCAGAGCGTGGCAGGTCGAACAGACGCTGGCGTTCGGCGAAACCCCTGGCCGTGTCCGCCTCCGGGTCGACGAAGATGTGCATGTGGTTGAAGGCGGCCAGCAACCGGATGTGCGGGCTCAGCAACATGCCATTACCGAACACGTCGCCCGACATGTCGCCGACGCCGACCACGGTAAAGTCCTCGCTCTGGGTGTCGCGGCCCATTTCGCGGAAGTGGCGTTTGACCGATTCCCACGCACCCCGCGCGGTAATGCCCATCTTCTTGTGGTCATAACCGTTGGCGCCGCCGCTGGCGAAGGCGTCGCCCAGCCAGAAACCGTATTCCAGAGCGAGCGCGTTGGCGATGTCAGAGAAGGTGGCGGTGCCCTTGTCCGCCGCCACCACAAGATAGGGATCGTCATCGTCGTGACGCACCACCTGGGGCGGCGGCTGAATCGAATCGCCCAGCCGATTGTCGGTGATGTCCAGCAGGCCGCGGATCAGCGTCTGATAACACGCCACCACTTCCTCACGCAGCCCGTCACGGTCCGCCGGCGGGCGCTTGACCACGAAGCCGCCCTTGGAGCCCACCGGCACGATGACCGCGTTCTTCACCATCTGCGCCTTCATCAGGCCCAGAACCTCGGTGCGGAAATCCTCGCGCCGGTCCGACCAGCGGATACCGCCGCGCGCCACCTTGCCGCCGCGCAGATGGACACCTTCGGTGCGCGGGCTATAGACGAAAATCTCCACCATCGGCCGCGGCAGCGGCAGATCGTCCACCTTCTGGCTGTCGAACTTGAACGACATGTAGGACTTCGCTCTGGCTACGCCATCGCTGCCCGTGACGGTCTGATAGACGTTGGTGCGCAGGCAACTTTCCACCAGATTGAGAAAGCCGGCCAGAATGCGATCCTGGTCGGGGTCTTCCACCGCGTCGAGGCCGGTCCGGACTTCCGCCGCCAGGGCGGCGGCCTTTTCGTCGCGGGAGGCATCATCCTGGGCCGGGTCAAAACGGCACTGGAACAGGCGGATGATAAGACCCGCCAGATGCGGCTGGGCGGCCAGCGCCGCTTCCATGCTGGCCTGACTGAAGGTGGTGCCGGCCTGGCGGCGGTACTTGGCCAGGGCCCTGACACCGCTGATCTGGCGACAGTTAAGGCCGGCCGCCAGCACCAGCCGGTTGAACCCGTCATTCTCCGCCCGGTCATGCCACGTCTCGCTGAAAGCCACGCGAAACAGATCGCCGATGGCCTGCAGGTCCAGATCGTCGGCGCCTTCGGCCTGGGCGTGGAAATCATGGATCCAGATGGGCTCGGACCCTTCCGGCTTGATCTCGTGGGGAATCTCGCTGATGACCCTAAGGCCCAGATTCTCCAGAATCGGCAGGATATCAGACAGGGGAATCGGCCCGCCCCTGTGGAACACCTTGAAGCACAGGCGGTTGGCCGGCGCGTTCGCCGGACGATAGAGCTTGGTGGCGATATCGCCGGTCTGTCGCACCTCTTCCAGAAAGGCGATGTCGCGCACCGCCACCTCCGGCGACACCGCATCGCGATAGGACAGAGGAAAGGCCACCGCATAATCCCGCAGCAGGGCCAGCCCGCGCTCCTCGCCCAGTTCCTGGACCAGTGCCTGGCTGTGCTGGTCGGTCCAGCTCTGCGCCGCCAGCGCCACCTCTCGCTCCACCTCCGCGGTGTCATAGTCGGCGATCTGGCCGGGCCGGGTGCGGATGATGTAGTGGATACGCGCCAGGACGCTGCCGTCGGCCAGATGCGGATAGAAGGTGCTGACCTGGCCGTTCACGCGTCGTGCCAGAATCTCGCCGATGTCCGTGCGCAGCCGCGTGTCATAGGCTTCGCGCGGCACGAAGACCAACGCCGAGACGAAACGGCCGAACGGGTCGTTGCGCATGAACAGGCGCACCCGCTGGCGCTCGTGCAGATTCAGAATGCCGATGGCCGTGTCGTACAGGGTCTCGGTGTCGATCTGAAACAGCTCGTCGCGCGGAAAACTCTCCAGCACGTTTTCCAGCGCCTTGCCGTTGTGGCTCTGCGGGTCAAAACCGGCGCGGCTGATGACCTGGCGCACCTTGCGGCGCAGGAAGGGGATGGAGTTGGCCGGGTGTGAATAGGCGGTGGACGTATAAAAGCCGACGAACACCCGCTCCGCCACGGCCACGCCGTCCGCATAGTCCTTCACCAGAATACAGTCCAGGTGCGCCGTGCGATGCACCGTGCCGCGCAGATTGGCCTTGGTCGCCAGCAACACCTGCGGCTGCAGCAGGAACTCCCGCATCTCGGCCGAGGCCGCTCCGGCCTGGCGCAGGCCACGGAAGACGACCACCTGATCGTCGCGCAGAATGCCAAGGCCGGAGCCGGCGCGCACATGAAAGGCGGTGTCGTGGGCATTGCCGCGCACGTCATACTCGCGGTAGCCGAGAAAGGTGAAATGACCGTCGCGCAGCCATTCCACAAAGGCGCGGCTCTCCATGATCTCGTCCGGCGACACCGGCGGCGGATCGCTGGCCAGGCTGGCGACCACTGTTTCCGCCTTCTGCCGCATGGCCTGCCAGTCGCCCACCGCCGAGCGCACATCGCCCAGTACGGCGGTGATACGCTGTTCAATCGCCCGCAGCCGGGCGTCGGCGGTCTGTTCGTCGATCTGCAGATGCATGCAGGATTCGGCGATGGTCCGGGGGAAGGTGTCCGCCCGGTCGCCGCCGCCATTGGCAATCGCCGGCCGCGCACTGCCACTGTCGCCGGGGCCGCCACTGTCACCGGAACCACCGGTCCCGGCGTCATCCCTATGGTCGCTGTCCTTGACCGCCGCTTCGTCGGCCCCTTCCATCTCGTCGTCGATAAGGGCCAGTCGGCGGCCGTCGCCGTCGCGCTGCACCCGCACGACCGGATGAATGATCAGGTGCAGGGCCAGGCCATCGGCGGCCAGCGCCCGGGTGATGGAATCCACCAGAAAAGGCATGTCGTCGTGGATGATGTCCACCACCGTGTGCGGCGATTTCCAGCCATCGGACTCAGGATCCGGGCTATAGACGCGGATGCGCGGCGTGAAGGTTCCACCCGTCGCCATGTCCGTGACCGGCGGCCGGCTGTCGCCCAACCGCCACAGCGCCAGCGCCGCGGCGGCCAGCTCGCGCGGCGCCGCCGTCAGCACATCCTCCGGTGGCACATGAGCATAGAAAGCCCGCACGAAACGGGCCGCATCCTCCGCCGCGTCCTGCCCCAGGCCATTGGCCGCGCGCGCCGCTTCGGCGCCGACCCGATCGATCAACTCCTGCAGCCGGTTGCCGGTGGCGGCTTGGCCCATGGTTGCTCCCGTCTGGCGCAAAGACGTCTGGTACAGGGACGTCCGGCGAAGCGACATCTGGCGTGACGTCTGGCGGACCGGCGCCGGCCAGCCCGGCCGGCGCTCCTCGCCGGCCGGCCATGTTTACCATAAACCCTTAAGCTTTCCTTAGTGTTGCGCCGCCGCTTCGCGGCCGGATCGTCGCGCGCCTGTTTCGCGCCCGGATGGCCCTATGGCGACGAGGTGGCGGCCCGACCGGTTGCGGCCAGCCTCACGCGCCGCCGGAGCCGCCGCCTGAACCGCCGTCCTCCTTATCGGCGACAAAGTTCATCGCCGCCGAATTCATGCAATAGCGCAGGCCCGTCGGCGCCGGCCCGTCATCGAACACATGGCCCAGATGGCCGTCACAGCGGCTGCACACCACTTCGGTGCGGCGCATGAACAGGCTGCGGTCCTCATGCTCGTTCACGGCCTCGCCGTCCGCCGGCTCGTAGAAGCTGGGCCAGCCGGTCCCGGACTCGAACTTGCTCTCGGAGCGGAACAAAGGCTGGCCGCAGCACACGCAGGTGTAGGTTCCGGCCGCATGATTGTCCCAGGTGCGGCCGGTGAAGGGCCGTTCGGTGCCTTTGCGGCGGGCCACCCGGTATTCCTCCGGCGACAGTTGCGCCTGCCACTCCGCATCACTCTTCACCACTTTGCGGCGCACCGGGTCCGGCGCGGCGGTGCCGGCGGTGGCCGGCGGGCGGGTATCGCTCATGACATCTCTCCTTTGGCGGGCCGTTGCAGCGCACCGGCCACGATCCGGACGGTTTCGGCCCGGCTGCGGCCGTGGTCCATGGTTTCGCGCGTCTCTTCTCCATATGGGCTTTCGGCCAGCCGCTGGAAGACCCAAGCCGCCCCGTCGTGAAAATCCCCGGTCACCCCGGCCGCGCGGAAGGTGGCGGCGATCTCTTCCATTTCGCCGATCCAGCGCCCGGCATCGGCCGGCAGGCGCGGGATCGCTCCGTCCAGACTGGCCAGCGCCGCCGCCTGGCTGTGCGCCAGTTCCGCCACAAGCGGCTCTGTCACGGCAAGCTGCTCGGCCGCCAGCATGACCGCCGTGTGCAGGCTGTTGGTGCCTTTGGTCAGCGCCGCATAAACCATCTTCAGGGCCGAGGCGCGACCGACCTCCGGCCCCAGATCCATGACTGCGAATCCCATGCCGTCCAGCGCCCCCATGGCGCCGGTGGCCGCGCCGCTCACATAGACACGCGGGCCGGCGCTGCCGGCGGCCGGCGGCCCGCCGACGATGCCGCCATCAATGAAGGGAGCGCCCGCCGCCGCGATCACCGCGGCGATACGCCTGGCCGTGGCCGGCGATACGGCGTTGAGATCCGCATAGGCCGGCCGTTGCCGAGGGCCGCCGCCGGCGGTCATGGCCGCCGCCACCGCCTCGGCCGTGGCCAGCGCCGCCGCCGGCGGCACCACCGACAGCACCAGATCGGCACCGGCCAGCAGCCCGGCCAGATCATCCGCCAGGGCCAGGCCACCACTCTCCGCCCGTGCCCGGCTGGCGGCCGAGCGTCCGGCGAGGCAGGTGGTGACCCCAAGGCCGGCGCGCACCAGGGCGGCGCCCACCGCCGCCCCCATGATGCCGGGCGACAGCAGGGCGATACGGCGTGGCGTGTGGCTGTCAGTCATACGCCCAGTCTAGCACCGGCCGGCGCCATTTCACCGCCGCCCGCGCCCTGCCCGCAGCGCCGGCCTCTGTCTTTGTCTCCGGTCTCCTGCCGCCGCCCATGCCCCCGTCTCTTGCAAAGCGTGGGCGCGCCGCTATCATCCGCCTCCGCCCCGCGGCCAGCGCGCCACCGGGGCCGGAGCGGGCGGGCGTAGCTCAGTGGTAGAGCACAACCTTGCCAAGGTTGGGGTCGTGAGTTCGAATCTCATCGCCCGCTCCAATTCCTGCCCATTCCTCACATGCATGGCGACCGGCGTTTTCCACCGGTCATTTGACCTGCCCCTCCGCGCCGTCATACTGGTCCGCCCCTGATTGCCGGAGACCGCCATGCCCGCCGTCGCGCCCACTGTCCTTCGCACCCTCGCGGTCATGCTGGCCCTGGTCGCGGGCGCCATCGCCGGACCGGCCATCGCTCAGGATGCGCCGCCGCCGGCCGCACCGCATCTCGACGGCGATGCCTATCTCGCCCTGCGCGGCGACACCGCCTTCGAAGCCCTCGCCTTTACCGTCACCATCACCCGCGGCAACGAAGAGCGTAGGCTCGAGGTGCTCCTCGGTCCCGATGCCGTCATCGAACGCCAGGGGTTGGCGACAAGGCTCTTCGACTTCCGTCAGCGCCGCATTCTTACGGTTCTGGACGGAGAGCGTCCGTTCACCAGTACATCTCTCTTCGGCGACTGGTTCATGTCCCAGGCGCTGCTGCGCCATAATCTGGGCGCTACAGCGAGCCTAGTCGCGGCGGGTGTCCTGCCGCAAACGGCCCTTAACCGTTTCTGGCTGGAGCAGACAGTTGGCTCGACCTATGCACTGGATATCGCCTCCGATGCAATGCCGTCTCCTCAATTCCGGGCTAGCTCTGCCGGCGCCGGAACCAGAGTCGTTGCCGAAGGTGTAAACGTTGCGACCATTGCACCCGGTGGGGTGGAGTTTCCCTCGCCGTCTCATCGTGCCACCTTCGCCGCATGGCTGGTTTGGAAACCGCACCTCCACCCTGAGGTTGCTTCTGCGGTTATAGCGTCCGGCCATATCCCCGAGCGCATTGAGCGTCTAACCCAACGCCTGGGAATTGACGTGGAGCCTGTGGTCGAGACACTGGCGTTCAGCCAGCCCACAGTCGTCCAGGCCGATCTCTCCGTATTTGCCGGGCGACCGGCCGCCAGCCTGGCGTGGGACCCGTTCATTCCGGCGGCCATGGCCGATTTGATGGTGAGCGCGGCGCGGGGTGAGGCGGCGGGCGGACCACTGTCCGACGCCGACTATGAGTCGCGCATCCGCGCCCTGGTCAACAGCGGCCGCGGCCTCGACGCCTTCATGCGGTATTGCCCTACGACGGCTGCGTCAATCCGCGCCTGTCTTCGCTCTGCAACCTGTTGGCGGCCGTGGGGGCAGTGGCGAGGCAGGAACTGCCGGTCCATGTCTACATCAATGCCCTCAATACCGATGGAGCAGGCCGCCATGGGGAGGCGGCGCGCGATTTGAGCGCCCTGCGCGGTCAGCGGCCGGCACGGCCGGACATTCTGGAAACCAGTATCGCCAACATGCTGGTGGAGGGGCACAAGGCTGGACAGCTTGACGACGCCCAGGAACAGGCCTTCACCCATCTGCCGCAGACCTTCCTGCGCATCTTTACGGCCGATCCCTACAACCCGGCGCGCTATCGCGATTTCTACAACTATCTCCATGCCGCGGTGACAGAGACGGACGACACCTACTTTGTCCACCCCCGCTCCTATGCGGTGATCGACCTGGCCCGCGCCCTGCCGGACCGGCGCATGCCTGCAATCATCTCCTCATTCACCGAGCAGGAAGCCCGCATCGCCGCCGATTTTCCGTTGCACTTCCCGGCCTATGGCGCGCCCGCCAGCGGTGGCGCAGCCGGCGGCACAACCGGCAGCGGCCGCTAGCCCGCCATCTCCATTTCTTCCGCCGGCAGCGCCCGCACCAGACGCCGCGCCTCCTCCCAGGGTGCGGTGAGCCAGGCGTCCCACGCCTCAGGCGGCAGAATCACCGGCATGGCCTTGGGATGCACCGCCGCCACCAGGGGATTGGGCGCCGTGGTCAGAATGGCGAACAGGCGCCAGTCGCCGGCGACCCGCTGGCGGCGCGGCTTGCCGTCCACCGCCTGCAGCCGTTCGCCGCGCCACGGCCGCCAGACGCCGGCGAAGGCGCTGACCTCCGCGCCCCTAACGGCGAACCATGCGTTGGCCACGCGGCCCCGTTCGTCGCGCCGCGCAGGATGCGGCTCGGCGAAGCCGGTGAACGGCACCAGACAGCGGTGCGCCGCCGTCAGCCACGGCCGCCAGAAGCCGGACTCCAGATTGCGCGCGTTGGTCACCGGCTGGCGCGCGCCGGGCGGCGGCGGAAAGCCCCAGCGCAGCAGCTCCAGGGTCCGGCCGCCTCCTGCACCGCCCCCCGCTTCGCCGCCCAGCACCACCGGTGCGTCCTGGTCCGGCCACACGCCATCCGCCGGCCGGAAGTTGCCCAGCCGGTCGGCCGCCGGCGGCAAGCGGAACAACCGGCGCATGGCTTCCTGGTCCGTGGTCAGGCGATAGGCGTTGCACATGGCGGGAGCCTAGACTCCCGCCACCG
Organism: Alphaproteobacteria bacterium; assembly: GCA_040218575.1. Classification (NCBI taxonomy): domain Bacteria; kingdom Pseudomonadati; phylum Pseudomonadota; class Alphaproteobacteria; species Alphaproteobacteria bacterium. Next base: position 97,371 of record JAVJRE010000001.1, on the reverse strand, counting down.
GCGATACCAAGACCGCCGGCGCCCGCCCGCCATACGCCTGCCGCACAATTCCGGCGCGAACGTCCGGCGCAGACCTCCGTTATCGCCGCCGGTGATTTGCCAGACGCGGCATCCCGGGTCAGGCTATGCTATCCTTGCACCTGTCGCCGCCCCTGCGGCCTGGAGAAAAAAACGCCTATGCGCACTTCTGCTGTCGCGGCCGGCCTCGCCGGATTGAGCCTCCTGATTGCCGGCGTTCTGACGTCGCCGGCCGCCGCCGACACCATCCACTTTCGCGCCACTCTGTCCGGCGCCAATGAAGTGCCGCCCATCACCTCTCCGGCGGCGGGCAGTGCGACCCTGGTTCTGGATACGGCGACCGGTCTGCTGCAGTGGCATATCCAGGCCCACGATCTGACAGCGCCGGCGACGGTTCTCCATTTCCACGGGCCCGGAACGGCGGAGCAGAACGCCGCCGTGGTGCTTGATATCGGTCGCGGTGGCGAAAGCCCGTGGCAGGGCCAGGCGGTCCTCAACCAGATCCAGATGGATCAGGTGCTGGCCGGGCTGTGGTACATCAATATTCACACCGCGGCCTTTCCGCCAGGTGAGATTCGCGGTCAGGTTGTGAAGAACTAGGCCGCCCGGACGCGCACTCTCTGGCCCGGACTCTCTCAGGCGGCAGCGCGGCGGCGAACCACCCGCGCGGCCGGAAAGCGCGCCTCGACCGTGGTGCCGACTCCCGGTGTGCTGGCAATCACCAGCCGTCCGTCATGCAATGCCATCAGCCGCGTCGCCAGCGGCAGGCCAAGCCCGGTGCCCTCGCGGCTGACCGCCACCATGCCATTGACCTGGCGGAACGGCTCCATGGCCAGCACCGCCTGCTCCGCCGTCATGCCCGGGCCATTGTCATGGACCTCGACCACCAGACCCCCGTCATGGGTCAGCCGCGCGGCAAGGCGCACCGTGCCCGCCTCCGGGCTGAACTTGACCGCGTTGGACAATAGATTCAGCACCACCTGCTTGACCCGCAGCTCGTCGGCCATCAGTCGCGGCAGATCGTCCGCCGCCTCAACCTTGATGGCCACACCGGCCTCCTCCGCCCGGCCGGCGATCAGCCGCGCGCACATGGCCAGGGTCGTCGCCACGTCCACCGGTTCCTCGTCCAGCACCACCCGATTGGCCTCGATCTTGGCGAGGTCGAGAATGTCGGAAATAATACGCAGCAAATGACTGCCTGACTGATGAATGTCCTCGGCATACTCGCGGTAGCGTGGCGTGCCGACCGGGCCGAACACCTCGCCGGCAATGACCTCGGCAAAGCCGATGACCGCGTTCAGCGGCGTGCGCAACTCGTGGCTCATATTGGCCAGGAACTCGCTCTTCGACCGGCTGCTGGCTTCCGCCTGGTCACGCGCCTCGATCAAGGCCTGCTCGGCCTGGCGGCTTTCCGTACGGTCGGTCAGCACCAGAACCGCGTGATGGGTCAGGCCGAAGCGCTCGGGAATCGGCGCCAGCCGCACCTCGACCCAGATCTCCGTGCCGTCCGGCATGGTCAGCGCCACCTCGCGCACGCTCTCGCCGGCGGCCGAACCGCTCGCGCTGTCCAGCCAATCATCATCGGCGAAGGCCGCCACCAGTTGCGGCGCCGCCACATCCGCCAGCGGGCAACCGGTCAGGGCGTCCGGCGGGCGACCCAGCAGACGACCCAGCGCCGGATTGGCCAGGACGATGCGCCGCTGTTCGTCCACCACCACCACGGCGACGCCGCTGCCAACCGACTGCACGGCGGCGCGGGCGATCCCGGCCTGCGCCTCGGCCGTGGCGCGGCGGCCGATCTGACGCACCAGATAGGCGGTGCCGGCGATCAGCAGCGCACTCAGCAAAGCACCGGCCAGACCGTTCTCGACCGCCCGCTGGCGGGTCGCCGCGAACACCTGGTCGGTGGCAAAGCCCACCGCCACCGCCAGCGGTAAAGTATCGCTCAGCCGGTAGCTGGTAATGCGCTCCACCCGGTCACGATCCAGCGCATGGAAGCTGCCGGTCGGCGCCTCCTGCAGAGCCCGCCACAGAGCGGAGTCGCGATAGCTGTCGCCTACCATGTTCTGGTCGTCGGGCCCGCGCACCAGCAGCGGCCCGTCTTCCCGCAACATGACCACGGCGGCGCCGGCCGGCAGCCCGAGGTCGGCCGAAAAGCCGCCGAAGTAGAACGGCGCGATCTCGACCACCACGATGCCGCGCTTGACCCCGGCGCTGTCGTGCAGCGCCTGACGCACCGGAATCAGCAGGTCGTCGCCGACCACCCGCGGCAGGCCGATTTCAGAGGCGGTCTTGGCCGGCAGATCGGAATCGAAGTTGCGCGCACTCTCTATGGGAAAGTCCGGGTTCGATGAGGCGATGAAGCCATAAGTGGAATCACGCACCTCGATAACCGGAAACAGGTCAGGGTCTGCCGCCTGCTGGCGGGCCAGCAATGCGTTGAGATCGGCCGGCGTCGGATCGAAGTCCAGCATCGCCTCGACGGTGCCGGCCAGATAGTCAACGCGGGCCAGGCTGGACTGGGCCCAGGCATCCACCAGCTTGGCCACAGTGGCGGTATCGCTTTGCGCGGAATCGCGGGCCAGGTCGAATTGCTGCGCCGTGGTCAGGCCGAACAGCCCCCACATGGCCACCAGCAGCACCGCCACGCCGGCGACCAACAACCGTCTCAACGGCACATGGCCGACCGCCGGCGTAGTCACCGGACGGCGGGACTGGCCCCTGCGGGGCGGCGGCCTGTCGTGCGGCGGCCTGTCGGGCGGTGACATGGCGCAACGCTCCCGGATTTGCCACATGGCGCGAATTCACCACAAAACCTAGGCTTGGGCCGTAAACCGGACGTTAAAATGAGGGTCCGCAGCGACCCCGGACGATCACAAGGCGCGGAGCAGGCCGGCCGGCAAGGGGCAGGTTCCGCCGGGTTTGCCATCTTGCCGCCGTCCGCCGGGCGGCTAGACTTCGGGCAAACGCGGCCACTATCCCTGCCGCCGTCCCGCCACCAGGCCACACACCCGGACCGCCGCCATGGCCGAACAGATCGCCGTCCCGCTCAGCGAAATCGCCGCCCGCGACGCCGCGGCGGCAGACAGCCAGGCCTATGAAGCCAACGGCTATCTGATTGTCCGCGGCATATTCCGGGGCTCGACCCTGCGCGATCTCAGTGATCGCGCCGACCGTTTCGCCGCTGCCGCCAGGCGCACCGAAAAGCACCGCAGCGCCAGTCGCGTCGATCTGCTGAGCCCGGCTCTCGCCGGCCATCACCAGCCGGCCTTGCTCAACTGCCTGTGCGACGATGCCATTCTCGGCCTGTCCGAACGGCTGGGCCACGGGCCGCTGATCGGCACGTCCTACTATCTCAACTTCGACACGCCGGACATGTATTGGCACCAGGACACCAACTTCCTGCCGCCGTCCCTGCCGGCGGCCTTTGACCTGGCGGCGTTCTGCGCCACGACGCCCTTCTCGCAGATTCAGTGGAACGTGGCGCTCAGTGACGATGCCTGCCTGATGATCGTGCCCGGCAGCCATCGCCGGCCCATGACCGCCGGCGAGGCGGCGGTGCGTGGCCTGACTGATGACCGCGCCGTCTATCACGACGCCATGCCGGGGCGCGTCGCGGTTGATCTGCGGCCCGGCGACGCGGTGGTCTACAACAACAATCTGCTGCACGGTGTGCGCAACCCGCAACGGCGCTATCGCCGCAGCCTTCACTGGTTCTGGGTGCGCGACGGCCACTATGACCCCTATCTCTATCCGCGCACGGTGCTGACCCCGGCCGAGCGCGCCGCCCTCGACCCGCGCCTCGTCGCCATGAGCGACCGCTCACCCCCATCACCATGACGCCGCCGCCATGACCGCGCGCCCATGACGACGCGATCAGCGCCGGCGGTCACCTGTGTCCTCGATTGCCGCGTCGCCCTGGCCGAAGGCCTGGCCTGGCACGAGGCGGAGCAGCGTCTCTACTGGGTCGACATACCGGGTCCGGCCATCCACCGCTTCGATCCCGTGACCGGGCACGACGAGTCCTGTCCGCTGGCCGGGCCGGTCGGCTGCATCGCCTTCCGCCGCCGGCCGGACGAGCGGGGCGGGCTGGTGGCGGCCCTGGCCTCGGGGTTCGCGTTTGTGGATTTTGCGTCGCGCCGGGTGACCGCCATCGGCGATCCGGAGGCGGACAAGCCGGCCAATCGTTTCAACGATGGCCGGGCCGGGCCCGATGGCGCCTTCTGGGCCGGCACCATGGCGTTTGATCCGAATGGTGGCCAACCGGCCGGCGCCCTGTGGCGGCTGGCGCCCGATCTGTCGTGGCGGCGCATGCGTGCGCCGGTGCGGATCGCCAATGGTCTGGCCTGGAGCAACGATGGCCGCACCCTCTATCACGCCGATACTGGCGGCGACGACGCCACTGTTCAGGCCTGGGATTTCGACGCCGCCAGCGGCGCCATGACTGGCCAGCGCCTGTTTGCCCATGTGCCCCGGCTGTTCGCGGACCGCCGACCGGCGGGCGCAGCCGACCCTGCTGCCCGCGATAGCGCCGCCGCCGCCGCGCCCGCCCCCGATGGCGCGTGTGTGGACAGCCAGGGCGGCTACTGGCTGGCCATTGCCGGCGGCTGGGCGGTGGCCCGCTTTCGCCCCGATGGCGCCGTCGACCGGGTGATTGACGTGCCGGTGCAATTCCCCACCATGCCAGGCTTCGGCGGCCATGACATGCAGACCCTGTTCATCGCCTCGCTCGGTCCCGGCGCCGGCCTTCACCTGGCACCGGACCAGCCCCAGGCCGGCTCGCTCTTTGCCTGCCGGCCCGGCTTTCAGGGCATCGCCGAACACCGCTTCGCCGGCTAGACCGGTGCCACCATGCCAGCGAGGGCGCCCGTCATGGCCGACACCACGAACCATGCTCCCACCGCCGGCCCGGTCGCCGGCGCGGCCACGCCGGACGACCTGTTCCGCGTGTTGCACGACCTGGCCATCACGGTGCACACCGTGGAACATCCGGCCGTCTTCACCGTGGATCAGAGCCAGGCGGTGCGCCGCCAGGTGGATGAGGCGCTCGGCGGGGGCGGCGACGGCGGCACGGCCGGCCACGGCAAATGCCTGTTCCTCAAGGACAAGAAGGATCGCTTCGTTCTGGTGGCGGCGCTCGAATCCACTGCCGTTGATCTGAAGGCGCTGCGTCGCCGCCTGGTCGCCGCCGGCCAGCCGTTGCAGACCCTGTCCTTCGCCTCGGCCGAACGCCTGGGCCAGGTCATGGGGGTGGAGCCCGGCACCGTGACGCCCTTCGCCCTGCTCAATCCCTCCGCGCGTAATGTGCTGGTGGTGCTCGATCCGGCGCTGTTCGCCTGCCGGCGGGTGCATTTTCACCCGCTGCGCAATACCGCCACCACCGCCATCGGCCCCGATGATCTGGTGCGCTTCATGGAATCCTGCGGCCGGGCGCCGCTGCGTCTGGCGCTGGGCGCCGATAAGGCTGCCGCCTGAGCCCGCGCTCCGCCTCCGGGGACCTTGTTCCGGCCCGCCCCTGACCCCATGTATTGACCGGCTGGCCGGCCTGCCGCCGCGGCCGCCGGCCGTGCCATACTGCCGATCAATCCGCGGCCCGAACCGGCCACAAAGCACGCAGGAGTATTCCATGGAACCGATCATCGGCGGGCTCGGCCCGGGCGGTATGTCCGCCAACGACCCGGCCGGCCAGGCCGCGCCCGCCCGCCCCAACGGCGCTGCGCCGGCCGCGCCAGCCATCCTGGATTCGAGCGAGCAGACCTTCATGACCGACGTCATCGAGGCATCGGCCCAGGTTCCGGTCATTGTTGATTTCTGGGCGCCGTGGTGTGGCCCCTGCAAGACTCTGGGCCCGTTGCTGGAGAAGGCGGTCACCGCCGCGCGCGGCAAGGTCCGCCTGGTCAAGATCAACGTGGACGAGAATCAGGGCCTCGCCGCCCAGCTTCGTATCCAGTCCATTCCAACGGTCTACGCCTTTCATGACGGCCGGCCGGTGGACGCCTTCCAGGGCGCCCTGCCGGAAAGCCAGATCGCGGAGTTCGTCAAGAAGCTGTCGGGCCTGTCGGCGCCGGGTCAGGCCATGGCCGAGGTGCTGGAGCAGGCGCAGGCCGCTCTGGCGGACGAGCGCTGGATGGACGCCCAGGAAGGCTTTGCCCAGGTGCTTCAGCAGGAGCCGGAGAACGGCGCGGCCATCGCCGGGCTGGTCCGCACCCTGCTGGGCGCCGGCAGCGGCGAACAGGCGCAGGCCCTGCTCGACAGCCTGGAGGACAGCTTGCGCAAGGTGCCGGAGGTGGAGAGCGCAGCCCAGGCGGTGGCGCTGGCCAGTCAGGCGGCGGCGAAGGCCGGCCGCATCCCGGAGCTGGAGCATAGGCTGGCGCAGAATCCCGTCGACCATCAGGCGCGCCACGATCTTGCCGAGGCGCTGTATGGTGCCGGCCGCAACCAGGAAGCCATCGACCATCTGCTGATGATCATCAAGGCCAATCGCGATTGGAACGAGCAGGCGGCCCGCCAGCTTCTGCTCAAGATCTTCGATGCCCTCGGCGCCAGTCACGACCTCACCCTGGCCGGCCGGCGGCGGCTGTCCACCATCCTCTTTTCCTGAGCCCCATGGCCCTGACACCGTTCGACCCTGCCTTTGACGCCCTGCCGGACCATGTGCCGGTCTTTCCCCTGTCCGGTGCGCTGCTGTTGCCGGGCGGTCGTCTGCCGCTCAATATTTTCGAGCCGCGCTATCTGGCCATGGTCGGCGATGTCATGGCCGGCGACCGCATCATCGGCCTGATTCAGCCGATTACCGGAGAGGCGAATGAGCAGCCCCGCCTGTTCGAGGTGGGCTGCCTCGGCCGTATCATCTCCTTCGCCGAAACCGATGACGGCCGCTACGTCATCACCCTGAAGGGTCTGGCGCGCTTTCGCCTGGGTGCGGAGCAGGCCATGGTCAAGGGCTATCGCGTGGCGATGATCGACACCGCGCCCTATCGCGCCGACTATGAAGAGGAGGCCCGCGCCTCCGGCCTCGGCGACGACGCTGCTGCTCAAAGCGACGCCCGGTCCGACTCCGGCGACTCCGGCCCGGCCGATGTGGCCATATCTTCGGATATCGCTCCGCCGCCGGCGCAGGTGGACCGCGAACGACTGTTCGCCGCGCTGGAAGTATTCACGACGCGCCGCCAGATCAAGGTTGACTGGGAGTCTCTGCGCAAGGCCGGCAACGAGGCGCTGGTCACCACCCTGGCTATGGTCTGCCCCTTCGCGCCGGAAGAAAAACAGGCCCTGCTGGAAGCCGCCGACCTGACCGAACGGGCCCGCGCCCTCATCGCCATGATCGAGATGGCGGTGCTTGAGGCCGCCAGCGACACCGCCCCCCTGCGCCACTAGCCAGTCCGGAATCGCCATGACCCCAGACGACACGACACCCGCAACCGCCGCACCCGCCGCCGGGAAAGCCCGGCAGGTGGATCCGCGCCTGCTGGAAATCCTCGTCTGCCCGTTGACCAAGGGGCCGCTGGACTATGACGTCACCGCCCAGGAGCTGATCAGCCGTCAGGCCGGCCTGGCCTATCCCATCCGTGATGGCATTCCCATCATGCTGGTGGACGAGGCGCGCCGCCTCGATGACGATAGCGGTCAGGCAAAGGGCTGAATCATGAGCGAGCCGGCGACCCCTGCATCCTCTGCGGTAGACGCGGCGCGCACCTTCGGCGCGCCGGCATGGCCCACCGATATCCGCGTTGATCGTCAGGACCGCCGCCTGCATATCGCCTTCGATGACGGCCGGAGCTTCGTCCTGCCGGCGGAGCTGCTGCGGGTGGAAAGTCCGTCGGCGGAGGTCAAGGGCCATGGGCCCGGTCAGGAAGTGACCGTGCCGGGGAAACGCATGGTCGGTCTGACCGGGGCGGAGCCGGTGGGCAATTATGCCGTGCGGCTGATCTTCGATGACGGCCATTCCACCGGCATCTTCACCTGGGCCTATCTTTATGAACTGGGCCGGGACCAGGCGGCGCGCTGGCAGCGCTATCTGGACCGCGTCGAACGCGACGGCCTCAGCCGCGACGCCTGAAGGTCAGGCGATGCGCGCAGGCTCCGTCAATTCGCGCCGCATCAGCACCGCCGCCATGGCCACGCCCGATTCCAGCCGGTGGTTTCTGCGTTCCACCACCGCATAGCCCAATCGCTCATAGAACCCCTCGGCGTTGAGTGAGGCCATGACCGTAAGCGCCGGCACCTTCGCCTCCCGCGCCGCCTGTTCCAGCGCCCGCACCAGAGCCGTGCCGACACCCTGCCGCGCCGCCGCCGGCGCCACATAACAGGCGCGCAACTCGCCCGTCGCCGCAACCAGGCAGGCGACGCCCACCAGCCCGCCGTCCTGCTCCGCGACCAGGCGCACCTGCCCCGCGCCATCGGCCATGAATGCGGCCACCTCATCATCGCTCACCACAGGCGGCGCCCAGGCGGCGATCACGTCCGGCGGATAGTGGCCGGCCGCCAGTCCGCGAACCGAGCGATGATGCAGCTCAAGCCAGGCCCGCGCCTCGCTGTCGTTCAGTCGGCGGACAATGAGGCCCATGATCGGCTGTGCCGCCGCCGGTGCTGGCGGACTCCGGCTAGAGCCGCACCTCGCCGCTTACCGCCGCCTGATTGAAGGCGGCGGCGATGGGTTCCACGTCGCCGCCCACGTCGCGCAGGCTGTTGACCAGCGGGAAGGCGCCCCGCACCTGCTCCAGCAGTGGCCGCAGCTTCGGTGCCACCGGCCGGTTGGCGATGGTCAGGGCCTGACACGATGCCGCCGCCAACAGGGCGAGGCACATGTCGAAGGCTTCCCCCGCCCGCAGCTCCTGGCGATAGGCCTGCATGAAGGGGGCGCCCAGATCGTCCTGGGTAGAGCCCGCCTCGTCGATCGGCATGGGCGTCGGCTGCGCCGCCAGGCGCACTTCATGGCCCCAGTCATGGACCAGCGCCCCCAGCGCCCACGAGCCCCAGAAGCTGCCCTCGGGCCGGAGCCCGCCCGGCAGGTCGGTCACCTCGGTGCGGTGCAGCTTGCTCACCTGACGCACGACGATGTTGGTCAGGTCGGCCCAGCCCTGCGCCATCCAGTTCATGGCCGGCGATGCCGCGCCATTGTGATAGCCGCCGGTGGAGATACAGCGGCCCATGGGATGCTCCGCCGTCGGCAGAACATAGACCGGATTATCGGTGATCGCCGACAGGCTGTGCGTCGCCACCTCCTCCAGCCGCTTCACCGCGCGATGGGTCTGGCCCAGGACACGCGGGATGACCCGCCACGACACCGGCGCCTGAAAGGCGCGGCGATCCTCCACCCGGGTGCCGGCCATGACCGCGTTGATGGCGTCCAGCGCCTCGCACTCGCCATCATCCGTCCACATCGCCTTGAGCGCCGGGTCATAGGCCTCCAGCGGCGCGTTGGCCGCCTCGATGGACAGGCCCAGCACCTGATGAATCAGGTTCAGCCGGTTGCGCGCGCGCAGCGCCGCGTCCGCCGTCAGCGCGGCCGACGTGGGCGAGCCGTTGAGCAGACAGCCGGCGTCCTTCTCTTCGCAATTCTCGCCATAGAGGTGGTGGAACAGGCTCATCAGCGGGCCCACTTCGCCGGCTCCCACATTGCCCACCATGTTCACCTTGGGCAGCGCCCGGCCGTCCAGCATGTCGGCCACCTGATGGGCTACCTTCGGCGACACCGCCGCCCAGCCTTCAACGAAGTTGGTCAGCCGGCAGAAGATCATGCCGCGCACCACCCGGTCGGCAACCACCGGCCCGTTGCCGAAGCCTTTGCCATAGGCCGGACGCTTGGCCACTTTCTTGCGGCCCTCGGCGTCCAGCCGGAACTTGGCGCCCTCGCCATAGTCGGTGGTGACGCCATAAATAAAGACGGTGGGATCGTTCTCCACCATGGCCATAAAGCTGTCACGCGCCGCCTGCATGGCGGACTCCGCTCGCGGCGAAAAGGCGATGGCCTCGTTGTGCCATGCAACCCGGCGGAAGGTGGACAGGTTGAAGTCGTGACGGTCGTTCAGTGTGACGGTCATGGGTCCAGGTCTCCTAAAGCCGGCTCTGCCAGACGTGTGCCTGATCGGCATCGCCAACCAGCACGTCGGGACGGGGATCGCACATGGCGCCGGTAATGGCGTGCCACAACTGTTCGCAATCGGCGCCTGGATCACGGAAGGAGTCGATGGGCGGGAAGATGCGACGCACCGCGTTCAGGAAGGGACGCAATGCCGGCGCGGGCTCGCGCTCGGTCACCCACAGGGCCTGGCTGGCGGTGGCCGCCAGGATGGCCATGCTGGCGTCCAGCATTTCACCGACCGCCGCTTCCTTGCGATAGGCGATCATACCCGGATTGGGCGTGTCGTTCTGCGCCGTGCCACCGCCTTCGCTTAAGGGAATGAAGGTGGGCTGCGCCATCTGGCGAATCTCCTCGCCCCACTGCACCTGATTCATGCCCATGCGCATGGCATAGCCTTCCTGCCCTTCCTTCACCAGATTGTCGGGCAGCAGCGAGACATTGCCACGCGAGAAAGCGGTGGTCTGGCGGTCGGCCAGCACCTGCACGTCGGTCCACGCCTGGGCCAGCCAGTCCAGCGCCGGATAGGCCATACCATTGTGATAGCCGCCGGTGGAAAAGGCGCGACCCAGCGGATGGCGGGTGTCGGGCAGGATATAGACCGGGTTGTCGCTGACGCTGGCGAGGCTGGTTGTCGCGGCGTGGGTCAGCGCTTCCTCGGCACGATAGACCTGGCCCAGAACGCGCGGAATGATGCGCCACGACACCGGCGCCTGATAGTCGCGCCGTCCCTCGGTGCGGCAGCCGGCCAGCAGAATGTTCAGACGCTCGATCGCCTTGCCGTCATGGGGGTCGCCCCACAGGTCCTTGAGCACCGGATCATAGGCCTCCAGCGGTGCGTTGAAGCCCTCGATGGACAGCGCCATCACCTGCTCCACCAGGCGCACGCGCTTGGCGGCGCGCAGCGCCGCGTCGGCCACCGTCCCGGCCGAGGCGCACGAGCCGTTGATCAGCGCCATGTTCTCGCCCTCTTCCAGCTCCGGCCCGAACAGATGGCCGAACAGCCGTCCCGGCACCGTCGTCTCGCCGGCCCAGGTGGTGCCCCGCGACGGCACCTTCGGCAGCGGGCCATCCAGCATGGCGGCGATGCGGCGCACCAGCTCCGCCCGCACCTTGCCATTGCCTTCGATGAAGTTGGACAGGCGGGCAAAAACGATGGCCCGCGACACCCGCTCCGGCAGCGGATCGCCGAAGGACTGGCCGGCGCTGTTCCGTGGCCGCTTGGCGTTGGCCCGTTGCTGCTCCGGAGTCATGCGGTGGCGCGCACCCTCGCCGCCCTGGGTGGTGGTGCCATAGATGAACTGGCTGCGGTCGCTCTCCACCAGCGCCATGAAGCTGGCCCGCGCCCCGTCGATGCGGTCCAGTGCGGCATCCGACACCATCAGCCGCTCGCCTTCCCAGGCCACCCGTTTCAGATTCGCCAGCGTGAAATCGCGGCGGTCATTCAATACGACGGTCATGCTTTGCCCCTTACGTCCCTGTCAGGTGTCCCCATCATGGGTCCGCCCGGTGATCGTCCCCGTTTGGCAATTAGTGTGCGCCGAAGCGGCGGGTGATGCCATAGGGGGTCTAGGGAAAGCCATGAGCCAGGCTCATGTCCGGTGTGCGCCCGGCCGCCGCCTGTGGCATGCTCCGGGCGTTTGGAAAGAAGCGGCAGGGAGGGTCCGATGAACAGCGCGGCAATTGGCCACTGGCTTGCGGAGCGGTTGAGGAACGGCCCGCCCCTGTTGCTGGACGGCGCCACCGGCTCGGAACTGGAACGGCGTGGCGTGCCCATGGATGACGCGGCGTGGAGCGGCGCCGCCGTCCACACCCACCCCGATGTGGTGCGCGAGGTCCACGCCGACTATATCCGCGCCGGCGCCGAGGTGGTCATCACCAATACCTTCGCTACCGCCCGCCATGCCCTGGTGCCGGCCGGCCTCGATGGCGAGACCGCGGCCATCAACCGGCGCGCCGTGGCGCTGGCCCGCGAGGCCCGCGATGTCGTCGCGGCAGAGCGCGGCGACGACCGACCGGTGGCCATTGCCGGTTCCATTTCCACCTTCGTCTTCGGCGATAGGCCACCGGACCATGACACCATGGCCCGCGACTTTGCCGAACAGGCGGAGCTGCTGGCCGGGGCCGGGGTTGATCTCTTCGCCATGGAGATGATCAGCGACATCGACCACGGAACGCTTGCCGTGCAGGCCGCCGCCGCTACCGGCCTGCCTGTATGGGTCGGCTTCTCCTGCCGCCGGGCGCGGGACGGCGACCGTCACGGCGACGCCGCCGGCGGTCTGGTGACGCTGGGCAGCGGCGCGGCCAACGCCCTGCCGCTGGACACCGTCGTGCCGGCGGTGCTGGCCGAACTGCGTAGCGGCGGCGCTGACGCCGCCGGCATCATGCACAGCCAGGTGCCACTGGTGGCGCCCGGTCTCCACATCGTCCGGCAACACTGGACGGGGCCGCTCATTGCCTACCCCCATCAGGGCCGTTTCGTCATGCCCAACTGGATCTTCGAGACCAGCCTAGATCCGCAGGCCTATGCGACGGCGGCGGCGGCATGGGCATCACACGGCGTTACTGCCATCGGCGCCTGCTGCGGCATGGGGCCGGACTATGTGGCGGCGCTGAAGGCGGCGCTTGCCGCCTGACCGCCCCGACCGGCCATTTACTTGACGCCGAAGGCGGGGTGGAATCTGACCATGCCGCTCGGCACGTCGCCGCCAAAAGCAAGCATCTGAAAATATGCCGGCGGCACGCCCTCCAGCCTGAGCCGCGGGTCGGCCCTGAACCCGAAGCGGCCATAAAATGCCGGCTCGCCCAGCACGACGCAGCCGCCCGCTGACGACTCCTGGCACAGCGCCAACCCCGCGCGCACCAGCGCCGAACCCGTGCCCCGGCGTTGCCAGCCGGGCGCGACCGACACGGGGCCGAGACCGAGCCAGCCCCTACCCCCATGATCGCCCGCCTGATCGATGGTCACCGACGAAAATGCCGCATGGCCGATGATCGTGCCGTCCGCCACCGCCACCAGCGATACCGTCAGCGCGCCCGCCGCCCGCAGGCCGTCCACAATGGCCGGCTCCGTGCCATCGCTGTGAGCCATGCCGGCGAAGGCCGCTGCGGTCACCGCACGGATCGCCGCGGCGTCGCCCGGCGCCTCGGGCCGAATGGTCCGGGCCGCCATCCGCCTTATCCGCCCGGCCCGCTCAGCCACGTGGCCAGATCGCCGTCCACCACATGATCCACATGGGCGGCGGCCCAGCCGGGCAGGGGGCGGCCGTGGGCGATCCACACGGTGGTCATGCCCAGGGCCTTGGCCGGCTGCAGATTGTCGGCCCGATCCTCGACCATGACCGTCTGCGCCGGATCCAGGCCAAAGCGCGCGACGATGGCCCCATAGGCCCGGCCGTCGGGCTTGTGCACCAGCCCGCCGTCATAGATGTCATACACCGCCTCGAAGGCATGGCTGATCGCCAGGCGCTTCAGCACTTCCGCCGCGTGATCGGCCCGGGCATTGGTGAAGACAATACGCCGACCGCTAAGCCCGGCCAGCGCGCCGGCCAGGGCGGCATCCGCTGCCAGCGCGTCATAGCTCATGGCCTCATAGCGATAGTCATAGAACCGGTCGGCCGCGCCGTCGCTTCCGTCCAGCGCCCGCACCGCGTCCAGGGTCGAGATATGTCCTGCCATGGCCTGGCCGATGCGCCGTTCGCGCTCCGCCTCCGCCAGGTCGTCCGGCAGGTTCAGCAAACGGGCCAGATAGGCGTCGCCGCGCGCGCGAACATGGTCATTGATACCGCTGGCCACGCCATACAGCGTGTCGTCCAGGTCGAACAGCCAGTCGGCCTGCGTCAGGGCCGCGGGACGGCCGCCGCTTGCGCCATGGCCGGTCATCGGCGCAGCGCCTGACGCAGCGCCGCCGCCTCGTCCGCCGATACCGCCGCCGCATCGTGGCGCAACAGAAAATCAATCAGCACCAGAGCGCTGTTGTAGAGCACCTGGCCCGGCACGGTCAGCAGCTTCCGCACGTGTGACACCGGCAGCAGGACGAATTCATCCACCTCGCCGTCGACCGGTGTCAGGCCCGGCGCCAGCCCCAGCTTCGCTTCGAAACAGATACAGCTTCCCACCTGCAGCCCCGCCGCATGGGCCCGGCAATAGCTGACCCGGCCGACCCGCCGCGCATCCTCCAGCCGTGTGCCGCCAAGCCCGGCTTCCTCCGCCGCCTCGCGGGCCAGCGCCTCCATGATACTCTCGCCCGACGCCACCGCACCGCCCACCGTCACGTCCCACAGGCCCGGGTCGTTGCGCTTGGTGGCGGCCCGCCGGCCGAGCCACAGGGCCAGCTCGCCGCCGGCCTCGCCATAGGCCACCAGCTTGACGTCTGTCGAGCGGATGCCAAAGGCATCGGCCGCGCTGCGCTCCAGCCACAGCAGCGCGTCGCCGGACCAGCCGGCGCGCACGTCCAGGTCCTCGCCCCATCGCGCCTCGGCCAGGCCCGCCCCGTGCAGATCGGGCAACAGGTCGGCAACCGCATGGCTGCGGTCGGCCGGCACGTCGCCGGCGTCCAGCATCAGACCATCCTGGCCGTCCCGCCGCTCTGGCCGGAACAGACCGCCACTCTTGTCTTTCAGCCATTGGGCAACAGCCGGTTGCAGCCAACCGGCCGGCGCCGCCGCCTCCGCCACCCACCACGGCATCGCCTGACCGGTATCGCCGGTGTTGCAGCGGGCGATGGCCTCCGCATAGCCGGCAGCCACGGTCATGGCTTGGCCGCGACCGCCATGCGCTGACCCAGCGGTTCGCCCTGCACCAGTCGCGGCAGAGTGCCCACCAGCCCCATGGCCCCGTTCATCAGCAGACGCTTGGCCGGACCCATCCGGTCCACCGCGCGCAACCCGGCGCTGCGGGCCAGCCGCAGCACAGGCCGGTCATTGCCGAACAGGCGGGTCAGCCCGTCGGTGGCCAGCACCAGGCTGGTATTGTCCGGCCGCCGCCACCGCTCATAGCGGCGCAATACACTGATCATGCCGAAGTCCAGGCCAAGCTCCGCCGCGTCACCCACCACTTCGGCCAGCGCCGCCGCATCGCGGAATCCAAGATTGGCCCCCTGGCCGGCGATGGGGTGGATGCGATGGCCGGCATCGCCCAGCAACGCCAGGCGCGGCATCACATAGCGCTCCGCATGAACCACCCCCAGCGGATAGCGCCCGCGCTGGCCGGTCAGACGGGTCTCGCCCAGCAGACCCTGGGTGCGCCCGGCCACCGCCTGGTTCAGCCGCGTCTCGTCGAGGCCGTGAATGTCCCGGCCGCGCCGCCGCTCCAGACTCCACACCAGGGCCGAGCGATGGGGCAGGCCGGCGGGATCGCCCCGCCGCGCCGTTGCGTCCGCCAGCGGCAGCATGGCCAGCGGCCCGTCCGGCCAGAATATCTCGTGGCTCACCCCGTCGTGCGGTGCCGCATGGGCCAGGGTGGCGACGAACGCCTCCTGACCATAGGCCCAGCCCTGGGTCGCAATGCCGGCAAGCTGGCGCAGGGTAGAGCGTGCACCATCCGCCGCCGCCACCAGCCACGCCCGTTCCTCGCCGCCATCGGCCAGGGTCAGGCGCGCACCGTCGGCGGCGCCACTGAAGGCGGTGATGGTCGCCGGCGCGCGCAGACGGATGGCCGGGGTCCGGGCGATACGGGCAAACAGCGCCAGGCGCAGGTCGCGATTATCAACGATCCAGCCAAGACCCTGAATGGATCCATCCGCCTCCGCCGGCTCGTCCAGATCGCGCACGTCATAGGTCAGCGCCGCACCGCTCACCCCGTCCGCCACCCTGACCGCCAGGATCGGTTCCGCCGCCGGCGCCAGGGCCGGCCACACGCCCAGCGCCTGCAGAACCTGCTTGCTGGCGCGGCTCAGTGCGGTGGTCCGCCCGTCATAGGCGCGGTCGGTCAGCGCCGCCGGGCTGGCCTGGTCCAGCAGCGTCACTCGCAGCCCGGCCTGGGCGAAGGCCAACGCCGCCGTCAGGCCGATCATGCCGGCCCCGGCCACCGCCACATCAGCCACCGCCGGGGCGGCCGCCGCCGGCCGGCCGCTGGCGGTCTTTCTGTTGGCCGTCTTTCCGCTGGTCTTGCGTCGCGCCATGCTGTCTTCGCCTGTCATGGGTGTTTGCCGACGACCACTCTATAAGGGCGGTGCCCGTGAGTGAACGCGACTCTTCCGCCGCATCACCGGGCGGCGCATGATATGGCCATGGCTGATCGCCTTCTGATCCACATCGGCTGTGGTTTTACCGCCGGGCCAAGCTGGCGCAACTTCGACGCCTCGCCGACCCTGGTGTTTGAGCGGCTGCCACTGGTCGGCCGCCTCTATACCCGCAACCAACATCGCTTTCCCGCCGCGGTCCGCTATGGCGATATTGTCCGCCGACCGCTCTGCCCACCGGCCACGGCGGACGCTGTGTTCACCAGCCACATGCTGGAACATGTGGCGCTGGACGACATGCGCCGCGCCCTGCGGCACATACTTACGATGCTGAAACCGGGTGCGCCGCTGCGTCTGATTGTTCCCGATCTGGAAAGTCGCGCCCGCGCCTATGTGGCGGCGGCCGAGCGCGGCGATGGCGCCGCCGCCCACCATTTCATGGCCGGCGCCGATCTCGGCGTGGCTAGCGAACCGGCCAGCCGCCTGGCCCGTCTCGCCCGCATGCTCGGCAACGCCGCCCACAAGTGGATGTACGACCGGGCGACCATGACGACCGAGCTGACCGCCGCCGGCTTTGACCGCATACAGCGCTGCCGCCTCGGCGACAGCGCCGATGTGCCGGAGCTGGCGGAAATCGAGGAGGCCGGGCGCTATGCCGGTCCCGACGGGCCGGAACTGGCGCTGGAGGCGCGGCGGCCAGCAACGGAAAGCGAAGATTCATCCCTGAATCCGACAAATTGAGTGGCTATCGCGAGATTCGAGTCAAGCCTATGGTCGCAATGACCTGATTCGGCAAGTTTATTTGCCGCTGCACCTCGCACCCTGACCTGCTAGACTCCCGCCTCGCCGGCCCGCCGCCGGCCCGTTCAGGACAGGGGACCCTGCCGCCGATGCTCAATCCGCGCCTGGCCGAACTGCCGGGCAATATGTTCGTCGAACTGCGCGCCCTGCTGGCGGATGTATCTCCGCCGGCCGGTCTGGCCCCTATCGACATGGGTATTGGCGAGCCGCAGGGCGCGCCGCCGGCGATCCTGACAGAGACTATAGCCGCCCACCCCGACGCCTGGGGCCGCTACCCGCCGCCCTTGGGGCTGGACGATCTGCGCACGGCCTCGGCCGAGTGGCTGACCCGCCGCTACGACCTGCCGACCGGCATGGTCCAGCCGCAGCGCCATGTGCTTGCCGTCGCCGGCACCAAGGAGGCGCTCTATCTGGTGGCGACCATCGCCGTCGGTCCGGCCAAGGCCGGCCAGCGGCCTGCCGTGCTGATGCCGGACCCGGCCTATTTCGTCTATGTCAACGCCGCCATCCTGTCCGGTGCCGAGACGGTGATGCTGGACTGTCCGCGCGACAACAACTTCCTGCCGGACCTCGATACTCTGGCCCAGGCCCTGCTGGACCGCACCGCCCTGTTCTACCTCTGCTCGCCGTCCAATCCGCAGGGCTCCATCGCCTCGCCCGACTACCTGGCCCGCCTCATCACCCTGGCCCAGGCGCACGACTTCGTTCTGGTGCTGGACGAGACCTATGCCGAAATCTACGACCGCACGGCCCCCGCCGGCGGGTTACAGGTGGCGCGTGATCTGGCGGCACGCCAGGGCACGACCACCGACCAGGCCATGCGCAACGTGCTGGTCAGCCATTCCCTGTCGAAGCGGTCCAGCGCCGCCGGCCTGCGGGCCGGCTTCGTCGCTGGCGATCCCGACCTGATCGCCGCCTTCGCCCGGGTGCGGGCCTCCACCGCCCCGGTGATTCCGGTGCCGCTGGCCCATGCCGCTGCGGCGCTGTGGCGCGATGACGCCCATGCCGAGGCCAACCGCAACGCCTATCGCGCCCGCTTCGACGCGGCGGAGCGCCATCTCTCCAACCGCGCCGGCTTCTACCGGCCGCCGGGCGGCTTCTTCCTGTGGCTGCAGGTGGATGACGGCAAGGCCACGGCGCGGCGTTTGTGGCGCGAGGCCGCCATCCGCGCCATGCCCGGCGCCTTTCTGTCGGACAATCGCCCGGACGGCTCCAATCCGGGAACCGGCTATCTGCGCCTGGCCATCGTCCACAGCCCCGCGGTGGTGGAAGAAGCGGCGCGGCGCATCGCCCCCTTATTGTAGAGCCGATATGCCTGACCCGACGCACCATCCCTCCCGCACGACACCCAGGACCGACCTGTCATGAGCAGCACCGCCACCATCGGCCGCACCGCCAGCCGCAACACACCGTCAGGCCGCGGGGCCGGCCGCGGCACCGGCGGTGGCGCACGGGCCGGCCGCCAGCCGGCCCGTCGCCAGATCCTGCCGGACGGCGCCCGCGCCTGGCTGGTGTCCGGCCTGATCCGTTTTTCCGGCGCCGTCCTGATGGCGCTGGCGCTGGCCTTCACCCTGGCGCTGCTGAGCTGGAATCCGCTCGACCCGTCTTTCAACCGGGCGACCGCCGCCGCACCGGCCAACTGGCTCGGCCTTGTCGGCGCCTATGCAAGCGATCTCGCCCTGCAGAGCCTGGGGCTGGCCAGCGCGGTGCTGGCCGGTGTCGTCGGGTTGTGGGGCTGGCGGGTCATGCGGGTGCGCTCGCTTGGCCGTTTGTGGCTGCGTCTGGCCAGCCTGCCGGCCGCCCTCATCGCCGCCGCCGCCGCCTTGTCGGCGCTTGGCGCGCCTTTTGGCTGGCCCTTCGCGGTCGGTCTTGGCGGTGCCGTCGGCTGGCTGGTACTGGACCAGTCGGCCACCCTGCTGGGCGGCTTCGGCCTCGACGTGCTGCCGCTGTGGCCGGCCCTGGCCTGGGCCACCCTGGCCATCGCCGCCATCGCCACCACCTCCGGCCTGTCCGCCGGCGAATGGCGGCGGATCGCGGCGGCCCTGGGGCGCGGCATCGGCACTGCCGGTCTGTTCCTCGGCCACGCCCTGTGGCGCGCCGTGACCGCGTTCGGCCGCCTGCTGGGCGCACCGTTGCGTGGCGCGCGGGCCCGTCACGGCACGGCCCCTGCACGGGCGCCGACGCGCCCCCGGCAGGAGCCGCGCTTCGTCGCTGGTAGGGAGGCGAGCCCTGACCCGGCCGGCCGCCATGACCAGGATGCGGACGAAGACGATGATGTGCCGCTGGCCGCCCCGGTCAGCCGGCGCGAGCCGGAGCTGGTGGCGCCGCGCCCGGCAACGGCGCGCGGCGGCCGCCGCCGCGCCCGCGAGCAACAGCCCGCACTGGATCTGGACTTCGAGGCCGGGCTGGAGCTGCCGACGCTGGACCTGCTGAGCCCGCCGCCGCCACCGCGCCAGGCCGACAGCCAGGAAGCCCTGGCCCAGAATGCCCGCCTGCTGGAAAGCGTGCTGGCCGACTTCGGCGTCAAGGGCGAGATCGTCAAGGTGCGGCCCGGTCCGGTCGTCACCCTCTATGAGCTGGAACCGGCGCCCGGCACCAAGACCAGCCGGGTCATTGCCCTGGCCGACGACATCGCCCGCTCCATGTCGGCCATCAGCGTGCGCATCGCCGTGGTGCCGGGCCGCAACGTCATCGGCGTCGAGCTGCCCAACGCCGACCGCGAGATGGTCGGCTTGAGCGAGATGCTGGCTGCCGACTCCTATGACCGCAGCAGCGCCAGGCTGCCGCTGGCGCTGGGCAAGGACATCGGTGGCCAGCCGCTGATCTCCGACCTGTCGCGTATGCCGCACCTGCTGGTCGCCGGCACCACCGGCTCCGGCAAGTCGGTGGCCATCAACACCATGATCCTGTCCCTGCTCTATCGCCTGACGCCGGAGCAGTGCCGCTTCATCATGGTCGATCCCAAGATGCTGGAACTGTCGGTCTATGAAGGCATTCCGCACCTGCTGTCGCCGGTGGTGACCGACCCGCGCAAGGCGGTGGTCGCGCTTAAATGGACCGTCCGCGAGATGGAGAACCGCTACCGTGCCATGAGCCTGCTGGGGGTGCGCAATCTGGCTGGCTACAACGCGCGGCTGGCCGAGGCGCGGGACAAGGGCGAGGCGTTGACCCGCAAGGTGCAGACCGGCTTCGATCCCGAAACCGGCAAGCCGATCCACGAGGACCAGCCGCTGGACATGGCGCCCATGCCCTACATCGTCGTCATCATCGACGAGATGGCCGACCTCATGCTGGTCGCCGGCAAGGATGTGGAGGCGGCCATTCAGCGCCTCGCCCAGATGGCTCGCGCCGCCGGCATTCACCTGATCATGGCGACACAACGACCCAGCGTTGACGTGGTCACCGGCACCATCAAGGCCAATTTCCCCTACCGCATCTCCTTCCAGGTGACCAGCAAGATCGACAGCCGCACCATCCTGGGCGAGCCCGGCGCCGAACAGCTTCTGGGCCAGGGCGACATGCTGTTCATGGAAGGCGGCGGCCGTCTGACCCGCGTCCATGCGCCCTTCGTCTCGGTGGAAGAGGTGGAGGCGGTGGTCAGCCATCTGACCCGTCAGGGCGTGCCCGATTATCTGGAGGAAGTCACCGAAGACGAGGATGCCGCCAGCGGCATTCCCGGCTTCGATGACGGAGCGGGCGGCGCGGGCGGCGACGGCGACGGCGGCGACACCCTCTATGACCAGGCGGTGGCGCTGGTGGCGCGCGAAGGCAAGGCGTCAACCAGCTTCGTCCAGCGCCATTTGCAGATCGGCTACAACCGCGCCGCCCGCATCATCGAGCAGATGGAAAATGACGGGGTCATCGGCCAGGCCAACCATGTGGGCAAGCGCGAAGTCCTGATCGGCGAGCGCTAGGTTGCGTCCGGCCGGCGGCGCAGCGCGTCCTGCATCTCTGTTAGTTCCTCCGGCCCGGCGATCCGCCTGACGGACTTGCCGGCCGCCTCTTCCGCCGCCACCAGGCGTCGGATCTCCGGCATCCAGTCTTGGTCGATCTCTTTCATCATGGCGAGGACGGCGTCGAGTGGCGGCGCGTCGGCATGGTCGCCCGGCGGGTGGTCCAGTGTGCCGGCCTGCCACGCGGCGTGGCGTTGCAACACCAGCCGGCGATGCACCTCAAACGGCATGTCCACCAGTATGATCTCGCTCGCCCGCGCCAGACGCGGCGCGATGAACTCACGCCGGCCGATGCCATCCATCAGCCAGCATTCGCCGGCGATGATGGCGTCGTGCAGCGCCGCATACTCCGCTTCCGGCCGCAATCGCCAGCCCGGCAGCCACACCAGCTTGTCTACTTCGTGATACGGCAGGTCATGTCGCGTCGTCAGCAGCCGCGCCAATGTCGACTTGCCGCCGCCGGCATTGCCCAGAATGGCGACCCGCCGCACCCTCGCAACCGAAGTCAGTCTCAGGCCGGCGCTGCCAGGCGCAGGCCAATGGCCGCGGCGATATCGGTCTTTGGCGGAGCCGTCCGCGCCGTCGGCCGGCCAATGCCTTTCGCCAGATCGGCCTCGGCCAAACCCCGGATTGCCGCCATGGCCTTGTCCCAGTCCGCCGCCATGGCCGGCGACTGTTTGCGAATGGCCCGGCGCAGCAGCCAGCGCTTGAGCGGGTTGGCGTGGTCCGGCGCGGCGCAGCGCAGGTCCAGGTCCGCGCCGTCGGCCCGCTCGCTGAACCGAAAGCACAGCCGCATGCGGCCGCCCATGGGCAAAGCAATCTCCAGGGTCAGCATCTCGTTGGGACGCCAGGCGCGCACTGTCATCACGGTCACCGCGTCGCCGCCGTGGGCGCAATGATCCACCGTGCCGATGCCGGCGCGGCCGCTTTCTGCCGTCATCCGATCCACCTTCACCACATTGGGAAACCAGTCGGCCCGGCGCGCCGGGCTGGTAATGAGGGCCCACAACCAGTCGACCGACACCGGCAGGTGGAGCCGCACGTCCGGATGGGCCCGCGGCTCATCGTCCGCCACGGCCACCTTGGCTTCCTGTCGTTTCTGCTGCCATACCGCCGCCATGTCGAACACGTGCAGAACCACATCGCCGAACTCCTCGGTCGGCTCCGTATGGCGCCGGGACCGGGCGAAGACGGCAGGCAGATTGATGGCGTCGGCCGCTGCCTGGGTCACCGCGCCATAGGCGGCAAGGCCGGTCGCTTCGCGCACCGTGTTCTTGAGCAGCCGGTGCAGCAGGATCACATCCCCGCCGGCCAGCTCGCGCCGCTCACCGGCCGCCTGCTCGGCGAACTCGCCGTGATGAACCACCAGCTTGAGGTCCAGGTCCGTCATGTTGGCGCAGGCGGCGCAGGTGCAAGTGGTGTTCAGCACCATGCGCGACTGGGTCTCGGCAAAGCCGCAATACACAGCGTCCATGGCGTCCAGCACCTGCTGGCCATCGGCCACGTCGCTGTCGCGGGCGAACGCGAATACGGCGTCGCCCTGCACGTTGGACAGGTGAAAGGGCAGGTCCAGGCTCCGCAGCAGCCCGTCGAACAGCCCCTCCAGGATACCGCGCGCGTGCTCCAGTTCCGACCGGGTCAGAAACCGGGTATAGCCGCTGATGTCCGCGATCAGCAAAAATCCGCGCTCGACTCCGGCCATGATATCTCCCCTGTCGCGCCCGCTCGCAGCACCGACGCGCGGTGACTATAGCCCGTCACCGTCGGCCGTGCCTACCAAGCGGGGCGCGGTGTCAGGCACGGCCCCGTCCTCCCCCCAGTCATGGTTGCGCGACCACAGCGCCAGGCGCTCGGCCACCTGACCGGCCGCGCTCTGAGGTCCGTCGGCCGGCCGCGTCAGGGCGAACCACGCCAGCGGCACCGCCGGTTCCAGCGACCGCGCCACCAGCCGGCCGGCCGCCACATGGTCCGCCGCCAGCCAGCGGCTCAGCAGCGTTACGCCGTGTCCGGCCTCGACCATGGCCAGGATGGCGCTGACCGGACCGGCCTTGCGCAGACCACCCGGATGGACGCCGGCCGGCCGACTGAATAATTCGCGGCTGTGTCCTGGCACCGGCACCACCGAATAGGTCAGAGTCACGGCGTCGGACAGGTCGGCCGGACGCACCGCCGCCGCCGCCGCCAGGGGATGGTCCGGCCGCGCCAGCAGGACGATGGCGTCATTGAACAGGGGCCACACCCGGAGCGGCCCGTCCGGCGCCACGCCGCACTCGATGGCCACGTCGGCCTGACCCGACTGCAGGGCGCGCTGCGCCGGCGTCTCGCCGGTGGCCGCCACCTGCAGGGGGAAACCGGCGACCGTGGCAAAGCGCGCGAACCAGCCCCAGCGGTCGAACGGACCGCTGGTCACCTGCACCGGCGGCCGACCCTCGGCGGCAATCACGCGCGCCTCACGCTCGCCCTCATCGCTCCGCGCCAGCACGTCGCGGGCCATGGCCAGCATACGCTCGCCGGCCGGTGTCGGTCGCAGGCGCTGTCCCACCCGATCGAACAGGGCCAGACCCAACCGCCGTTCCGCCTCGGCGATGCGGTGGCTCAATGCCGACTGGCTGAGCCCCAGAGCATGGGCGGCTCGGCTGACGCCGCCGGCATCGACCACCGCCGCCAGTGCCTCCAGATGCTTGAAGTCCAACTGTCCGGCCATCTGCTCACTCTATCGATTTTCTGCATAGATTTGCGAGAACTATGAACGTGACCAATGGGTGGCCAGACGATATGTCAGGGGAAACCAACGCCCCGGAGGCCCCATGACCGTCACCTTGAACACCCTGGCCGATCTCAGCCTGGCGAACGCCCGCCGGGTCGCCATCGACGGCCAATCCATCGCCATCGGCCAGACCGCCCGCGCCGCCATGGACAAGGCCCGCGCCGCCTACGACGCCATGCTGGCGGCGGAGCCCGACCTCTTCATCTACGGCACCACCACCGGCCCCGGCAGGATGGCCAAGGACCGGGTCACGCCGGAGGAGCGGCAGTCCTTCGCCGAGGCCTTCCGCCGCTGGCAGCCGCGCGGCCACGGCTTCGGCGACGCGGTGCTGCCGGAGCGCCTGTGCCGCCTCATGGTCCTGGCGCGGCTGGCCAACTTCATCGCCGGCCACGGCGCGGTTCGGCCGCTGGTGGCGGAGCGGGTCGCCGCCGTGCTGGACAAGCCCCTGCCGTCGGTGCCCCTACGCGGCATGACCGGGCCGGGCGAGATCCTGCCGCTGTTTCATCTTTTCGCCGATCTGCCGGACGACGACTGGCTGCCGGGCGAGCCCATGAGCCTGCTCAACGGTTCGCCCTGCGCCTCGGCCACGGTGGCCGACGTGGCGCTCAGCGCCCGGGCCCGTCTCGGCCAGGCGGTGCGCGCCTTCGCCCTGGCCATAGAGGCGCAGTCGGCGCCGCTCGGCCACTATGAAGCGGCAGTCGGCCGGCTGTGGAACAACCCCTATGACGCCGAGGCCTGCGCCGCCCTCATGGACGCGCTGGCCGGCGTGGCGAGCGGCAACCGCCAGGCCTATCAGGCGCCGGTGTCGTGGCGCGTCATGCCACGTGTGCTGGGCCAGGCCTTTCGTGTCGTTGCCAATCTGGAAGAGGTGGCGGCCCAGTCACTGGCCGCCGTGTCGGCCAATCCGGTCTATCTGTTTCCCGGCGAAAGCGGCGATGAGGGTCCCAGCGGCCACGGCCGCAGCGTCTCCACCGGCGGCTATCACAACGGCCAGGCCCATCCCGCCATCGATGCGGTCAATGCCGCCTTCGCCGAGGTCGTCACCCTCATGGGTCATGTCACCGGCCAGTTGCAGGACGGCCGCGTCACCCGCCTGGCCGACGGCCTGTCGCCGGGCGGCCGGTTCCCGCACGGCACCATGAACATCTCCTGGCTGCTGGCCGACTATGTGGATCGCGCCCGGCTGATGGCGACGCCGACCCTGATCCCCGCCTCGGCCTACGGCGCCATGGTGCAGACCGACGTCTCGGAGCCGGTCTTCGCCGCCTGGGAGAAACACCAGGCGGCGGCCGAGTGTCTCGACATGGCAACCACCGTGATGACGGCCATTACCGTCCATGCCCTCGACCTGGGGGGCACGGCGCCGCCGCCGAAGCTGGCCGCCATGGCCGGCCGCATCCGCGACCTG
The DNA here is from genome assembly GCA_040218575.1 of Alphaproteobacteria bacterium. Taxonomy (NCBI): domain Bacteria; kingdom Pseudomonadati; phylum Pseudomonadota; class Alphaproteobacteria; species Alphaproteobacteria bacterium. The sequence continues at coordinate 72,162 of JAVJRE010000001.1, read as the reverse complement.
GCCCTGCCGCTAGTAGCGGAGGACGGCATCGCCGCCGGCGCTGGCCTCGACCGGGTCTATCGGCGCATGACCGACGCCGCCTTGCGTGGTGATCCGGCCACTTTCGAGACCGCCAACTGAGCGACCCGCCGCCCCCTAGCGTCTGGCCGCCGCAAGAGCCAGTGCCGCACCGGCCAGAACCACCGCGCTCACCCGGCCCAGCATCCGCATGCGTCCGGCCCGCCGCAGGAAGCGTCCGGCGCCGGCGCCGGCCAGGGTCCACACGGTGTCACCGGCCACCGCCAGAACCGCAAAGGTGACAGCCAGCAGTACCAGTTGCGCCGTCGCCGGCCGCGCCGGATCAACGAACTGCGGCAGGAAGGCCGCATGGAACAGCAGGGTCTTCGGATTGGCCATGGCGATGGCGAAGCCAAGGGTGAACAGCCGGCCATGGCGCGGCGCGGCGATCACCGGCGTCGCACGGCTGGCCTGACGCCAGGCCTGCACCGCAAAGGCCAGCAGCACGCCGACGCCGATCCAGCGCAGCAGGCCGAAGATCTCGGCGAACAGGTTCAGCACCGAGGCCAGCCCGGCGGTCACCAGGGCCAGTTGCAGCACCAGGCCGATCTCGGTCCCGGCCAGCACCACCAGTCCGGTGCGCGGACCATGCGCCGCGGCCTGGCTCACCATCAGCGTCACATTGGGGCCGGGAAAGGCCACCAGCAGCAGGGTCGCCCCGGCGAAGGCGGCGAGCAGAGCCGGTTCCACAACCATCAGCCCACCGCCATCGCGCGCAGGGTCTGCCGTGAAACGCAGGCCCGTCAGCCGCCGGGGCGGTAGGGCGGCTCGCTCATCTGCCAGGCGTCGTCCTCGGCATACTGCGTCAGCCGTCCCTCGCGCGGAATGGGGCCGTGCTCCATGCGGGCAATCATCCGCTCCACATCGACGATGGCGCCTTTCAGGGCCTGGACGATTTTCGCCCGGTCCTCCGTATAAGGCAGTTCTTCAATCAGGGTGCCGAGGCGGCCCCGCGCGCGCCATGCGGCGTGGCGGGCGGACTCGGTCCACACCGGATCGAAGCTCTCCAGGCGGTGCGGCCGCTCGGTGAAGTAGGTGCGGCTGGGCTCCGGCGAAGACACATCGCGGCCGGCGAAGGACTGCACCAGGCTGGCGCGAAAGCCACCCTTGGGCATGGCCTGGGCGTGGTGCCAGATGGCCGTGCCCTGCATGGCGCAGGCGGTGCCTGGCGGACAGGCCGGCGCCACCAGCCGGTCGGCCGGGATCGGCTCGCCGGACTCCCGATACTTCAGGCCTTCCTCGCGGGTGCCGGTGTAATACTCAAAGCGGCCGCCTTCCACCGCAAAGGGGTCATACATGGACAGCACCATGGTGAAACCCACCTGGTCGTGGTGCCAGCCCTGTATCTCGCGACCGGGCTCCGCATGGCCCAGATTGATCTGGCTGTGCAGATGAACCATGGCCAGCGGGGCGATGGGCGTCTCGAATATCTGGCTCATATGGTCCAGCACTTCGGGGCTGCGCATGAACTCGCGGAAGAACATCGAGCGATAGGTGCAGTTATAGATGCGGTTGCCGGCGACGTCCGGCGTAGTCATGAACGGTTCGACGGTCTTCACCGCCGCCTGCATGGCCTTGACGCCTTCCTCGCTCAGCACCCTGAACGGCGTGACCACCGCCCACGGGCTGGCATACTGCTTGATCTGCTCCGGGCTGTAGCCGAACTCGCTCAACGCCATGCGCTTTTCCGGCATCTCCAGTTGCAGATGCCTGTTCGGATCGAAGGTCGGTCCGTCCACCACCTCCATGCCCGGCGGCAGGCGGGGCGGAAAGGTATCAACGTCAGCCAGCATGTGAGTCTCTCCCTGGTCTCTTGACCATTCAGCCTGTGCCTCTTCAGCCCTTGGCGGTGTGCCCCGGCATGAAGGGCGGGGTCGCCATTTGCAGTTCATCGTCGCGCACATACTGCTCGCGCATGCGCTCGCGGCTCACTTCGCCCTCTTCCAGCCGGGCGATGGCGCCCTGCACGTCGGCGATGCCCTCGCGCAGAGCGGCGATGATGGCCGTGCGGTCCTCGGTAAAGGGCAGCTCTTCCATAAGGGTGCCGAGCTTGGCCCGGCTGACCCACGCCTTGTGCCGCGCCCATTCGGTGAAGACCGGGCTCACCTGGCCTTCCGGTACGCCGAAGCGGCTGCCCGTGAAATAGGTGCGGTTGGCGTCGGGCAGCGACAGGTCGCGGGCGCAATAGCTGTGCACCAGGCTGGCCCGATAGCCCGGCGCTTCCATCGGCGCGCCGCGGTGCATGATGGCCGAGCCCTGCATCAGGCAGGCCGTGCCCGGCATACACGCGGGCGAGACGATGCGGTTGCGCGGCAGATCGCCGGCCTCGTCGAGAATCTCTTTGGCTTCCTCGCGGGTGCCGAAGAAATATTCGAAACGCCCGCCCCGCACCTTGGACGGATCGTACATGGACAGCACCATGGTGAAGCTCACCCGGTCGTGGTGCCACGGCACGATGTCCTTGCCCGGCTCGTCATGGCCGAGATTAAGCTGGCTGCCCAGGTGCGGCATGGTGTGCGGCGCGATGGGCGTCTGGAAAATCCCGCTCAGCCAGTCGGTCACCTCGACGCTGTGCATCAGGTCGTGGATGAAACGCGAGTGATAGGTGCAGTAGTGCAGGCGCCGGGCCCGGCCCTGGTCCGCATGGCTGCGCGGCATGCACGCTTCGATGGCCTGCTGCAGCGCCGCCACGCCTTCGTCGGTCAGCAGCCTGACCGGCGCCAGCAGGGCGACCGGGCTGGCGTACTGGCCGATGCGCGCCGGGTCATAGCCCACATCCTCCAGCGACCAGCTCTGCGCCGGCTTCTCCAGCATCAGATGGCGGGCGGCATCGAATACCGGCTCGCCCTCCACATAGGAAAAGCCCGGCGGCAGGCGGTCGGGCATCGCGTCACGTTCGGCCAGCATTCTCTTCTCCTGACGGCGGCGCGGCCGTCCCCGCCACGCCCGCCTTGTGAGGTCGCCGCTGCCGCACTTCGCCCGAAGGGCGCGCCTGGCAGGCCCGCCTGCGGGCTGATCCGGCATCAATGAATTGGCTGGACTCAATCCTGCGCCCGCCGCACCGCCGGATGCAAGGCCTTTGCGCCCGGCGCGCCTCTGGCGGGGCAATCATGGTGCGCCCGGGCGGTTGCCCCGGCCCGGCGGACTTGCCGGCAGGTCTTCAAGCGGCGCGATCTGCGCCCATGGGCAACCGGCCTATCCCAGCAGCACCTCTTCCCACGGATAGGTGTCCAGAATCTGCACGCCGCTTGCCGTCACCACCACCTGGTGTTCCAGCTTGACCCCCTCCGCGCCGCCTTCACGGCCCATATAGCTCTCGACGCAGAACGCCATATTCTCCTCGATGACCCGGTCGGGTTCGCTCATGCGGTCGGTGTCCTGCACCTGCGGGATGCCCGGATACTCGTCGCCCAGGCCAACCCCGTGCAGCAGGGCATAGCGGTTGAGCACCGTGTCCTGCGGCATGCGAAAGCTCTTCTCCACCACCTGGCGGAAGGTCACGCCAGGTTTCAGAAGCGCCATGTTGTGCTCCACCTGGTCCACCGCCAGTTTGTAGAGATCCTTCTGCTCCGCCGTCGGCTTGCCCGGGCCGCAAAAGAAGGTGCGGCTGATATCGGCGCAATAGCCGAAGGCGCCGTTGGCGTCGGCGTCGAAGGCCACCAGCTCGCCCGGCCGCACCCGACGCTGGCCCGCCTCCTGCATCCACGGGTTGGTCCGCCCGCCGGACGCCAGCAGGCGGGTCTCCATCCATTCGCCGCCGTTCTCCGCATTGGCCTGGGCGATGATCGACCACAGTTCCTGCTCGGTCATGCCGGGCTTCAGGGCCTCGGTCATCCGGTGCATGCCGGTCTCGATGCCGCTGATGGCCCAGCACATGCACATGATCTCTTCCCGGCTCTTGATAAGGCGCGCCTGGGCCATGACCCGCTCGCCGTCGCCCACCTCCAGGCCCTTGGCCTCCAGCGCCTTGAGGCCCAGCGGGTCCAGATGATCGAAGGCGATGCGCCGGCTGCCGCCACCCTTTTCACCCATAAGCTCGGCCAGCTCGCCGGCCCACGCCGCCACCCGCTCCGCCTGGTGCTCCACCGCCGAACGATAGCTCCAGCCGCGCGCCGGCCGCACCTCGCCGATGGTCTCCAGCGCGCCCGAGCGCGCCATGATGCCGTGATTGCCGAACTCGAACAGAACGCATTTGCCTTCCGCCGGAACGAACACCCAACGCGCCGCATTGTGCATGGTCCACACGCTGAACACCCGGGTGCCGGTGGCGTAGCGGATGTTCATGGGCTCGGTCAGGACCGCCGCGCCATAGTCATGAGCCCGCAACTGGTCCTGCACACGGCCCAGGCGATAGCCGCGCAAGGCCGCCACATCGAGCTCGGCCTCGAAGTCCTTGATGCCGTCACCGGCCATGGCCCGGGCCATGGCATAGGGATCATCGCTGGTCATGGCGGCTCCTTTCAGGTCTGCCGCCGGCACCGCTGCCGGCCGGGCCTAGCCCAGCAGATCCTCTTCCCATGGATAAGTGTCGAGAAGCTGCACGCCCTTGGCGGTCACCAGCACCTGATGCTCCAACTTGACCCCTTCGGTGCCGCCCTCGCGGCCCATATAGCTCTCGACGCACAGCGTCATGTTCTCCTGCACCACCCCATCCGGGTCGCTCAGGCGGTGGGCGTCCTGGATCTCGGGAATGGTCGGGTATTCGTCGGCCAGACCGACCCCATGGATCGGCCCATAGCGGTTGGCGGCGAACTCGTTGCCCAGCTTGTAGCTCTTGTCGATGAACTCCTTGAAGGTCAGGCCGGGCTTTAACAGCGCCATGTTGTGCTCCACCTGATCCACCGCCCGTTTGTACAGGTCCTTCTGCTCCTCGCTGGGCTTGCCGGGGCCGCAGAAGAAGGTGCGGCTGATGTCGGCGCAATAGCCGAACGGACCGATCATGTCGGTGTCGAAGCTGACCAGCTCGCCGGCGCGGACCCGCCGTTCACCCGCCTCGCGCATCCACGGGTTGGTACGCGCGCCGGTGGTCAGGATGCGGGTCTCCATCCATTCGCCGCCCATCTCGTTGTTGGTATTGGCGATATAGGACCACAGCTCGTTTTCGGTCAGACCCGGCTTCAGCGCCTCGCGCATACGGGCCATGCCCACCTCGGCGACGCCGATGGAAATGGACATGCACTGGACTTCCTCCGCGCTCTTGATCATGCGGGCGCGCTCCATGACCCGCTCGCCCTCCTCCACGTCGATGCCCAGCCGGTCCATGGCGCGCAGCCCGGCCGGATCCAGATGGTCAAAGCCGATCCGCCGGTTGCCGCCGCAATGCTCGCGCACCAGCGCGTCCACATCGCTCGCCCACTCCGCCACCCGTTGGGGAATGCTCTCCGAAGCGGTGAAGTAGAACCAGCCATGGGTCGACGGCCGGACTTCGCCGACCGTCTCCAGCTCACCGGTCGCCGCCATGGCGCCGCCCTTGGCGAACTCGTAAATGATGGGCAGACCCTCCGCCGGCACGAAGGCCCAGCGACAGGCATTGTGCAGGGTCCACACCGCCATCTGCCGCGAGCCGGTGGCGTAGCGGATGTTGAGCGGGTCATAGAGGATCACCGCCCCCAGATCATGCGCCTTGATCATCTCCTGTGTGCGCGCCAGGCGATAGGCGCGCAGCTTGCGCATGTCCACCTGGCCTTCGAAGTCCTTGAGGCCGGCGCCTGGCGTGTTGCGGGCCATGTCCGTCAGTATGTCAGCCATCTTCCCACTCCCCCTGATACGCGCGCCTGATACGCCGGCCTGACGCGCGGCCGGCGCACCGGGCCAAAGCGCCGCTGGTCTTTCAGCCCACCGTGAAGCGCGGCGTCGTCATCTGCCGCACATCGTCCTCCTGATAGAACTGACGATAGGTCTCGTTGGTGATCACCGGCGTCTCCAGACGCTTGACCAGCAGTTCCACATCGGCGATCGCCCCTTTCAGCGCCCGGATGATGTGCGCCCGGTCCTCGGTGAAGGGCAGCTCCTCCATGATGGTGCCGAGGCGGCCGCGCGCCACCCACGCGGCATGCCGCGCCGTCTCGGTCATGGATGGATTGGCCATGCCGTCGGCAAACTCGATGTCGTCGCCGGTGGTGACGTAATAGCCGCGGTTGGGGTCGGGCGCCGCCACGTCGCGACTCACATAGGAGTTGATGACGTTGCAGCGATAGCCATGCTCCAGCATGGGCTGACCGCGGTGCAGCACGGCGCTGCCCTGCATGGTCGACGCCCAGCCCTTGGCCGCATGCACCGGCACCACCAGCTTTTCCGCCGGCAGGGTGCCGCCGGCACGGACAATGGCCAGCCCTTCTTCGCGCGGCCCGGCATAATATTCAAAGTGCCCGCCCTTGAGCTTGGCCGCGTCATGCATGGTCAGCACAACCGTGAATCCCACCTGGTCATGGTGCCAGCCCGACACGTCGCTGCCCGGCTCGCGGTTGGCGAAGTTCACTTGGGTCTGCAGGTGGGCCATGGTGTGCGGCGCGATGGGCGTTGCGTAGATTTCCGACAGGAAGGCGCAGATGTCCGGTGAGCACGCCAGATCGCGCAGGAAGCGCGAGTGGTAGGTGCCGTAATAGATGCGCCGCAGGCCCGCCTTGCCATGCTCGACGATGCGCGGCTGCAGCAGTTCCAGAACATGGTCGAGCGTGGCGATGCCTTCGTCCGACAGCATCCTCACCGGGCTGGTTGCGGCAAGCGGGCTGGCGTATTGCGCCGCCTGCGCTTCGCTGTAGCCAAGATCGGCCAGGCTCCATACCTGCTTCGGCTTCTCAAGTTGCAGGTGCTTGGCCGGATCGAACAGCGGCTCGCCGTCGATTGGCACGAAGCCCCGCGGCAGGGTCTTGGGAAAGGTCTCGGCGTCGGCCAGCATGGGAGTCTCCCTGGAAAGCGCTGATTGAAGGCGCTGGCGAAAACAAGCCCGGCGATCCTATGACGGCGGCGGCCGGTTGCAAGCGGATAATGCGGCGACCCCGACTTTCTGTTCAGCCCCCTGCCGGCACCCCCTTCGGAACCGGCGGCTCAGGCTGTCGCTGGCCCCCCCGGGGCGCTGACCTGGACGCCGACCCAGAACACGATCCCGCCGCCACACAACCTCACCCCGCCGCCGGATACGGCCGTACCAGGCGGGCGCCGGACTGCTCCAGACGATCACGGCGAAAGGTCAGGCCCCAGCCCGGCGCCTCGCTCAGGTGGATCAGCCCCTGCTCGGGCAGCGGTTCACCCTCGAACAGCTCGCCCATCACCGGCTCGATGGTGTCGCCTCTGGCGCTGGGCGAGATGTACTCCACAAACGGCGTGGTCGGCTGGGTGGCGGCGAAGGCATAGGTGTAGCTGGAACCGCCGTGCGGAATGACCGGAATGTCGAAGGCGTTGGCCAGGGCGGCGATACGCAGAATCTCCGTCATGCCGCCGCCCCAGCGCAGGTCCGGCTGAACAATATCCACCAGCCGTTCGGCAATCAGCCGGCGATGACCATAGCGCGTGTGGTGGTGCTCGCCGGTGGTCAGCCGGGCCCACGGACAGGCCTGACGGATCAGGCGGAAGCCGTCCACATCGTCCGGGTGCAGCACCTCCTCGAACCAGTACAGGTTGACCTCCCGCGCCGCCGTGATGAAGTCGATGGCCGAGCGCACGTCCAGCGCCGACCAGCAGTCGATCTTCAGCGGGAAGCCGGCGCCCACCTTGTCGCGCCAGCCCCGCACATAATCCAGGTTGCGGGCCAGTGCGCGGTGCCCGTCGGCGCCCGCGGCCAGCGGCGAATAGGGCAGGGTCAGCTTGGCGCCCGTAAAGCCCAGGCGTTTTGCCGCCAGCGGATCGGGCCCGGTCAGATAACAGGGCAGGGCGTCGCGCACATGGCCGCCGATCATCTTGGCCACCGGCTCGCCGCGCCGCAGCCCCAGCAGATCCCACAGCGCCAGGTCCACCACGCTCAGGGCATAGATGGACAGGCCGCTGCGGCCGTGATTGAAGCCGATACTGCGGAACATCTGGTCCCACATGCGGGCGATATCGCGCACATCGCTGCCGACGACGAAACGGCGGAACATCTTCTCGATAAGGAAGCAGGCCGGCACCCCGCCCTGGCCGGTGGCGATACCTACCTGGCCGTCCTCGCCTTCCACTTCCACGTGCAGATTGCCGATGACGTCAATGCCCCAGTCGGTCCGCGCCCCGGCGTACGCGTTGTGCACGCTCATGACATTGGCCATGGGGTCGTCGGCCCGCCAGTGGCCACCCTTGGGCGCATCGGTCGCCTTGGCGACGCTGCCCTCCACCACATAGGCCCGCAGATCCCGGATCCGCCACCTGCCGTCCGCCATCTTCGATTCCCCTGTTCTCGCCGCCCGTTCCTGCCGCCGGCGGTTCTGTGGCCGGCCGCCCGGCCGCCCGGCACAGCGTCCGGCATCCGGCCGGTCACCGCAATCCCGCCCGGTCATATCATCGCAACCGGTCGGGCGGCTCTTGACTCTACTCCCGGTCAGGCGTGGGATTGAGGAAATCGCGACAGTCCGGCCCTAGTCCACGGTTCCGACCGGGAACCGACGGGCCGGGTCCGCGCGACACTCCAGCACTGTCTTCAACGGGGGCGAGTCCATGAGCAACGAGAACGACGATCCGACCGGTGGCCGCAAAGAAGCGTTTGATCGGGCCGGCGCGCAGGATCGCGAGGCGAAAGAGCGGGCCCACCGCAGCCGCCGTGGCGGTCGCCGCACTCAGCTCTCCGTCGCCTCCACCGGCCCCGGCTTCGTCCAGCGGCCGTGGTCGGTCATGGCCAATTTCATGCCGCCGGTAAAGTTCATCTCCGACGACGAAGTGGAATCGATCCACCAGGCCGGCCTGCGCATCCTCAAGGAGATCGGCCTTAAGTTCACCGACCCCAAGGCTCGCGCCGTGCTCAAGGGCATCGGCTGCGATGTGAACGAATCCACCGAGCAGGTGAAATTCGACCCCGCGCTGGTCGAGGAATATATGGCCTTGGCGCCGCACGACTGGGTGATGGAGGCGCGCAACCCGGCGCACAACCTGCCCATCGGCGGCAATGTCATCACCTATTCCACCACCGGCGGCCCGGCCTTCGTGTCCGATCTGGAACGTGGCCGGCGCATGGGCACCATGAAGGACCTGGAAGAGTTCATCAAAATGTTCCAGGTGATGAACGTGGTCCATCGCGGCGGCATCGGCTTCTCGCCCAACGATATTCCCGCCCCCATCCGCCACCTGGTGACCAACCAGGCGCTGATCACCATGACCGACAAGACCCTGCCCGGTGGCGGCTGGGGCCGTGAGCGGCAGATCGACTCCATCGACATGGCGTGCATCACCATGGGGATCAAGCGCGAAGACCTGAACACCTCGGGCCGCGTTCTGTGCATGGGTGGCTGCAACGTCAACTCACCACTGCTGTTCGATACCACCCAGACCGAGAACATCATGACCCTGGCCGAGCACGGCCAGGCCTCCATCGTCACGCCGTTCACCCTGGCCGGCTCCATGGCCCCCATCACCCTGGCCGGCGCCATCGCCCAGCAGCATGCCGAGGCCTTGTCCGGCATCGTCCTGGTGGAGGCGACGCGCCCCGGCGCGCCGGTTGCCTATGGCGCGTTCACCACCAATGTGGACATGCAGTCGGGCGCGCCCGCCTTCGGCACCCCTGAATATGCCAAGACCAACATCATCTCCGGCCAGATGGCGCGGCGGATCGGTGTGCCTTACCGCTCGTCCTCCACCAACACCTCCAATGCGCCGGACAGTCAGGCCGCTTATGAGAGCATGATGAGTCTGTGGGGCGATATTCTCGGCCACTGCAACATCGTCGCCCACGGCGCCGGCTGGATGGAGGGCGGGCTGACCTGCTCTTATGAAAAGTTCGTCATGGACTGCGAGATGCTGCAGATGATGAACGCCTTCATGGAGCCGATCAGCCTGGGTGAAGATGATTTCGCCATTCGTTCGGTCGAAGAAGTGGGCCCCGGCGGCAACTTCTTTACCAATCCGCACACGCTGGCCCGCTACAAGTCGGAGTTCTATTCGCCGCTGCTGTCGGACTGGCGCAACTATGAGAGCTTCGAGGAAGCGGGCAGCGTGTGGACCGCGCCGCGCGCTAATGGCCTGTGGAAGAAGATGGTCAAGGCCTATGAGGCGCCGCCCCTCGACGAAGCCATCCGTGACGAACTGGCCGACTTCGTAGAGCGTCGCAAGCAGCAGATTCAGCAAGCCGCATAGACCCCGCCGGTCACCGTCCCGGACCCGTCCACACGCCGCCAGACGCAAAAGGAAAGCGCCATGCAACTGCCCGCCAACGCCGCCACCAACGGCTGGTACAATATCCTGCCGACGCCGCCACCGGCGCGACGCCTGCAGGGCCAGCAGCGCTACCCCTGGGTGGTGATCGGCGCCGGCCTTACCGGCCTGTCGGCGGCGCGCCAGTTGGCGACTCATATGCCCGACACGCCCATCGCCCTGATCGAGGCGGAGCGGGTCGGCTTCGGCGCTTCGGGCCGCAACTCCGGCTTCGTGCTGGAGGTGCTGTTCGGCGGTGCGGCCGGTGTGTTCAGCGATGTGGACCTGGAGAAGGCGCGCATGCGCCTGTGCACCGGCGGTCGCGATACCCTGAAAAAGCTGGTGCAGGAAAATCAGATCGAATGTCACTGGCATGATTGGGGCAAGCTGCATGTGGCCGCCGGTGAGGTTGGCGAGGCCGGCCTGAAGGTCCAGAAGGAAGGCAACCGCAAGCTCGGCGTGGCCTATGAAGAGCTGGACCAGGATCAGGTGGCGGCCATCACCGGCACCCGCTTCTACACCCGCGGCCTCAAGACCGAGGGCACCGCACTGGTCAATCCGGCCGCGCTGTGCCGCGGTCTGGGCCGCACCCTGCCGGCCAATGTGACGCTCTATGAAGAGACCCCGGTCACCGCCATGGCGCGCGGCAAGCCATTCCGCCTGACCACGCCGGAGGGCGAGATCACCGCCGACAACATCATCCTGGCCACCAATGTGTGGTCACCGGCGCTGGGCGTCGCCCGCAACCGCATGGTGCCGACTGTCGCCTATGCCAGCCTGACCCGGCCCATGACCCAGGCCGAGATGGATGAAGTCGGTGGCGAGAAGGCCTTTGGCCTGCTGCCGTCGGCGTGGTCCGGCTCCACTGTCCAGCGCACCCCCGACGGCCGCATTCTCATGCGCAACACCGGCGCCTATGGCGGCGAGGCGACGGCTGACCCTGCGATCCTGGCCAGGGCCCGGGCCAACCATCGGGAATCCATCGCCAAGCGCTGGCCGGCCATTGCCAATATTGAGATCGAGCACACCTGGGGCGGCTGCCTCGGCGTGACCCGCAACGGCGGTCATATCTTCGGCAAGCTGGACGATAATATGTGGGGCACCATCGCCTGCAACGGCGCCAGCGTCGCCCGCGGCACCATGGCCGGCGCTCTGCTGGCCGACTATATCGTCGGCGCGCCGTCGGATCTGCTGAACGACCAGTTGTCGGTGCCGCCGCCCAAGTGGGTGCCGCCGGTCATCGGCCGCTTTGTCGCCAACCGCCGCATCGCCAAGGTGCTGGCCGAAAGCGCCGAACGCTAAGCCGGTCGCGCCACTGCGCCCTGGCCACAACGTTCACGGCTACTGAACTTCGGCGTGTTTGCGGTGCGCCGGCCGGGGTCGGCGGCGGCCCACGCATTAGTACGGACGTCCAACACGGAGCATTGCCATGGCGGCCAAACTGCCTGATCTGGGTGACACCTGCGGCTGGTTCAACGTGCTGGAGCCGCCGTCGCCGTCGCGCCGGATCGAGGGCCGTCAAAAGGCCGACTGGGTGGTGGTCGGCGCCGGCGTCACCGGGCTTGCCGCCGCCCGCCGCCTGGCTGAGCACAAGCCCGGGGCGAGGATTCTGCTGCTCGACGCCACCCGCATCGGCAATGGCAATTCCGGCCGCAACTCCGGCTTCGCCCTGCACTGCTGGTTCATGGGGGCCACCGGCTACTCCAACGACCTCACGGTCCTGCACCGCGAGGCGCGGCTCAACGGGGCCGGCGCGGAAACCCTGCGCCGCCAGGTGCGTGAGAACCAGATTGAGTGTCACTGGCACGACTTCGGCATGCTGTGGGCCGCCGCCGGACCGGCCGGCGAGGGCGGAGTCGCCGACCGCCAGAAGGGCTTCGGCCTGCTGGAGCAGGATTGCGAAATGCTCGACGGCAAGGCCATGCAGCGGCTGACCGGCTCGTCCTTCTACACCATGGGCGTGCGCGCCAAAGGGACCGCCCTGGTCAACCCGGCCGCCATGTGTCGCGGCCTGGCTCGCACCCTGCCGGCCAATGTGACGGTCTATGACCAGACCCCGGTGACCGGTCTGCGCCGCGGTCGCCCCCATGTGCTGAGCGTGGCCGGCGGCGAGATCGAGACGGAAAACCTCATTCTGTGCACCAACACCTTCTCGCCGGGCCTGGGCTTTGCCCGCTTTCGCATGGCGCCGGTCTCCAACTATGCCAGCCTGACCCGGGTTCTGAGCGACGACGAACTCAAGGAAGTGGGCGGCGAGGGACCGTGGGGTCTGCTGCCCGGCGTCACCGGCGGCTCCACCGTGCGCCGCACCAGCGACAATCGCATCATGATCCGCCACGGCGCGCGCTTCGTGCCCCAATGGCGATTCACCCAGGAGCATTTCGACTGGGCCCGGACCAAACACTATCAGTCCATCGCCAAACGCTGGCCGGCGCTCAAGGACGTGGCAATCGAACACACCTGGGGCGGCGTTCTCGGCACTACCCGCAATCGCGGCCACATCTTCGGCCGGCTCGACGACAATATCTGGGGCTCCATCGCCTGCAACGGCGCCAACGTGGCCAAGGGCACCGCTGCCGGCGGTCTGCTGGCCGACCACATCGTCGGCGCCACCTCGCCGCTGTTGAACGATATGCACAGCCAGCCGAAGCCAGCCTGGCTGCCGCCGGACTTCATTCTCGGCTATTTTGTCAACAAGCGGCGGCACATCATGGCCCAGAACGGCGCCGACGAAGCCTGAGCCGTTCCGTTCCGCGCCCGCGCCTTTCCACCCCACTCCATTCCCCCAGCCTCAACGCCAACCCCCGCTCCACCCCCCAGCCCCCATCGGAGACAGACATGGCCGCCACCCGCACCCCCGATCTCGGCAAGACCAATGGCTGGTTCAACACCCTGGAGCCAATGACCAAACCGCGTCAGGTCAAGGGCACCGTGCGGACCGACTGGGTGGTGCTGGGGGCCGGCGTTACCGGGCTTTCCGCCGCCCGCCACCTGGCCGAACAAAAACCCGACGACAGAATCCTGCTGATCGAGGCCGAGCGCGTCGGTCGCGGCAATTCCGGCCGCAATTCCGGATTCGCCCTGCATGCCTGGTTCCATGGGGCGCTGGACGATCCGGCGGAGCTGGAACACGCGCGGCGCATCGGCCGGCTGTCCACCGGCGGCGTGGAGATCCTGCGCCGCCTGGTGCGCGAGAACCAGATTGAGTGCGCCTGGCACGACTTCGGCATGTTGTGGGCCGCCGCCGGCAGCGCCGGCGACGCCGGCGTGGCCGATCACGCCAAGGCCTTCGAACGGCTCGGCCAGACGGCGAAGCGGCTGGACAAGGCGCGCATGAAAGCGATCACCGGCAGCGACTTCTACACCAGCGGCGTCACCGCCCCCGGCACCGTCCTGATGCAGCCGGCGGCGCTGTGCCGCGGCCTCGCCCGCACCCTGCCGGCCAATGTGACGGTCTATGAAGAGACGCCGGTCACCGATATCCGGGCCGGCCGGCCGATCCGCCTGACCACCCCCGACGGCGAGGTGGAGACAGGGAATCTGATCCTCACCACCAACACCTTTTCGCCGGAGCTGGGCTTCGCCAGGAACCGCATGGCGCCCATTTCCACCTATGCCAGCTTCACCCGGCCGCTCACCACCGACGAGCTGCGCCACGTGGGCGAAGAAGGGCCGTGGGGCATCCTGCCGGCGGCGCGCGGCGGCTCCACCGTACGGCGCACCAGCGACAATCGCATCCTCATGCGCAATGGCTTCTCCTATATTCCCGGCAAGACATTCGACGAGCCGACCCTCGCTGCCATGCGTCACGACCATGCGGAGTCCATCGCCAAACGCTGGCCGGCGCTGGCCGGAATCGAGATCGAACACACCTGGGGCGGCGTCCTCGGCTCGACCCGCAATCAGGGGCAGATCTTCGGCAAGCTGGGCGACAATATCTGGGGCATCATCGCGTGCAACGGGGCCAATGTGTCACGCGGCACCCAGTCCGGCGCCCTGCTGGTGGACTATATCGTCGGCAAGGAATCGGACCTGCTCAAGGACCAGCTCTCCATACCGCAACCGTCATGGCTGCCGCCGGAGCCGATTTTGGGCTTCTTCGTCCGCCGCCGCTATCGCCAGATGGCCAGCGCCGGCGAAGACGAGCGCTAGGCGAGCATTCAATAAAGATACCGGCCCCCTTACTGAAATGTCCGCACTGGTTGGCGGAGAGGGAAGCGCTTTCAAACTTGTTTGCAGGTGCGATTGGGCATTTTAAGAACCCACAGTCGCATAGAACTGTCGGTATGGATGATCCAAGGACGGCTCGCGAGGCGATCATGCTAGCAAATCACTTGCTTCGAATCGTCAGTGAACGAGTCCTTGCCCAAGCTACGTAGGTGGGGTTCTTTCTCTCAGTTTCCCCGCTCTCGAATTCGACCGCCCCACCTTTGCCCCAATCAGCCTTATGATAGGCGGGTGATGAACGCCGCTCTATCCCGCCGCGCCCTGTCTTGCTGCCGCGCCCCCGCTTCCCGCCGCACGGTGCTCCGCGCCGGCCTCGCCATGGGCGCGCTTACCGCCGGCCTGGCCCTGCTGCCGCGCGCCGCCCTGGCCGCGCTCAGCGACACCGACCGGGCCGATCTGGAGCGCATCAGCCGCTGGCTCAATGACTTCGAGACTCTCATCGCCCGCTTCATTCAGATCGCCCCCGACGGCGCCGTCGCCACCGGCAGCCTGTGGTTCCACCGGCCGGGCCGTATGCGCATCGACTATGACCCGCCGGTGCCGGTGATCATCGTCAGCGACGGCGGCCCCATCCTCTACTGGGATGCGGAGTTGTATCAGGCGAGCTATCTGCCGGTGGCGGCGACGCCGGCGCGCTTCCTGCTGGCCGACACCATCTCTTTCGATGGCCAGGACGTGGTGGTCGAGACGGTGCTGCGCGATCCCGGCGTCATCCGCGTCGCCGTCCGCTCCGCCCGGCCGGACGAACCCGGCCAGATCATCCTCAACTTCGCCGACCGGCCGCTGCAGCTCGCCGGCTGGCGTCTGATCGATGCCCAGGGTCAGGCGGTGGACGTGGCCCTCACCGACCACAGCTTCGGCGTGCCCATCCCGCCCGGCCAGTTCCGCTTCACGCCGCCCGAGGCGCCGGTCGGCCGCCGCTAGCCTTCCAGCAGTGGAAAGACGTGACGGCCGGAATCGTCAAGCGGCAGCGGCTCGGCCCGGTGCACCATGGCCACCGGCAATGAGCCGTATAAATGGGGAAAGAGCGCGCCGCCCCGCGACGCCTCCCACTTCAGCGCATCGCCGGCCGCCGCCCCATCCACCTGCAGCAGTACCAGATCCGCCTCGCCCGCCCGGTGACGCGCCGCGCTCTCTTCAATCTGCGCCGCTGTAGAGAAGTGGAGAAAGCCGTCGGCGCGGTCTTCGGCCGATCCGTCATACACCCCGCTGGCCTGCGCCGCCCGCCACTCGGCAGCTCGCGCCAGATGATAGATAAGCCTCATGTCGCCTTCTCCCTGTTTTCATGCCGACGCAACGCGCCGCTTGGTCCTTGCCGGCCGGCCGGTCTAGACTGGCTGGCAAGGGGCCGCTCCCGGAGCCGTCGCCCCTGCTTCAAGGGTCATGACCTCCGGGACGCCCCCTGGCAAAGCCAAGGGAGGCACGCTCATGGCCACCATCCGTCACATTCTCGAGGTCAAGGGCCGTCAGGTCCACACCACCCTGGCCGATGCGCCGGTGCTCGACGCCATCCGCACCATGGCCGACCAGGACATCGGCGCCCTGGTGGTGGTGGAGGACAGCCGGCCGGTCGGCATCATCACAGAGCGTCATTATGCCCGCGACGTCTTTCTCAAGGGCCGCGCCTCGCCGACGACGCGGGTCGGCGACATCATGCAGCGCGATCTGGTGACCATCGGCCCCGACGAAACGGTCGAACGCTGCATGGGTCTGATGACCGAGCGACGGGTGCGCCACCTGCCGGTGATGGACGATGGACGTCTCGCCGGCATCGTCTCCATCGGCGACCTGGTGAAGAGCATCATCGCCGACCAGCAGTTCACCATCGAGCAGTTGCAGGACTATATCCGCAGCTGATTTTTTCTCAGGTGGCGGCGTCGGCGGCCAGGCCGGCGAGGGCACGAACGAAACGCTCCGCCGCCTGATGGTCCCAGTTGACCGCACCGGTCACATAGCCGCGCAGCCGTCCGGCCAGATCGATGAAATAGGTGATCGGCATGCCATAGAGCGGCAGCGGGGCATCCGCGCCGCTTTCCGCCGGGCCGGTCTGCACGGCGAACGATCCGACCCGCTCGGCCGGATCGAGGAAGACCGGCAGGTCGCCGGCCACCCCATTGGCGGCCAGAAACGGTCCCACCGCCGCTTCGCCATCCTCGTCCATGGAGACCGCGGCGATACGCGCGCCGAGTGTCCCGGCCCGCCTGGCCAGCCGCGCCAGCGACGGCACCTCGCGCACACACGGCGGACACCATGTGGCCCAGAAGGCCAGCACCACCGCCTGCCCGCGCCAGTCGGCCAGCCGCTGCGTCACGCCCCGACGGTCGGTCAGGACAACGTCAGGCGCCGCGGCCAGTGGCTGCAGGGCGCGAAACTGTGACGTCTCGCTGTCCAGCCGCGGCAGCGCCGCCGCCCGTGCCGGTGCCGGCCATGCGACAGGCAGCAGGCCGCCGGCGGCGACCCCGGCCACGCCGGCCAGCACCTGGCGGCGGCGCATCATCGTCGGGCCATCCACATGGCCCCGCTCCGTTTCGGGCTCATGGCTGCATCATGGCGGCAAACCACGCGCGCCGGCCGACACGTTCCGGTGAAGGGTCGCGCCAACCACGTCAGGAGCCGCCGCCCGCCTGCCGGTTGATGTCCGCCTGACGGGCGCGAATGTCCGCCGGCCACTGGCTCTTGATGAAGGCGAGGACGGCCCGGATGTCCGCGTCGCTCAACACATGGCCGAAGCCATCCATGCGTGTCTTGTAGTCGCCGCCCACCAGCGCCGCCGTGCCGTGCTTGGTAATGGCGAACAGCACCGCGTCCGGATGGTGCCAGGTGTGGCCCGTTCCGTCGTGCGGTGGCGCCGGCAGAAATCCATCCGCGTCAGCCTGGCGCCAGTTGGCTTCGCCCGCCAGATCGCCACCATGGCACGATGCGCAATATTGTCCGTAGAGCATCTCGCCGCGGGCCACCTCCGCGACTGGGTCCGCGGGCGTGCCTGCGGCACCGTCCACCACCTCGCCGCCGTCATCGCACGCCGCCACAAGCAGCAGCGCGGCGATCACCACGGCCAGCCCACCGCCTGCTTTCATCACGCTTCCCCTACAACCTGACTGCGCGCAGGCGCAGCGCGTTGCTGATCACCGAAACGCTGGAAAGACTCATGGCCGCCGCGGCGATCATCGGGCTCAGCAACAGACCAAACACCGGAAACAGAACGCCGGCGGCGATGGGTACGCCGGCTGCGTTGTAGATGAAGGCGAAGACCAGATTCTGGCGGATGTTGCCCATAACCGCGCGGCTCAGGTGCCGGGCCCGCGCGATGCCCGCCAGATCGCCCTTGACCAGGGTGACCCCGGCGCTCTCCATGGCCACATCCGTGCCGGTTCCCATGGCGATGCCCACATCCGCCAGGGCCAGCGCCGGCGCGTCATTGACCCCGTCGCCGGCCATGGCGACGATTCGCCCTGCCGCCTTGAGCCGCGCCACCACCTGGCCCTTCTGCTCCGGCAGCACTTCCGCCTCCACGTCCGTGATGGCCAGGTCGGCGGCCACCGCCTGCGCCGTCACCGCGTTATCGCCGGTCAGCATGACAATGTGCACACCGTCGCGACGCAGCGCGTCCAGCGCCGCCCGGGTCGTCCGCTTGATCGGATCGGCCACACCGATCAGGCCGATGATGGCCCCGTCACGCACCACAAAGACCACCGTCTGACCCTTGCTCCGCAAGCCATCGGCCCGCGCCGTCACCGCCGCCGCCGGAACCAGGTTCAGGCTGTCCAGCAGATGGCGATTGCCCAGCGCCACTCCCACGCCGTCCAGCCGCCCGGTGACGCCCTTGCCGGTGGGGGCGTCGAAGTCCGCCACCGCCGCCGCGGTGATGGCCCGCGCCGCCGCTTCGGCCAGGATGGCCGCGGCCAGCGGATGCTCGCTGCCTCGCTCCAGGCTGGCCGCAATGGCCAGAATGCCGGTCTCGTCCGTGTCGCCGGCCAGCACCGTCACCGACGCCACCCGCGGCCGCCCTTCCGTCAGGGTGCCGGTCTTGTCCACCACCAGCGTGTCCACTTTCTCCAGACGTTCCAGCGCCTCCGCATCGCGGATAAGGACGCCCGCCTGGGCGCCGCGGCCGGTGCCGGTCATGATCGACATGGGCGTCGCCAGACCCAGCGCGCACGGGCAGGCGATGATCAGCACCGACACCGCCGCCACCAGGGCATGGGCCATGGCCGGCGCCGGTCCCCACACGCTCCAGGCGATGAACGACAGCACCGCAATCGCCACTACCGCGGGAACGAACAGCCCGGCCACCCGGTCGGCCACCTTCTGGATCGGCGCGCGGCTGCGCTGCGCCGCCGCCACCATGGCGACGATGCGCGACAGCATGGTGTCGTCGCCCACACGCTCGGCGACCATGACGAAGCTGCCGGTCTGGTTGATGGTGCCGCCGATGACCGTGTCACCCTTCGACTTCTCCAGCGGTATGGGCTCGCCGCTGACCATGGATTCGTCCACCACGCTGCGCCCGTCCAGCACCGTGCCGTCCACCGGGATTCGTCCGCCAGGCCGCACCCGCAGGTGATCGCCGGCCCGCACCTGGTCCAGCCCGACCGTGCTTTCGCTGCCGTCGCCGGCGATGCGCAGCGCCGTCTCCGGCGCCAGGTTCAGCAGGGCGCGCAACGCATCGCCGGTGCGCTCGCGCGCGCGCAGTTCCAGCACCTGACCCACCAGCACCAGGGTGACGATCACCGCCGCCGCTTCGAAATAGAGGCCGACCGAACCGTCCGCCATGCGGAAGGTATCGGGAAACAGGCCCGGCGCCACAACCGCCAGCACGCTATAGGCCCAGGCCGCGCCGGTACCCAGAGCGATCAGGGTGAACATGTTGAGGTTGCCGGTGAGCAGCGACCGCCAGCCCCGCTCAAAGAACGGCCAGCCGGCCCACACAATGACCGGCGTGGCCAGGGCCAGCTCCAGCCAGTGGGCGGTCGCACCCGGCAGCAGCCGGTGGATGGCCGCGCCCAGCGCCGGCACCATCGGCCCCATGGCCAGAATCAGAACCGCCAGGGTCAACGGGATGGCGAGCCAAAGCCGCCGGCTGAAGTCCACCAGTTCCGGGTTTGCTGTCCGCTCCGCCCGCACCGTCACCGGCTCAAGCGCCATGCCGCAGATCGGACAGTCGCCGGGCGCGTCGCGCACGACCTCCGGATGCATGGGACAGGTGTATCGGGTGCGGGTCGCGGTCATCGGCGCATCCGGTTCCAGGGCCATGCCGCACTTGGGGCAGGCGGCCGGGCCGATGCTCTCCACGCCCTCGCACATGGGACAGATGTGGCGCTGGCCGGCCAGCCCGCCACCGGCCGCGCCCGCCGCCGGCGACTCCCCTGACGCGCGGGCCCGTTCGCGCTCCGCCTGGCGGGCCAGCATGGCCGCCGGGTCGGCCTCGAACTTCGTTTTGCACCCGGCGCAGCAGAACCAGTAATCCACATCGCCGAAGCGCGCTGTGTGCTTCGCCGTCGCCGGATCCACCGTCATGCCGCACACCGGGTCCGTAGTCAGCCCGGCCGCCGTCTCCTTTGTCGCATTCATGACACTGCCTCTGACACTGCCTCTTCGCCGCGGTCGCCGGCCAGCCCGTCGAGAATGGGGCAGTCGGGCCGCTCATCGCCGTGACAGCGCCTGACCATCACCGCCAGGGCGTCGCGCAGCGAGGTGAGCTCGGCGATTCTGTGTTCCATTTCCTTGAGATGCTGCTCGGCCACGCGTTTGACGTCACTGCTGCTGCGCGCGCGGTCCTGATACAGCGACAGCAGCGCCCGGCAGTCCTCCACCGAGAAGCCCAGCCGCCGCGCCCGCGCCAGAAAGCGGAGCGTATGCACGTCGCGCCCGTCATAGTCGCGATAGGCGTTGGGCCGGCGGCTGGCCGGCGTCAGCAGGCCGCGCGATTCGTAATAGCGGATGGTCTTCGCCGGCAGGCCGGAACGGGCCGCCGCTTCGCCGATGTTCATGGGGCTTCTCCCTGTGACGTCCTCATCACATAAACCTTCCCGTGGTGGGAAGGTCAAGCGCGGTGCCCCCGGGCTCCGCCCAAAGGCAGACAGGCGCCGGACCGGGCGGCTGGCCAGGCGGCCCGGCCAGCCGCTAGACTTCCCGCCGCGGACATAAGCGGGGGTTCTCATGGCTGAGTTGCAACGCTTCGCCGCCGATGCGCCGGCGGATCATTGGCTCGCCGCCGCCGCGGCCGATGGCGGGGTGATCGTCGAGCGGCTGATCCCCGACGCCGTGCGTCAGGCCTTTCTCAACCAGATCCGGCCCCATGTGCAGACCGCCCGACCGGGCAGCACCAGTGACGCCGCGCGCCGCCGCACCTTCTATGGCAACAACACCAAGCGGTTCTGCGGCCTCGCCGCCAAGGCGCCGGCCTTCATCGACCTGCTGCTGCATCCGGCCCTGCTGGCCTATGCCCACCGGGTGCTGCTCAAGGACGATACCGAAGACGTCTGGCTCAACACCGGTCAGATGATGGTGGTGGGACCGGGCGAGCCGGCGCAGCGGCTGCACCGCGACGACGACAACTGGCCGGCGCTGGCCCGCATGGGCTTTGCCGCAAGCGTCTCCACCATGATCGCCCTGGAGGACTTCACGGCAGAGAACGGTGCCACCCGCGTGGTGCCCGGCAGTCATGGTGAAACGCCGGCCTTCGATCCGGCGGCCAGCGACGATTCAGTGACCCAGGCGGTCATGCCGGCGGGCTCGGTGCTGTTCTACAGCGGCCGCACCGTCCACGGCGCCGGCCACAACCGCACGGCGGATACGTGGCGCATGGGCCTGCACATCAGCTATGTCTCGGCCCTTATCAGGCCGGAAGAAAACCACGCCCTGGCCGTGCCGCTGGAGGTCGCCCGCACCCTGCCGGCGGCGGCCCAGCGGATGCTCGGCTGGGCATCCTATGTGCCGAAGGGCAAGGGCGGCAGGCTCGGCCTGCTGGACTTCGAGGACTCGGCCGTTGCTGTCAATAAATCGTTACGATGAAAAAATATTAACAAACGAATTACTAAACTGCCTTCATTCTTTGAATTATACTTCTATCTATCAAACGCTGAACAATATCTTCTGCATTTATTATTTCAATCTTCTTATTGAACTCCAAGGGCCCCAACTCAGCGAAGAGCTTTCCAAAAACTTCATCTGCGTAGCTACTTGAAACTAGGCGTATCTTTTCCAGATCGATAATTACCTTGCGAGTCGAAAACTTTGCTAGATTGAGGATTTTCGTCCTGACAGTAGCTCCTGCGCCTCTAGTCCCATATCCTTCGCTTTCATTCCTAAGGGGGAAGATTAGATTCCCACTTTCGTCGTCGCCATACTTGAGATCGATGGAATCAACCGGTACATGCTTTCGATTATTGAATTCCAGCACATTCTCCAGCACCAAAGGATTGTTATACCCTACAGTTGCCGATACGAGAGTCCCAGAGAACGGGATGTTCTGGTTTTGGCTATGGATGGCTTTGTCTTTCTGGTTATAGAAGAAACTTGCGTTTCCCGACTGAATCTCAAAACTGCCTTCGGTTGATTCTGCGATACGAAAACTTCCGTACAGTCCGTTTCCCTGCCCATAATTTACGCCTCGGGTAACACCTTCGCGGATAGCTCTGTCAAGCGCTTCCGAGTCGCTACGAATCTCGGGGTGCCCTTGACGCAACGTGTACGGGATACCCAACCCTGCATCGGCAACACAAAACTCGAATTCCTTCCGGTTTTTTTCAAACTTGGTAACCTGAACTAGCCCGCCCATACGTGATTCAGAGTGGTTCAGAACATTGTCAGTGACCTCATTTACCGACCACTCAATTGCGCTCAAGTGCGACTTCTCAATTTCGTCTAGTGTACCTAGAATCTGGTCCATAATTTTGGACACTGCTTGATGCTGTTCTTGTGGTGTTTGGAATTGCATCGCGGGCAACTGCTTTGTTCCCTGATAGCTCGATTTCGGATGCATCATAGGTGAGATTATGTGCGCCCAATTCGCATTAGCAAATATAGAACTGAGACGGCTGTCTCTGGGCAAAACCAATTCTGTATCAATTCCTTCAACAAGATAGTTACGACATATACAAGCCAGTGCGAGTATCGGTGGAGCGAAGGCAATACCTAAGTTGGATAGGTCAAGCACAATATCCTTGTACCCTTTATTAGACACAGTGTTAAATATTGCCGCAAAAAGATAACGCATCTCCGCAGTTCGCAAGCCACCCGAGACGGTGATACGATTTTCGTTTGTAGAGACATCCAGCGGTGTGTATGTGGCCATTGTTTGTCGCTTTGAGGCTGCCTAGTTCTCCGATCTACCCAGGCGGATAGTTACCAACCAATTCTATATCACCCCTTCCCAAACGGCACCCACAGCAACCGCGCGAAGTCGCGTTCAGGCCGGCCCTCGACGCCGATTTCCATGTCCGACGTGCGCGCCGTCCGGCTCCGCGAGCCGAACAGCCGGTCCCAGAAACTGAAGATGGTGCCGTAATTGCTGTCCGTGTCACGCCTGACCCGGTGGTGATGCACCCAGTGGATCGACGGCGTGATGATGACGCGGCTCAAGGCCCGCTCCAGCGCCCGCGGCAGTTTCAGGTTGGAGTGGTGGAACGCCGACGCCGCGCCCAGCGCCGCCTCGAAGGCGAGCACGCTGGTCACGGGAAAGCCCAGGATCACCACGACCGGCACCCGCGCCAGGGCCGACAGGACCACCTCGCCGAAGTGAAAGCGCACCGCCGTGGTCACGTCCAGGGTGCGGTCCAGATGATGCACCTGGTGAAAGCGCCACAGCAGCGGCACTACATGGTTGAAGCGGTGCCACCAGTAAATCCACAGATCCAGCAGCACCATATCCAGCGCCAGACCGGCCCAGCCGCCCCACCACACGGGCCGCCAGTCCACGCTCAGACCGCCCAGCGCGCCCGCCACCCAGATGGTCAGCGGCACGATGATGGCGATGGAAATGCCGGCATTGAGCACCGCCAGCCCCGCATTGCCGGCCAGCCGGCCCCACCGCCGCGCGACCACCACAGGAGGCAGGGGCGCGGCGGGGCGCAGCCGTTCGGCTACGAACAGCACCGCCAGGGTGCCGAACACCAGGGCGATCTTGACCAGCCCCAGGGTCTCCACAGATGGCAGGGTCATCGCCGTGCACTCATCGCCGCGCACTCATCTATGCACACCCATCTGTGTCGCCATCCCTGGCACCGCCCTATCGCCTGTTCCCGGCTTGCCCTACAGGCACGCCCGCCGGCCGGCAACCGCCCGACCGATCATGGCCCGGCGGGGCGGGCGACGCGACTCACGTCTGCGCAAGTACGCCGCCGCCTTCCGGCCCGCCCGCCGTTTCGCCGGCCACGCCGCCGACCCGCGCCGCCTCCCAGCCGAACATCACCTTGCGCCTGACCGGCCCCCAGCGATAGTCGCCAAAGGCGCCCGACGCGCGGATCACCCGGTGGCACGGCACCAGCCAGCCGATACGGTTTTCGGCCATGACCCGGCCGACGGCGCGCTGCGCCCGGGGGGCGCCGGCCAGACGGGCCAACTGGCTGTAGCTCACCAACTGTCCCGGCGGCACCTTCAGCAGTGCGCTCCACACCCGCGTCTGAAAGCCGGTGCCGCGCAGCACCAGATGCGGCGGCTTTGCCGGGTCGGGCAGGCCGCCGGCGGGAAACACCCGCTCCATCCATTGCGCCGTCGCCGCCGGGCCCGGCACCAGCCGCGAGCGTGGCCAGTCGGCCGCCGCCCGGTCCAGCGCCTGACGGCTCGACTCCTCAATCAGAAAATCCAGGCCGCAAATCCCCCGCTCCGTGGCCAGCAGCAGGGCCGGGCCGAACGGCGTGTCGTGCACCCCATAGGCAATGGTGAGGCCGTGGCCGCCGCTCTTGTAGTCGCCCGGCGTCATGGCCTCCCAGGTGACGAACAGGTCATGCAGCCGCGACGGCCCCGACAGGCCCACCGCCAGGGCGGTATCCAGCACATCCTCCTCACTGCGCAGCAGCGCCTTGGCGTGACGCAGGGTGACGGCGGCCAGAAACCGTTTCGGGCTGGTGCCGGCCCAGCGGGTGAACAGCCGCTGAAAGTGTGCCGGCGACAGACCCACATGGCGCGCTACCTCGTCCAGCTTCGGCTGCTCCGCATGGGCCGCGTCCAGATAGCGGATGGCCCGCGCCACCCGGCCATAGTCGCTCTTGTCGTCCCGTTCGTGCGCCACCGCCGGCTCTCCTCCTGCCCCTCCTCTTAGGGGACCATCATAAACCGGACCGGCCGCACCCGGTGCCTCATATGCGCTGTTCATGGCTCATCAATCTCCTTGCCGCACACTGGGCACAGCCTGGCCGGGCGGGCCGCCGCCCGCCACCCGATCCATGCGCCGGTCCGCGCGCGCCATTGCCCGCGGTTCCACCTGCGGCTTTTGCGTGGCGATCGCGGCTCGGCTAAACTGCGCCGTCGCTCCGGCCCGGAGCGGCCCGAACCCTTGTTGTGAGCCACGCCCGACCATGAGTCGCCAGCCCCTGATCGGCATTCCCGCCTGCGCCAGGACCATCGGCCCGCGCTGGCTGAGCCACGGCACCGATGAACAATATGTCCATGCGGTGGCCGGCTATACCGGCGGCCTGCCGATCCTGATCCCGCCGGCCGGTGCGGCCGACGTGGCCGATCTGGCGCGCCAGCTCGATGGTCTGTTCCTGTCCGGCAGTCCGTCCAACGTGGCGCCGCACCACTATGGCGCCACCGCCGATCCGGCAAAGGCCGAGACGCCGGGCGAGAACGACCATGGCCGCGACGCGGTCATGCTGCCGCTGATCCGCGCCATGATCGCCGCCGGCAAGCCGCTGCTGGCGGTGTGCCGCGGCCATCAGGAGCTCAACGTCGCCTTCGGCGGCACCCTGCATCAGGCGGTGCATCAGGTGCCGGGCAACTTCGATCACCGCCCGCAACGTCAACTGCCGCGTGAGGCCATGTGGGCGCCGCGCCACGATGTGATCTTCGCCGGCAATGGCGTTCTCCATCGTCTGTTCGGCGTCGAGCGGCTGACCGTCAACTCCCTGCACAGCCAGGCAGTGGACCGGCCCGGTGAGCGCATCATCGTCGAGGCGCGGGCCGAGGACGGGGTCATCGAGGCCATCCGCGTGGACGGCGCGGCCTTCGCCATCGGCGTGCAGTGGCACCCGGAATGGCGCATCGAAGACCAGCCCATGAGTCAGGCGCTGTTCGGCGCCTTCGGTCAGGCCTGCCGCGACGCTCTGGCCGCCACCGCCCGGCGCGCCGCCTGATGGACGCCCGCCCCGCCGCCGCCCCGGGCGCCGCACAACCGGCGGCTGTTGCCGGCGACAGCCCGCCGGCGATGAAACGCGCCACCCCGCCGGTGGCCAGCGCCCGCGATCCGGCGCGCGATCCCGCCCGACCCGACCATGACCGGCGGCCGCTCATCGCTATTTCTGCCAACACCATGTCGGACAATGGCTACCATCGCTATTCCACATCGGAAGGCTGTGTGCTGGCGGTGCGGGACGGCGCCGGCGGTGTGCCGCTGATCTTTCCGGGGCTCGGCGGACGTGACGCCGATGCGCTGCTCGACCGTCTCGACGGCCTGCTGCTGACCGGCGGCCGCGCCAATGTGCAGACCCACCTCTATGACGGGCCGCCGGACGGGCCGGGCCGGCTGATCGACCCGCGCCGCGATTCCACCGTCCTGCCGCTGATCCGTCATGCGGTGCGCCGCGGCATTCCGGTGTTCGGTCTGTGCCGCGGTATGCAGGAGATCAATGTAGCGCTGGGCGGCTCGCTGTTCGTCGAAGTCAGCGCCCAGCCCGGCAAGCTCAACCACCGCATGACGCCCGGTGACCCTCCGGAAAAAGTGACCGCGCCGCGCCACTGGATCGACGTGCGGCCCGGCGGCATCTTCGATTCCCTCTTCGATGACAAGCGCCTGCTGGTCAATTCCCTGCACGGCCAGGCGGTCAACCGCATGGGCCGCAACGTGCGGCTGGAGGCGGTGTGCGAGGATGGCGTGATCGAGGCCATCTCAGTGGATGGCGCGCCGGGCTTCGTGCTGGGGGTGCAATGGCATCCGGAATACAAGCCGGTGGAGGACGCCATCAGCCGCACCCTCTTCGCCGCCTTCGGCGCTGCCTGCCGCGCCCACATGGAAAAGCGACTGGCGCAGGACGCCGCCGTCGCCGCCTGACGGATTCCCGCCTGTCAGCCCGCGGCGCGGGTTTGACCCGCCCCGTCACCTGGCCTAAATCCCTTGCCTGTCCTTTCCGCGCCTCCGTTTCCGGCGGCCTTTCCCGATTGCTGCTGCAGAGACGCGCCCATGAGCCACACCGTCCGTATCCGCCGCGCCACCACGCCCATCCAGGTGGCGGAGGACCGCACCATTCTGGAAACCGCCCTCGACGCCGGCATCAACTATCCCCATTCCTGCCGCTCCGGCATGTGCGGCACCTGCAAGTCGCGCCTGCTGTCGGGCCGCGTCGACATGCTGCCCTATGAGGAGTTTGCGCTGACCGACGAGGAGAAAGACTCCGGGCTGGTGCTGGCCTGCCGCTCCCGGCCGCGGGCCGACTGCGAGGTGGCCTGGCTGGAGTTCGACGACGCGCCCAACCATCCGCTGGCCACGGTTCAGTGCACCGTCAGGCATCATGAGCGCATGACCCACGACGTGGTGCGCATCGTCCTGGACCAGGGTGCAGGGGGACCGCTCGCCTTCTCCGCCGGCCAGTTCGCCCAGGTCACCTTCGACAGCCTGCCGCGCCGCGACTATTCCTTCGCCTCGCGTCCGGACGAGGACACGCTGGAGTTCCATGTCCGTCATATTCCCGGCGGCCAGGTCTCGGCCTATGTGGAACAGACCCTCAAGGTGGGAGAGCCCGTGTCGGTGCATGGCCCCTTCGGCATGGCCCACCTGCGTGAGTTTCACACCGGCCCCATTCTCGCCGTCGCCGGCGGTTCCGGCCTGGCGCCGGTCAAGGCCATCGTCGAAACCGCACTGGCTCGCAGCATGGCCCAGCCCATCCACCTCTATCTCGGCATGCGGGCCGAACGGGACGTCTATTTCGAAGAGCGTTTCAGAGAGCTCACCGCCGCCCATCCCAACCTCACGCTGCATGTGGTGCTGAGCGAGCCGGACGGTGACGCCCCCCGTGGTGAGCGGCGCAGCGGTTTCGTCCATGAGGCGGTGGCCGCCGACATCACCGATCTGGAGGGCTTCAAGTGCTACACCGCCGGGCCGCCGGTGATGGTCGAGGCGCTGACCCGCCACCTGCGCGGCGCGGGCATGCGCATGGACGATATTCACGCCGATGCCTTCTATACCGAGGCAGAGCTGGCCGAACGCGGGCTCAAGCCCGCCGCCGGCGGCGTCGCCACCTGAACCCGATACCGACACTCACCACGCGCCTGACCATGCCGGCCCTCCGCCTCGCCACCTGGAACATCAATTCGATCCGTTCGCGCCTCGATTCGCTGGACCGTTTCGTCGCCGCCGAACAGCCGGACGTCATCTGCCTGCAGGAGACCCGCGCCCAGGACAGCGACTTCCCCCTGTCCCACATCACCGACGGGCTCGGCTATCCGCACGTGGCCCTCAAGGGCCAGAAGATGCACAGCGGCGTCGCCATCCTGTCGCGCCTGCCGCTGACCAGGATCGACAGCCGCATCTGGTGCGGTCAGGACGACTGCCGCCACCTGTCCGCCGTGTTGGCCGGCGATATAGAAGTGCACAATTTCTATGTGCCGGCCGGCGGCGACGTGCCGGACCCGGCGGCGAATGCCAAGTTCGCCCACAAGCTGGCCTTCCTCGACGAGATGAAAGCCTGGGGCAAGGACCTGCCCGGCGGCGGCGGGCGCTCCCGGCGCAAGCGTGTGCTGGTCGGTGACCTCAACGTGGCGCCCCTGCCGAGCGACGTGTGGAGCCACAAGCAGTTGCTCAACATCGTCAGCCACACCCCGCCGGAGACCACCCGGCTGGACGCGGCGCGCGATGCTCATGGCTGGATTGACGCCGTGCGCCACAGCCACGGGCCCGACGCGCCGCTCTATACCTGGTGGAGCTACCGGGCGAAAGACTGGCGGGCGTCAAACCGCGGTCGCCGGCTCGACCATGTGTGGCTGACGCCGGCCCTCGCCGGCGCGCTGACCGACGCGCGCATCATCGACGCCACCCGCGACTGGCCGAAGGCGTCGGACCATGTGCCGGTGATGGTGCGGCTCGACCTTTAGGGATTCGCCACGGGCGTTCCGTCGTCCTCTGGACCCGCCGCATCCGGCGCCGGCGGCCCGTCGCCGCTCAGGCGGCCATAGACCAGCGCGGTGAAGATGGCGAACAGGCCAAACCCGAAGACATAAAGAAATGCCACACCGGCGACGCCGGCGGCCACCACCAGAGTGGTCACCACCCAGGCCAATGACGTGCCTGCGGACAACGCGATTGCGCCGGTGGCAATCGCCCCGCCGGCGACGAATACAACGACCCCGACGAAGGCCATCAGCAATGCCAGCAGCAACAGGGAGCCGCCCAGGCGAATCGTGTGTCCGGCGGTGAGCCTCCAGACGCCGCCTGGTCCCAGGCGCCGGCCACGGGCGATAGCCGGCGGCCAGGGCAGAAGCCGGATATAGATCCAGATTATGGCCAGCAGCACCACCGCAAAAGCCACTGCGAGAACGACCGGTGAGTGGCTGACCAGAGATACCACCAACACGCTCCCCACCCAGCCCGCTGCCAGCAGCAGCGTCAGCAACAGGCCAACGCCGGCCATGCGCCAGGCGCGGCCGTCCAAACCCGGCCAGGCCAGACCGCGCATGCGGATGGCGCCATGGTCGAGGACGCTGTTGACGATGCCCAATGTGACGAAGGCGCCGAGAACATACGTGTTCAGGAGGTCGAGTATCATGCCGGCCGCGGTCAGAAACCCGCTCATAGCCAGGCTCCCGGTCGCCATAAACACGGCGCTGTAGGATAACACCTCCGCCAACGCCGCGACGACGAGCATCGGCAGCATCCAGATGGCCAGCGGTCGGAGGTTCCGGCCGGTCATAACCATGGCGCTGTTCAGCAGGCTGTTGAAGCCGGGCCTTCCGCCGGTCGCCGCTGATGGCGCCTCGGCTCTTTCCTGATCGCTCATGTCGCATCCTTTCGGTAGAGATAATAAGGAAACACCGTCATGCCCGCCGGCGCCGGCAGCGCCCGCCAGCGCGGGTGACCGCGCGGCCGGTCCTGCGCCACCACCGCCCCCGCCGCCAGCAGCGGATGCAGCGCCGCCGGCAGCCAGGCATCGAACGCCGCATCCGCCGCCCGGCCTTCGCCGCCGCAATCCACATGGGCCAGCGCCACCTGGCCCGGCATGTCCCGCGCCAGCCGCGGCAGCAGCTCCGACAACTCGCCCAGCATCAGTTGATCCGCCGCTGGCCGCAGCGCCGCCGGCGCATGCACCTCGCGGTCCAGCGCCAGCCGTCGACGCTCCGGCAGCAGATGGCCCAGCAGGTCCCAGGTCCGCCCCTTGCCGAGCCCCACCTCCAGGACCATGCCGTCGATTCCAACCAGCCTCTCCGCCGCCGCCGTCAGTGCTGCTTTCTGGCTGGTCAGGCGGGCGATCATCCGGCTCACCGCGTCCAGTTTGCGCCACGCCGCCAGCGGGTCGCGCTGCGTCGTCAGCGACGCGTCCGCCACCGGTTCAGACCGCCCGGTACAGGTGATAGCGCCCCGGCCTGACGCCCGCCGGCAGGGGCAGGTCAGACCAGCCCGCCACGTCGAGCGCCTGGTCGCTGACAATGACACCGCCGGGCCGCACCAGCCGGGCCAGGGCCGGGCCAATCAGGCGGGCCAGCACCGCATTGGCCGCCGCATCGCCGGTGCCCAGATCGCTGTGCGCCAGGGCGGCGCTGCGGCCAAGCCGCCGCTCTGCCTGCGGCAGGGTTTCGTCAATGGCGCCGAGAAAGAGATGCGCGTCGTCGGGAACGCAATCGGGGTGCGCCGCTACCTTGCGTTCGAACACGAAAATCTCGCGGTCCGGCAAGCGCTCGCGCAGATGGTCGTAGGTGCGGCCATTGCCAAGACCGAGCTCCAGAACCGGGCCCGCCACGGCTTCCTCGGTTATCAGGGTCGCCGCCGCATCGAGGCAGGCGCGCTGCGCCTCCATGCGGCGGATGAAACTGTCCAGCCGGCTCACTGGCGAACCGGGCGGCAATCCCGGCGGCCAGCCCGGCGGCCAGCCCGGCAGCCGACCGTCACGGCCCGTCCGCCTGCAGCCGCCGGAGCTCCGCCTCCGCCGCGCGCAACTGGGTGTTGGTGTGCTCCAGCCGCGTCGCCAGCACCCGCATGATCTCCACGGCGATCTGCGGAAACTCGTTGACCAGGCGGAAGAACAGCTCCTTGCTGATCTTGAGGGTGACCAGCGCCGACGTGGCCCGGACCGATGCGCTGCGCGGCACGTCGCCGACAATGGCCATCTCGCCCACCGGCGCGTTGCGGCCGATCTCGGCCAGGTGCAGCTCGCCGTCGGCGGAGTCGATGAACACCTCCGCCTCGCCCTCCACAACAATATAGAGCGCGTCACCCGGATCGCCCTGGCGGAACAGCATCTGGCCCGGTTCGAAGGTCAGACGCTCGGCGGTGAAGGCCAGCAGCTTAAGCTTCGACGGCTCCATATTCTGGAACAGGGGAATGCTGCGCAGCAGATCCACTTCCTGGTTCAAACTCATCCCGTCACTCTCCCGTTGCTCCCCTCATGCCCGCGACGGCCTGTCCCGGCCGCACGCGCGCCCTGCGCCCGGTCCGGCCGCGGGGCCTACTCCGCCGCCAGAATTTTCTTCAGCCGCGACTGGCCATCGGCCAGCGCCTTGACCTCGCCGTCCTCCACCACCCGCCCCCGATGCATCACCAGCACCCGGTCGAACCGCTCCACCAGTGCTGGCCGGGTCAGCACCCAGACCAGACCACGCCCCGCCATCTCCGTCTGCAGGGCGTCGGCCAGGCGCGTTTCGGTGGCGCTGTCCAGAACGCCGGTCGCCTCGTTCAGCACCAGCAGGTCGGGCCGCTTCAGCAGGGCCTGGGCGATGGCCAGCTTCTGCCGCTGCACCCGGCTCAGACGCGAGCCGCCGACGCCGACCTGGTAGGTCAGGCCCACTTCCATGACCCGGCCCCGCAGGTTCAGCGCGTCCACCACCTCGCCCATCAGGGCAGAGACCTGGGCCTCCGCATCGGCCTGGCCATAGGCCAGTTTGCCGAACAGGATATTGTCCTGCAGGGTCGCCGCCGCGTTGTACTGCTCCACGTCAAAGAAGGCGACCGCGTCGCGCAACGCCGCCGGCAAATCATCGCTGAACAGACGGCGGGCCTGCAGGATTCTGTCCTGCATCTGGTCATCAATCAGCCCCAGGCGGTGGCGCGCCGGCGACAGCATGAAGGTCAGACCGACCAGGCGCTGATGATCGGCGTCGGTCAGGCTGGCGCCGCCGCTGCGTCCGGCCTCGGCGACTATCCGTTGATAGTCCGGCAGATCGTCGGAATCGAAGAAGCCGAACTGATCGAAAAACTCATGACCCGGCGGCAGGTCGGCGAAGATTTCCACCATGGTCTCCGCCACCTGCAGGCCGGTGTCAAAGAACGTCTGGTCGAGCCCGGCGCTCGTCAGAACCTGGCGCACATAATCGTTCTCGGCCAGTCGCGCCGCGTCGAAACGGGAATCCCGCGGCGTGCCGAACAGCAGGTTTTCCGCCACCGTGGCGTTGGTGTTGTAGGTGCTGCGGTCATAGGCCTCGACGAACCGCGCCTTGCCCGCATCCTCCAGCCGGTGATGCAGCCGTCGCCTGGCCTCCAGGATGGCATCGGCCAGGGCCGGGTGGCGGGTCGGGTCGATGGTGCCGCGCAGGCCCAGTTGATAGACGTCGCCGGCCATCTCCACATGCTCCAGCACCTCATGCGCCCGCGCCAGCAGCCCGTCGCCGTCCGCCACCCCCACCGACTCCAGATCCAGCCAGTCATCGTCCGGGTCATCGCCCGTATTGCCGGCGCGCAGCGCTTCGTGCCGCCGCCGCTCGCTTTCATGCTTCAGCCGGGCGTCATCGGCTGCCGCATCGCGCATCAGGTCGCGCGGCCGCACCGGCCGGTGCTTCAGGCCAAGGAACAGATTGTCGCCCAGGCTGGCGCTGAACAGGGTCGCCTGCGGCCCCACATAGCCGATGCGCCGGCCGAGCACCGCTGCCGGCATCTCCGCCACGTCGCGGCCGCCGATGGTCAGCCGACCGCCGGTTGAGCGCAGCAGTCCGGCCAGCAGCATCGCCACCTCTTCGCGGCCGCTGCGGCCCGATCCCAGAACCGCCACATGGGTCTTCAGGGGAAAGCGGAAATTGGCGCCGGCCACCGCCGGGTCGCTGCCATCTTCCGCATAGGTCAGATTGGCCGCCGCCACCTCGCCGCTGAGCGGCTCCGCCGCCGCATCGGGGTCCAGCAGGTTGGGATCCAGCATGCCGGCCGGATCGAACTGCTCGATGACCTGCTCATACTTGATGCGGGTGTCTTCCTTCTGCTGGTAGTAGGTCAGCAGCTCCTTCCACGGTGCGGCCAGATCCTTCTGGGCGGCGATCACTGCCACCAGCGCGCCAAGGTCCAGATCGCCCGCGAACACCAGCCAGCCGCCCAGCAGGTAGAAGAAGAACGGCGTAATCTTGTCCAGCGAGTTGTTGATGTATTTCTGCCAGCCCTTGAGCCGGTAGATATGGAAGCGCAGGTCATAGATGACGCCCAGCCGGCTCGCCATGTCGGCCCGGGCGAAGGCCGTGGCGTCGCTGGCCCGCAGGGTGTCGATGCCGGCAATGGATTCGCCGATGCGGTCGCCCAGCTTGCGCACGGTCAGCACCCGCTCTTTGCCCAGGCGGTTGGCGACGCGCTGAATCTTCGGAATGATGTAGCCCTGCACCGGGAACATGGCCAGCGCGGCGATGCCCAGCACCGGATCCTGCGCCAGGATGAACCCCAGGGGCACCAGCAGAAGCCCGCCCTGAAAGATGGGCTGGACGTAGGCGTCGCCGATGAAGCCGCCGAGAGGCTCCACCTCCGAGGTGATCATGGGGATGATCTCGCCCTGGCTCACCTTCTTGAAGTGGGCCAGGGGAAAGCGCAGCACGCGGGCATACAGTTCATAGCGCAGGCGGCGCAACATGCGCTCCGCCAACTGGCCCTTGAACACGTTGATGTAGAACTTGAAGCCGCCGTTGATCAGGGTCAGCGCCAGGAACACCATGCACAGCAGGACCAGCCAGCCCAGCGCGGTGAACTGCAGATCGACCAGCGGCAGGGCCGCATCCGGATAGGCGGTCAGAACCCCCTGCGACTGGTTCTCCACCACCGCCCGGATGTGGTTGATGATCTGCTTGGGCAGGTCATAGGAATAGTAGAGGAAGGGATAGGATACGCCGGCCAGCAGGATCAGCATGATCTGCTCGCGCTTGGAATAGCGCAGGACAAAGCGATAGATACTGCGGTCCATGGCCCCTGCCACTGGCCGGGCGCACGGCCCGGCGCGGATCATCCCGCCACCGGCCGGCCGGCGGTCATCCCCGGGGCGGTTGTCGCGTCCGGGCCGGCAAGCCTAGCCCAGCCCGGCCGCCGGGCATAGCCAGCGGGCCGGCCATCACGCCGTGACCTCCCTCCCAGGTCGACCTCAGGCTGCCCTCAGGTGGCCAGCGTGCCCTTGGCCTTCGCCACATGGCTGGCGATGGCGTCCATCAGCGGCGGCGACAGGCAGTCATAGGGCTCCAGCTTCAGGTCGCGCAGGCGCTGCCGTACGCCGGCCATGGCGGCGGGGGCCACGCCGGACTCGATGACCGACGAGACGAAGGCGGCGAACTCCGGCGCCGCCCAGCCCGCATCGTCCGAAAGTTCCGTGTGGATGAAGTCGAGACCGTGGAACGGATGTCCCTTATCCTCGATGCGGCCGTACATGTGGGCGCCGCATTTCTTGCAGGCGTGACGCTGGATCGCCGCCTTGGCGTCCACCACCGCCAGCTTGTCGCCATTGGCGGTCACGCTCAGCGCCTCGCGCGGCACCACCGCCACCTGCGAGAAAGTCGCACCCGCCGGCTTCCAGCACTTGGTGCAGCCACAGACATGATTGTGGGCGCATTGGCTTTCCACCCGCACCTCGACCCGTTTGTCCGCACAATTGCAGTGCAGGGTGCCGCCCTTGAAATCGGCCGACCCCGCCTTGACCCCGCCGTCCACGGCCGGGTGAATAGTCACCTTGCTCATCTGGCCCTCCGTCCGTTGCCCTGAAACCCGCCGGTCTTGCCGCCGGCGTCGCTCCAGCCTGCGCCTGTCGCGCCCCGGAGTCGACTCACAGCATTTGGCGCGTCATCCTTGCCTTTGCCACAAGGGGAGGGGGTCGGGGTGATCACGCCGGATTTTGTGCGCGAGATGGCGCACTACAACCGCTGGCAGAACACCAGGGTGTTCGGCTTCTGCGATACCTTGTCCGACCAGGAGCGGCGGGCCGACCGCGGCATGTTCTTCGGCTCCATCCACCAGACCCTGGTTCACATCATGAACGTGGACCGCTGGATCATGAGCCACCCGCTCGGTGTGCCCGGTGTGCCCGCCGCCGGCGGCGACCACTGGACCGACATCAAACGCGACCGCGCCGCGTTGGATGATTTCATCGATCGTCTGGCCGACCGCGCGGAGTGGCGAAGCGGCGTCTATGAACGGCCCGGTCCGGACGGCGCACCGCCGCGGCGCATTCCCCGGCCGCTCTTCGCCGTCCAGTTGTTCAGCCACCAGACCCACCATCGCAGCCAGGTGACCAGCGAGCTGTGGAAGCTGGGCATCGACTATGGCAGCACCGACATTCCCTTCCGCCCCGACGCGCCGTGGTGAACGCACCATGGTGAGCGGCGACGCATCATGATCCGGCCATGACCCTCTACGACCGCAGTCTCCTCGCCATCGGTGGTGTGATTACCGGCGGCGCGGTTGTCATCGCTCTGTTCGCGCCTTGACTGGCGCCTTATGACCCGTTTCAGACTTTCCCCGCCGGCTTTGCCGGCAGCGGGTTCTCCCAGCCTGGACATCTGTTCGGGCTTGACGGGCAGTGTCGCGACCTGTTCAGCCGCATTCTCTTCGCCATTCGCGGCGACTTTCTGAACGTTAGCTTATTTCTGCCTCTGGCTTATGGCGCGGGTTTGCTTTTCGCCTGGCTGGAACACCGGAGCAGGGTCGGGCCCATCGTGCGATGGCTCGGTGATGCCTTCGCCCAATTCTACCTCGCCATGCCGCTGTTCATACTCGTCATGCTGCTGCTCACCTCATGGTGGCTGACATGGCCTCTTTTTCTGGCGATCATCACACTCTACAGCCTGCCGCTTACGCGGGGCGCGTTCGCTACACTGAGGCGTATCCCGCCCGCCGGTCCGGGACAGCAGTCGCGTCTGCGGCTCACGGTGCTGACTGTCCATGCGCTGCACTTCGCGGTATTCGTTTTGCTAGCCATACAGGGCCTGGGATTTCTCGGCCTCCTGTTCGGTGATCTATCCCTGGGATGGGTTGTTTCCAATACGATCAACTTCATCCCCTTTGCCCCGGCCATGGCCGTCTGGCCGGCTGCCACCCTCATTATCCTGCTCATGGGGCTGCAGCTTCTGGCGCTGGGCCTGGAAAGCCGCCTGCCGCCGGCCCTGCGCGGCACGGACCCGGTGTTGTCGGTTCTGGGTCGGGGCTAAGGCTCCACCGGGGCATGCAATGTCGCCGGTGACTCGAGGGTGGCGCGCAGGGGCTCGCCCCGCCGGTACAGCCGCAGCGCCACCACAAGAGTGATGCCAGCGACAATCAAAACCACCGGCGACCACTGTGTCGTCGCTGTCCAGCCCAACATGTCCGCACCAACCTTGCTAAGCAGCCAGCCCAGACTGGCCGACATCGCCGCCAGCCAGGTCAGCCCGCCGACGAGCCGGCCACGCATGTGTTCAGCCACATTCAGTTGCGCCAGCATGGACACACAGACCCCGAGCGCCGCGACGGCCACACCCAGGAGCGTGACAGCGGACGCGGCAATCCAGGCACTGACGCCGGTCGTCGCCACAACAGCCAGCGGCATTGCCGCGATCGCCAGTACCAATACCATCCGCGTCAGGCCAAATGGGGCCGAACGATAGCCAAGCCAGAAACTGAAGACGAAAAGCGCCAGGACGGCCAGCATCTGGAAGCCGACAAATGTTTGGATACCGAATGCCCCCGCTGCCTGTTTGAGTTCGGGCGCCAACGCCACCGCAAACAGCACAAGCAGGTTCACACCCACGAGCGGGCCCAATCCCACATGGCGCCGGACATAGCGCACACCGTCGGCCAGATCGGTCAGGAACGGTTTGCCGGATGGTGTAAACCGGCCGGACGGTCGCAACCGGATACGAAACAGAAATCCCAGAAACACCAGTTCGGCTATCGCCGCACCACCAAACCCGTACATCGCGCCCCGCTCCAATGGCATCAAATCGAATACAAGCAAGCGCCCTACTTCACCCAGCGACGATGCCCCTCCCACAAGAACAAGCGCGGCGATCAACAGGCGACGGGGCACCAGCCTGGGAACGATGCACAGCAAGACCGGGCTGCCAAATGCAGTGGCAACACCAACAACAGAGAGTCCGACCGCCAGAGCCCACGCACTACCCAATCCCGCCGCCACCACGCCGCCCAAAATGGCCAGCCCCAGGGCGCAGGCCAGGTGGCTGAGCCACAGCAGGCGGAATCTGTTCGTCCGGTCGGCCAGAATACTGGCAAACGGAACAACCAGAAGCAAAGCAAGCAGCGGCATGGATGTAATAATACCGATGGAAAGCGCGGACTTGGTCTCTTCCCACACCATCCAGCCAACGACCGGCACAATGATCGCCCCGCCGGTGCCAACGAGCACTAGTCCTGCAAGCATCAGTTGCAGCGGCCGCTCCGCCAGCGCATCACCCATGCTGCCCAGCAACAGGCGCAGCAAGCGCGGTGTCCGGCCGGACCCGGCTTCGTCTGTCATTTCGGGCCACGCTTGCGGTGCGCGGGCGCCACGGCGTTGGTCGGCGGAACTCATAGCGAAAGCGTAGCCGACAGTTCCGCCGCTGGCATCGCCCGCCGCCATCATCCGACTTGGCCTCTCACCCGGTTCTCGCCTAGTCTTGGCGCCGGCGGGCCGCGCGGTCGCCCGTCAGGCCGGCCCCCGGGGGAAGGGGGACCGGAACCGGCGACGGTTCCGGACCGCCGGGGCCGGACACAGGCGCAAGGGCTTTTGGGGCAGCGGCCCCGACGCAGGGGAGTGACCATCCATGGCGGCCAGGCCCATGCGCGTGCTGCTCTATTGCCACGATACCTTCGGCCTTGGCCATCTGCGCCGCAGCCGCGCCATCGCCCATGCCATCGTCGCCGCCAACAAGCGGGCCCGTTGCCTGATCGTTTCCGGTTCGCCGGTGCTGGGCGATTTCGATTACCGGGCGCGGGTTGACTACATCTCCATCCCCGGCGTCATCAAGCGGCGCAGCGGCGCCTATGTGGCGGCCGACGCCCATGTGGACCTGGAGCAGACTCTGGCCATGCGCCGCGCCATCATCGCCGAGACCGCGGAGGCGTTCGATCCCCACCTGTTCATCGTCGACAAGGAGCCATGGGGCCTGCGCGGCGAGCTGGCGCCGACTCTCGACGCGCTGCACCGCCGCGGCGTGCCCATCGTGTTGGGCCTGCGCGACGTGCTGGACGATCCATCCCTGCTGGTGCCGGAATGGGGGCGCAACGACAATGTGACGGCGCTGGCGCGCTATTACGACCAGATCTGGGTCTATGGCCTGCCGCAGATGTATGAGCCGCTCGCCTGCATAGACCTGCCGCGTTCGCTGCGCCGTCGCATCGTCTATACCGGCTATCTGCGGCGCGAGGTCTCCGCCTTCGCGCCGCCGCCCGCCAATCTGCCCGGCACCACGAAAGAGGATGGCCGGCCCTACATTCTGGTGACTCCCGGCGGCGGCGGCGACGGCGACGGGCTGGTGGACTGGGTGCTCAATGCCTATGAGGCCGACCCCGCCATTCCCGCCAACGCGGTCATCGTCTTCGGGCCCTTCCTGGACAGCACCGCGCGCACCGGTTTCCTGCACCGCATCGAAAAGCTGGAGCGGGTCCACGCCCTGGTGTTCGACGCCCATATCGAGGGCCTGATGGCCAACTGCGCCGGCATTGTCGCCATGGGCGGCTACAACACCTTCTGCGAGATTCTCTCCTTCGACAAACCGGCCCTGGTGGTCCCCCGCACGACGCCGCGCCTAGAACAGTGGTTGCGGGCGCGCCGGGCGGAAGAGCTGGGCCTGGTCGCCACCCTGCCGGACCCGGGACCGCCGGGCAGCGGCCGCGCGCCCGGCCGGGTCATGGCCACGGCCCTGCGTCACCTGCCGCAGCAGCGCCGTCCCTCCGACGTGGTGGTGCCGGGCCTGCTGGACGGCCTCGACAATATCAACCGGCTGGCCCGCCGCCTGATCCGCCGCCCGTCGGTGCAGGCGGTCGCCGCCGATCGCGGCGCCAACCGCGCCGCCATACGCTGAGCCCCACACGCGCCCCGGCCCGCACGCGCCCACACACGCCCCAGCCCACACACACCCGCGCCGGGCCGTGCACAGCCTGCCTCTTCCCCTGGCCGGCCCTTTGCGGCACATAAGGTCATGGCTCCCCGCGAAGAGGCTCCCGCCGCCCGGCCCGACACCGCCGCCGTCCGCGGCCCCGCGGCCGGACCGACCGCCCCCGCCATGAAACCTGCGGCCTCCGCCGTCAGGCCTACGGCCATCGTGATGAAGGGCTGGCCGCGCCTGTCCGAGACCTTCATCGCCCAGGAAATCCTGGAGCTGGAGCGCCGCGGCCTGCCGCTCCTTTTGGTCTCGCTGCGGCAGCCGACCGATGGCGCCACCCACCCGGTGCATGATGCGGTGACCGCGCCGGTTCTCTACCTGCCGGAATATCTGCGCCAGGCGCCGGGCCGCGTCGTGCTTGCCTTCCTCGCCGCCCTGCGCCGCCGCACCTTCGCCCGCACCTTCGTCCGCTTCCTTGCCGATCTGGCGCGCGACCCCACCGCCAACCGCCTGCGCCGCTTTGGCCAGGCTCTCGTGCTGGCCCGCGACCTGCCCGGCGCCCTGCCCGGCGTCGCCCATCTCTATGCCCACTTCCTGCACACCCCGGCGTCAGTGACCCGCTACGCCGCCATGCTGATGGACCTGCCGTGGAGCGTGTCGGCCCACGCCAAGGACATCTGGACGACGCCGGACTGGGAGAAGGCCGCCAAGCTGCGCGAGGCGGCGTGGACGGTGACCTGCACCGGCAATGGCCGTGACCATCTGGCGGCCCTGGCCCGCACCGACACCGGCAGCGGGGCGGCGGCCGACATGCCCGCCCGACCGGTCCACCTGGTCTATCACGGTCTCGACCTCGACCGTTTCCCGCCGCCGCCCAGCCACCGCCCGCCGCGCGACGGCAGCGACAGCGACGATCCCGTGCGTCTGCTGACGGTCGGCCGGCTGGTGGAAAAGAAGGGCTATGCCGACCTGCTGACGGCGCTGTCCATCCTGCCGCCGGATCTGCACTGGCATCTCACCTGCATCGGCGGCGGTGAATTGCACGATGCCCTCGCCGCCGGGGCGCGGGGCCTTGGCCTGGCCGGACGCATAGACTGGCAGGGCGCGCGCGCCGCCGATGATGTGATCGCCGCCTATCGCCAGGCCGACCTCTTTGTCCTGCCGTCACGCATCGCCGATGACGGCGACCGCGACGGCCTGCCCAATGTGCTGATGGAGGCCCTGTCACAGCACCTGCCGGTCATTGCCGGTAACGTGTCGGCGGTGCCCGAGCTGATTACCGATGACCAGACCGGCCGCCTGGTGCCGCCGGACAATCCCGCCGCCCTGGCCGCGATCCTGGCCGACCTCATGAGCGATCCCGACAGCCGCGCCCGGCTGGGCTTCGCCGGCGGCAAGCGGGTCGCTGACCATTTCGCCTTCCACGATCATATTGGCCGGCTGGCAGCGCTGTTCGGCCTGCCCGACCGGCCGGCGGCAGCGCCCTTTGCCACCACCGAGATCGCCGCCGCCGCCCTCGCCCGGCGGGCCGGGTCCTGAGGGCCGCGCGCCGGCAAGCCACCCATGCGCATCGCCTTCTACGCGCCCATGAAGCCGCCCGACCATCCGGTGCCGTCCGGCGACCGCCGCATGGCCGGACTGCTGATGGCCGCCCTGCGCCGCGCCGGCCATCAGCCGGTGCTCGCCAGCCGCCTGCGTACCTGGACCGGCGATGAAGGCATGGCCGGGGCGGCGAGCCGCGCTGTGCTGCGCCTGAAGAGTGCGGAGCAGGCCGCGGCCCTTGTCCGTCGCTGGCGGGACGCAGCCGACCGGCCGGACCTGTGGTTCACCTATCACCTGTTTCACAAGGCGCCGGACGGCATCGGCCCGGTGGTGGCGCGGGAGCTGGCCATTCCCTATGTGGTGGCCGAGGCCAGCGTCGCGCCAAAGCGCCGCACCGGCCCATGGGCCGCGGGCCACGCGGCGGTGGTGGCGGCGCTGGGCCAGGCCGCCGCGGTCATTGCCCTCAACCCGGCCGACCGCGCCTGCGTCCTGCCGTGCCTGGCCGATGGCCGCCGCCTGTATGACCTGCCGCCTTTCCTCGACGCCCGGCCCTATGTGGCGGCGCGGCGGCGGCGCGCCGCTGGCCGCGCCCGTCTGGCCACCGCCCACGCTCTCGATCCGGCAACGCCGTGGCTCATCGCCGTGGCCATGATGCGGCCGGGCGACAAGCTGGCCTCGTGGCGCTTGCTGGCGAAGGCTCTCCTGCCTCTGGCGACGCCCGCCGCGCAGGCGCCGGCCTGGCACCTGCTGGCGGTGGGCGACGGCCCGGCCGGCGAGGCGGTCCGCCGCCTCTTCCGGCCCCTGGCCCGTCATATGGTGTGGCTCGGCCAGCAACCGGAGGACGCCCTGCCGGACCTCTATGCCGCATCGGACCTGTGTGTCTGGCCGGCCATCAACGAAGCCTGGGGCATGGCCCTGCTGGAGGCCCAGGCCAGCGGCGTGCCGGTGCTGGCCGGCGATGCCGGCGGCGTGCCGGCGGTGGTTCACGACGGGGCCACCGGCCGCCTGGTGCCGGTGGGCGATGCGGCGGCCTTCGCTCACGCGCTCCGTCACCTGCTGCAGGACAGCGACGAGCGTGCCCGTCTGGCCGCCGGCGCCCGCCGCCTGACCGGCCGCCGGCACGGTCTGGCCGGCGCCGCCCGCCGCCTCGACCACATCCTCGCCCGCGCTCTCGTCCGCGCTTCGGCTCGCACGCCTCGTGGCATGGGGCGATGATCCGCCTGGCCCTGTTGCGGCATGGTCCCACCGCCTGGAGCCGCGCTCACCGGTTGCAGGGGCGGGCCGATGTGCCGCTGGATGCGGCCGGCCGCGCCGCCGTAAGCGGCTGGAGTCTGCCGCCGGAACTGACCGCCTGGGCCTGGCGCACCTCGCCGCTGCTCCGCTGCCAGGAAACCGCCCGCCTGCTGGACCTCGCCGCCGCCACCGATGACCGCCTGATTGAGATGGACTGGGGAGCGTGGGAAGGCCGCTCGCTCCGCGCCATCGCCGCTGAAGAACCCGCCGCCCTGGCGGCCCGGGAAGCGCGCGGCATCCACATGACGCCGCCGCCCGGCCCCGCCACCGATTGCGGTGCCGGGTCCAGCGAAAGCCCGGCCATGGTCATGGCCCGGCTGGCGCCGTTGCTGGCGGCGGTGGCCGCGGCCGGTCGGGACTGCGGCTTCGTCACCCACAAGGGCGTCATCCGCGCCTTGCTGGCGCTGGCCACGGACTGGGACATGACCGGCCCGCCACCGGCCCGGGTGGCGCCCGGCAGCCTGCAGCTCCTGGCCCTCGACGGTCGGCGGCTGCGCCTGCTGGCGGCCGACCTGGCGCTCAACGGCCGGCCCCTGCCCGTTCCGCAACCGGCCGCGCCCGGACCCACGCCGCGGGCTGGCCCGCGAGGCGGCCCATGAGTGGGGCCAGGAGCCGGCGCGTCCTCATCTGGGTGCAGCATCTGCTGGGCTCCGGCCACCTGGTGCGGGCGACTGTGCTGGCCCGGGCGCTGGCCGCGGCCGGCTTCCAGGTCACCCTGGCCAGTGGTGGGCGGCCGGTGCCGGGGCTCACCTGTGGCCCGGCCCGTCTGGTGCAACTGCCCTGGGTGGCCAGCGACGAATCCTTCTCAGCGCTCAGCGGCGAGCACGGCCAGCCCTATGGCGGGGCGCTGGCCGCGGCGCGCCGCGACCGCCTGCTGGCGCTGCTCCATGAGGCGCGGCCCGACGTGGTGATGGTCGAGCATTTTCCCTTTGGCCGCCGGCCGTTCCGGGCGGAGCTTC
Source organism: Alphaproteobacteria bacterium (assembly GCA_040218575.1). Lineage (NCBI taxonomy): Bacteria > Pseudomonadati > Pseudomonadota > Alphaproteobacteria > Alphaproteobacteria bacterium. The sequence goes on along the minus strand of JAVJRE010000001.1, from coordinate 29,173 downwards.
TGCCCCTGCTGCAGGCGGCGCGGGCGCTGGCGGCGCCACCGCTGGCGGTGGTCAGTGTGCGCGACATCGTCAAGCGCGAGCGTAAGGCCGGCCGTCACCAGGAAGCCTGTGACTGGATCGGCTCTCTGTTCGATGCGGTGCTGGTCCATGGCGACAGCGCCTTCCTGCCGTTTGCCCACTCCTTTCCGCTGGCGTCGGCGCTTGGCTCGCGAGTGCACCACACCGGCTATGTGGCGGCGCAGTCCGTGGCCGCGGCCCCAACCTCCGCCGCTCCATCCATCGCTGCTGACGCGGCTGGTCCGCCACGTCACGGCGTCATCGTCGCTGCCGGTGGCGGCGCCGCCGGGCTGCCGCTGTTGCATGCCGCCGTCGCCGCCCGCGCCTTGAGCGGCCATCGCCATCAGCCGTGGCAAGTCTTCGCCGCCAGCCTTGCCGCGGCCGACCGCGCCCGCCTGCTGACCACCGCCGCGACCCAGCCGCCGGGCCTCTCCCTGCATGTGGGTCAGCGCGATCTGGCGGCGCGCTGGGCCGGCGCCGTCGCCGCCATCAGCCAGGCCGGCTATAACAGCGCGGTCGAGCTGCTGGCCGCCGCCACGCCGGCGGTGCTCGTCCCCTTTGTGGGTCCGGCCGGGGAATCCGAGCAGTCGGTGCGCGCCCGGGCCATGGCCGCCGCCGGTCGCGCCCTGGTGGTGAACGAGGACGCGCTGTCGCCGGCCGCCCTGGCCGCCGCTCTGGATGCCCTGCCCCGGGAGATGCCGCCTTCGCCGGTAAATCTGGACGGCGCCGCCGCCACCGCCCGCTGGCTGCGGCAGGCCCTGGCCGCCCGCCCCGGACCATGAGCGCCTTCGCCGCCCTTTCCGCCGCCCTCGACCGGCTGGCCGACAGCGGTTCGGCGATCACCGTGTGGTGGCGCGACGACGACGCGGTGGCCGCCACGCCGGCCCTCGACCGTCTGCTGGCGGTCGCCGGTGACCACGCCGTGCCCCTGGCCCTGGCGGTAATCCCGGCCCGGCTGCAGGACTCCCTCGGGCCACGTCTCGCCGGGCTCGATGGCCGGCGCTGGCCGGACGGCCGCCTCAGCCTGCTGCAGCATGGCTACAGCCACACCAACCATGCGCCGGACGGCGAGAAGAAATGCGAGCTCGGGCCCCACCGGCCGCTGCCCCTGACCCATGGCGACCTGGCCACCGGCTGGGCCCGCCTGCAGACGCTGGCCACCGCCGGGACCGGCCCGGCCCGGCTGCTGCCGGTGCTGGTGCCGCCGTGGAACCGTATCGCGCCAGGCCTGATCCCGGCCCTGCCGGAAATGGGCTATGGCGGCCTGTCGCGCTTCGGCCGGCGGGCCCGGCCGCGACCGCTGGCCGGCCTCCTGGAGATCAACTGCCACCTGGACCCGGTGGACTGGCGCGGCCGCCACGGGCCGGCCCACGCCTTCATGGGCGAAGCGCCGGCCCTGGCTCCGTTGCTTGAGTTCACCGCCGCCCTCGGCACTCCGGACCTGGGCGCTCCTGACATGACCGCTCCCGGCCCGGCGGCGGAGCCGTTCGGCCTGCTGACCCACCATCTGGACCATGACCATGACGGCTGGCGCTTCCTTCAGCGTCTGATCGGGCTATTGTGCCAACATCCGGCGGTGCACTTTGCCGCCGCCGCCGATCTGTTCCCTCCGCCACAGCCGTCCGGGAAGGCGCCCGTCTGATGTCCACCGATAAAGTCATACGACCAGCCGCCGGCCCGTCTTCCCGTGACGGGGGCCGTGACGGGGGCCATGACGGAGGCCCGGGCGGGGCCCGGCGCGGCGCGGTCAGCGCCCACCGCTATCGCTTCGCCGCCATGGCCGGCGACTATGTGCGGGCCGCACTGGGCACCGGCGTCTTTGCCTTTCTCCTGCTGTTCGCCGAGACCGGCGCGTGGGGCCTTGGCATCCTGCTGACCCTGACCACCGTCTTCGCCCTGTTCGCCGCCCGCACCATCATCGTCCACAGGACCCGGGTAGAGATGGACGATGTGGGCATCGCCGCCTTTGGTTTGCGCCGCCGCGCCATTCCCTGGAGCGAGGTGCGCGACGTGGCGCTCAAATACTATTCCACCCGGCGCGACCGCCGGCGCGGCTGGATGCAGATGACCGTGCGTGGCAGCGGCCAGAGCCTGAAACTCGACTCGAAGATCGACGGCTTCGACCGGATCGTCCGCCGGGTCGGCCAGGCGGCGGCCGCCAATGATGTGGAGCTGAGCGAGATCACCGCCGCCAATCTCTATGCTTTCGAGCAGGATGATGACGACGACCGCTCGTTCAACTGACCCGGCAACTGACCCGGCCACCGGCCCCGCTGCCGATCCCGCCACTGACGGTGCCGGCGATCTGCTGCAGGTAGAGGATCTGGCCGTGGACTTCCGGGTCCATGACGGCTCCATCCGCGCCCTGGACGGCGTCAGCTTCCGCGTCCCGGCCGGACGCACCGTGGCGCTGGTCGGCGAATCCGGCTCCGGCAAGTCAGTCACCAGCCAGGCGATCATGGGCATCCTGCCAGAGAGCGCCACCATTACCGGCGGCCGCATCCTGTTCCGCGATCCGGCCACGCCGGCAACGGTCATCGACATCGCCACCCTCGACACCGAGGGCGACGCCATGCGCCGGCTGCGCGGCGGTCGCATCTCCATCATCTTTCAGGAGCCCATGACCTCCCTGTCGGCGCTGCACACCGTGGGCAATCAGGTGGGCGAGGCGGTGCGCCTGCACCGCAACGCCAGCCGCGCCGAGGCGGATGATCTGGCGGCGGAGATGCTCGGGCTGGTGGGCTTTCCCGATCCGCGACGGGCGCTGCGCACCTACCCTTTCGAGCTGTCGGGCGGTCTGCGCCAGCGCGCCATGATCGCCATGGCCCTGGTCTGCCGGCCGGCCCTGCTCATCGCCGACGAGCCCACCACCGCGCTCGACGTCACCATCCAGGCGCAGATTCTCAAGCTGCTCAAGGATCTGCAGGGTGAGCTGAGCATGGCCATCCTGATCATCACCCATGATCTGGGCGTCGTCGCCAACATGGCCGACGAGGTGGTGGTCATGTATCGCGGCCGCGTCATGGAGTCCGGAACGCTGGAAGACATTTACGGCAATCCGCGCCACCCTTATCTCAAGGCGCTGCTGCATGCGGTGCCGCGCTTCAATATGAAGCCGGGCGAGCGGCTGCAGCCGCTGCGCGAAATCCGCGCCGAGACCGGCGTCATGCTCCAGGACAAGCCGGCCGCCATCATCCAGCCCGCCACCGCCACGCCCGCCACCGCGCGCGCCGTTTCCACGGCCTCCCTTCCCATGCTTGACGTGCGGCACATCTCCAAGTCCTTCACCATCCGCAAGTCCGGGCTGTTCGGTGGCGGCACCGCCGACCGGGTGCCGGCGGTCAGCGATGTCAGCCTGCAGATCATGCCCGGCGAGTGTCTGGGGCTGGTCGGCGAATCCGGCTGCGGCAAGACCACATTGTCGAAGATCATCATGCGCGCCGTGTCGCCGGACACCGGCGCCATCACCTTTAATGACGGCGCCGGCGGCGGGCCGACCGACGTGCTGGCGCTCAGCGGCGATGACCTCACCGCCTTCCGCCGCCGCCTGCAGTTCATCTTTCAGGACCCGTTCGGCTCGCTCAATCCGCGCATGACGGTCTATGACATCATCGCCGAGCCGCTGGCCATCCACCGCATCGGCGACACCGCCAGCCGCCGCGCCCTGGTCATGGAGCTCATGCGTCTGGTGGGCCTCGACCCGCGTTTCCTCAACCGCTATCCGCACTCCTTCTCCGGCGGCCAGCGCCAGCGCATCGGCATCGCCCGGGCCCTGGCCCTGAAGCCCGACATGCTGATCTGCGACGAGCCGGTCAGCGCCCTGGACGTGTCGATCCAGGCGCAGATTCTGAATCTGCTGAAAGACCTCAAGGCGGCGCTTGGCCTGACCTACCTGTTCATTAGCCACAACCTGGCGGTGGTGGACTATATCGCCGACCGTATCGCCGTCATGTGCCGCGGCCACATCGTCGAAGTGGCGCCCAGGGCCGAACTGTTCGCCAATCCGGTGCACCCCTACACCCAGGCCCTGCTGGCGGCGGTGCCCAAGCCCGACCCCGGCCAGCGTCTTGACCTCAGCCGCCTGATGGAGGGCCGCGCCTCGGAGCCGACCCTCTGGCCCGCGCCCTTCGCGGTGCCGCCCATGGCCTCCGCACCGGCCGCCGAATCCCGCACGGCCGGCCGGCCATCCATGATCGATCTGGGCGATGGCCATCTGGTGCGCGCCACCGCCCGACCGACCGCCCCGGCTATCTGAGCCGCCGGCGACGGCTTTTCAGCCCGTGCCGCGGGCCCATCACGCAAACGTGGCCCGCGCGCGAGGCCCATGCCGCTCCGCCGCCCCTTTGCTAGACTGTGATGAACACCAGGCCCGGCCGCCACATCCGATGGCCGGCCGCAGAGCCAGGAGGGGGAGGCCATGACCACCATCCGCACGCGCCGCGCCGGCGTCGTTCCGGCCGCCTTGCTGCGCGGCCTGTTGCCTGGTGTGCTGCTGGTCCTGACGGTGATGGCCCTGCTGGCGCCGCCCGCCGCGCGCGGCCAGTCGGGCAGCCAGGCGGGCCACCCGTCGGCCGCTGTCGAACCGCCGATGCTGCTGCCCCGGATTCTCTCCGGCGCCCTGCCGCCGTTGGCGGAGCGTCTGCCGGCGGTGCCGTATGTGGACGCCATGGACCGGCCGGGCCTCGCCGTCGGCCGGCACGGCGGCGACCTCACCATGCTGATGGCCAACCCGCGCGACATCCGCATGTTGACGGTCTATGGCTATGCCCGGCTGGTCGGCTATGACGCCGACTATAATCTGGTGCCGGACATCCTGGAGAAGATGGAAGTGCGCGAAAGCCGCATCTTCACCATGACCCTGCGCGAAGGCCATCGCTGGTCCGACGGCGCGCCGTTCACCACCGAGGACTTCCGCTACTACTGGGACGACGTCGCCAACAATCCCGACCTGTCGCCGGTCGGTCCCGATATCCGCCTCAAGGTGGACGGCGAATGGCCCACCGTGGAAATCCTCGACGAGCGCACCGTGCGCTATTCGTGGAGCCGGCCCAATCCGGATTTCCTCATTCATCTGGCCGGGCCCAGCCCGCTCTACATCTATCGCCCGGCGCACTATCTCAAACCCTTCCACGCCAGCCACGCCGACCCCGAAGAGCTTGAAGAGCGCATGGAGGCGGCGCGCCGCCGCAACTGGGCGTCCCTGCACAACGGGCTCGACAACCAGTACGCCAACGACAATCCGGCCCTGCCGACGCTGGACCCGTGGGTCAACACCACGGAGTCGCCCGCCGACCGCTTCGTCTTCGTGCGCAACCCCTACTTTCACCGGGTCGATCCGCAAGGCCGCCAGCTCCCCTATATTGATCGCGTCATCGTCAACATGGCGGATTCAAACCTGATCCCGGCCAAGGCCGGGTCCGGCGAATCGGACCTGCAGGCGCGCTATCTGGATTTCGCCGACTTCACCTTCCTGCGGGCCGGCACAGAGCGCGGCGACTATGACGTGCGGCTGTGGCGCACCGCGCTGGGCAATCAGGTGGCGCTCTATCCCAACCTGACCGTCACCGATCCCGGCTGGCGCGCCATTCTGCGCGAGGCCGACTTCCGTCGCGCCCTGTCCCTGGCCATTGATCGCGACGAGATCAACGCCATTCTTTTCGCCGGCCTCGCCTTCCCGTCCAACAACACCGTGCTGCCACAGTCGCCACTGTTCAGGCAGGACTATCAGAGCCAGTGGGCGACCTACGACATCCGCCGCGCCAATGCCCTGCTGGACGGTCTCGGCCTGACCGCGCGCAATGGCGACGGCACCCGCCTGCTGCCCGACGGCCGGCCCCTCGACATCATCATCGAGACTTCCGGCGAGCGGGCGCAGGAGGTGGATATTCTCCAGCTCATAAAGGACTCGTGGGCGCGCATTGGCGTGCGCATCTTCATCAAGCCGTCGCAGCGCGAGGTCATGCGCAACCGCATCTTCGCCGGCGTCACCCTGATGAGTGTGTGGACCGGCCTCGACAACGGGGTGGCGACGGCGGCCATGAGCCCGCACGAACTGGTGCCCATCGACCAGATTCACCTGCAATGGCCGAAGTGGGGACAGTATTTCCAGACCAATGGCGCCGCCGGCGAGCCGCCCGACACGGTAGAGGGGCGGCGCCTGCTGTCGCTCTATGGAGAGTGGCGCGAGGCCTCGTCAGACGATGGCCGCCGCCGCATCTGGCAGCAGATCCTGGAGATCAACGCCGATCAGGTGTTCACCATCGGCACCGTCGCCGGCGTCCTGCAGCCGCTGGTGGTCAAGCACGGCCTGCGCAACGTGCCGAAGGAGGGAGTCTTCGCCTGGGACCCCGGCGCCCGCTTCGGCATCTATCACCCGGACCGGTTCTGGTGGGAGTAGGGGATGGCAGTGATTCTCTTCCCGCGTGAAACCGATACCTAATCAGCGCACAAACAGATGGTTGATCGGGCGCAGCCCTTGTCAACACCGGCAACAGGCTCATTTTGAGAACATGACCATGGACTTGAAAACAGTATCCATCATCACGTTCGGCGCTGCGCTCTTTGCCATCTCCGACTATCAGGTGCGAGAAGCACAAGCCGACTTCTATGACCGTTCAATCGGTCAAGCTGGACACATCGGTGTCTCGCCGGCATATGTAGGCTCGACGTCGGGGCCAACTGTTTGTTTGGAGACTGGCGGCACACAGAAAGCTCCGCCAGGTGAACTGGTCCAATTGCATGCCGAGATTTATGGATGGCGCCTTTTTCCAACCAGCCGCCTTTGATCGAACGCTTTCCCGTCAGTGCCGCAGCGCCGGTTGCGAAACCGCGCCAGTCGCTGCCACCCCACCTAGCCTTTCCGCCGCCGGCCCCGTAGCATCGCGCTGGCGCGCCGGCTGACCGCTCCGGCGCGCCGCCCTGCCGCGCCGTATCGGGGGAAACGCCGGCCCATGCTCCACCCGCCATCCACGCGCCCAACGCGCCCCTGCGCCCTGCCGCCATGCTGATCTACACCGTCCGCCGTCTGCTCATCATGGTGCCGACGCTGCTGGTCATTTCGGCCATCGTCTTCGTCATCATTCAGTTGCCGCCGGGCGATTACCTGTCCACCTACATCAACGAGCTGCGCAGCCAGGGCGAGGCGGTGGACGAGGCGAAGATCGCCTTCCTGCGCCAGCAATACGGTCTCGATCAACCGCTGCTCGTGCAGTACTTCACCTGGCTGTGGAACTTCATCCAGGGCGATTTCGGCTTTTCGTTCGAGCTTGACAAACCGGTGACCGACGTCATCGGCGCCCGCATGATGCTGACCATCGTCGTCGCCACCGCCACCATCGCCTTCACCTGGCTGGTCAGCTTCCCCATCGGCGTCTATTCCGCCACCCACCAGTATTCGTGGTCCGATTACGGCCTCACCTTCCTCGGCTTCCTCGGCCTGGCCACGCCCAACTTCCTGCTGGCGCTGGTGCTGCTGTATCTGGCCAATGTGTGGTTCGGCACCTCCATCGGCGGGCTGATGGATCCGGAGTTCATCGACCAGCCGTGGAGCCTGGCCAAGATGGGCAGCGTGCTCGAGCATCTGTGGGTGCCGGTGCTGGTCATCGGCACCGCCGGCACCGCCGGCATGATCCGCCGGCTGCGCGCCAACCTGCTGGACGAGCTGCAGAAGCAATACGTCACTACCGGCCGGGCCAAGGGCCTCGGCCGCCACCGCCTGCTGTGGAAATACCCCATGCGCCAGGCGCTCAACCCGTTCATCGCCGATATCGGCAGCCTGCTGCCCTCGGTCATTTCGGGCGCGGCCATTGTCTCGGTGGTGCTCAACCTGCCGACCAACGGGCCCATGCTGCTGCGCGCCCTGCAGAACCAGGACATGTTCCTGGCCGGTGCCTTCGTCATGCTGGAGGCGACCCTGGTGGTCGTCGGCCTGTTCCTGTCGGATATCGCGCTGGGCTTCCTCGATCCGCGCATCCGACTGACCGGCCGGGCGGTGGAGTAGGGCCCGTGAGCAGCGATGACATGAGCAGCGGCGACCCCACAGCGGGCCCGGCCAAAGACACCGGCCCCGCCCACGGCCCCGTCATGCGCCCGTCGCCGGCGCGCCTGGCCCACCGGGTGGACGACGCCCCCTTCGACCCGAGCGAAGACGACCACCTGTCGCCGGAGCTGGAATCCCTCTACATGGCCGGCCAGTGGAAGATGATGTGGTGGCGTCTGCGCCGCCACCGGCTGGCGGTGTGGTCGGGCGGCCTGCTGGCCCTGCTCTATGCCTCCATCCTGATTGCGGAGTTCCTCGCCCCCTGGGGCCTCAACTCCCGCAACACCGACCACATCTTCGCGCCGCCCCAGGCCATTCACCTGTTCCATGAGGGCCGCCTCGTCGGTCCCTTCGTCTATGGCTTCGATCAGGAGCTCGACCTGAACACCCTGCAACGGGTCTATACGCGGGACACCAGCGACGTGCAGCGGCTGCGCTTCTTCTGTCGCGGCGACGCCTATGAGTGGTGGGGGCTGATCCCCGCCGACCGGCACCTGGTGTGCGCGGCCGAAGGCGGCAGCTTCTTTCTGCTGGGCACCGACCGTCTCGGTCGCGACATGTTAAGCCGCATCATCTACGGCACCCGCATCTCGCTCACGGTCGGTCTGGTGGGCATCACCATCAGCTTCGTGCTGGGCATACTGATCGGCGGCGCGGCCGGCTATTACGGCGGCTGGGTGGACTCGATCACTCAGCGCGGCATCGAGGTGCTGCGCAGCTTCCCGGAGCTGCCGCTGTGGATGGCGCTGTCCGCCTCCCTGCCGGTCACCTGGTCGCCGATCCTGGTCTATTTCGGCATCACCATCATTCTGGGCCTGCTGGACTGGACGGGGCTGGCCCGCGCCGTGCGCTCCAAACTGCTGGCCCTGCGCGAGGAGGACTTCGCCATGGCCGCCCACCTCATGGGGGCGAAGCCGCAGCGCATCATCCTGCGCCACCTGATGCCGAGCTTCATGAGTCACCTGATCGCCTCGGCCACCCTGTCGATTCCGGCCATGATCCTGGGCGAGACGGCGCTCTCTTTCCTTGGCCTGGGGCTACGCCCGCCGATCACCAGTTGGGGCGTGTTGCTGAGCGAGGCGCAGGACATCAACGCCGTCGCGGTCTTTCCGTGGCTGATGCTGCCGGTGGTGCCGGTGATCGTGGTGGTGCTGGCCTTCAACTTCCTCGGCGACGGTCTGCGCGACGCGGCCGACCCCTACAAGTCCTGAGCCGGCCGCACCCGACGCCCGGCGTTCAAGGCACCGGGCTTGCAAGGCACCGGGCTTGCAAGGCGCCGGGCTTAGCGAACGGCGGGCGCGATCTTTCTCAACCAGAGACTGGTCGGCTGCGCCGCCGGGTGATGCGGCAGGCGTCTCACCACGCCGCCGGCGATGGATTGGGCGAACCGTTGCGCCGCCCAGTGGCTGGCGAACAGGACGCGCCAGCCGCCGCCGGCCAGCAGCGCCGCCACCAGGCTCTGCTCGCCATAACCGCGCCACGCCCACGCCGCCGGATAGCCGTCCGGCAGGAACACGTCATGCACATGGACCACGACCCCTTCGGCCAGCCGCGGCAGGATGCGGCCGAACAGGAAGTCCACATCGCCGCCGGCCACCGCCACGTGGCTTGAATCGATCACCGCCAGATCGCCGGCCTCCAGCCCGTCCCACGGCGCCGTGCCCGAACGCTCCACCAGGCCCGCTATGTGGCGGACACCGGCCGGCAGCGGCGCGCGCGGCGCGGGGTCAATCGCCGTGATGGCGGTGGCCAGCCCGCCGTCACGGACGGCGCGCGCCAGAAAGCGGGTGGAATGTCCGCTGCCCGCCTCGACCACGCGTTTCGGCTGCTCGCGCCGCACAAGCCCATAGGCCACCGCCGCGTCCAGGGTGGGAAACCAGCCCTGGTCGAAGCGCGGCCCCCGGCGCGCGCCGGCGTCGCTGTCCTTGCCGGCGGCGTGGGTCTGGTCATGACCGTCCTCGCCGGCGATGACCAGGAGGTCCGCCGCATGGCTCTCCACCGTCTCCAGCAGCGCCGCCATTTCCGCGTCGCACGCCGCGAAAACTGTCGCCATCTCGGGATAGGCCGGCGCATCACTGTCGGCACCCCCGTCTGCGCTGCCGGCGCCGTTCAGGCGCAGCGCGTCCGCATAACGATAGGGTATGAAGACGCCGCGCCGCCGGCCCAGCAGGGTCTGGGCCAGCATCCAGCGACCGCGCCATGACCGGCTGCTCATGTCCATTCCTCCGGCATTCTGCACACAGGAGAACCCGGGGGCGTCTGCGGGCGCCCGGGCGCACCCCGCACCGCTCAGGCTGACAGGATCATCCCTTCGCGGGCGACGATGGTGCCCGGCCGCATGGTCTCCGCCGCCGCGGCGATACGGTCCATCATGGCATCGTCGTGGCCCGGATCGTGATGAAAGATGACGCAGGTCCTAACCCCCGCTGCCGTCGCCAGCCGCACCGCCTCCTGCCAGGTGGAATGGCCCCAGCCCTTGTGCGCCGGATACTCCTCGTCCGTATAGGTCGAGTCGTAGATGAAATAGTCGGCGCCCTCGATCAGCTTCAGGATGTTTTCGTCACGGCCCGCGGCCGGGTGCTCGGTGTCCGTCACATAGCAGATGGCCCGGCCGCCGAACTCGATGCGATAGCCTACCGCCCCGTTGGGGTGGTTGAGCGGCGCCGTCACCAGGCGGATGCCGTCGCCGGCGTCCAGGGTCTCGCCGCAGGTGAAGTCATGGAACACCACGCGGCTGGCCATGGCCTCCACCGGAATCGGAAACAGCGGCGCCATCATCAGCTCGCACAGCACCTCGCGCAGCGTCATGTCGGGCCCCAGATGGCCGCCCCACAGGCGGAAGGTGTTGGCCGGGTTATAGATGGAGCTGAAGAACGGCAGGCCGCACACATGGTCGAAATGGCTGTGGCTGAAATAGATATCCGCGTCCAGCGGCGCACCGTCGGCCGCCGCCTGACGGTCCAGCGCCTGGCCCAGGCGGCGGATACCGGTGCCCGCGTCGAAGATCAGCAGCCGCTCGCCGCAGCGCACTTCAAGGCACGAGGTATTGCCGCCATAGCGCAGGGTCTCCGGGCCGGGACAGGCGATGGAGCCGCGGACGCCCCAGAAACGCACGGTGAATGGCAGATCCCCATGGTGGTCCGGCGCGGCCATGAACTCCCCTCAAGCCGTTGCCCGTCTGTCACGGGCCGTCGCGGCCCCCCCGGACACGCAACGATCCGGCACAGTCTCACGGGCGGTCCGCCGCAGAGTCAATTATGCACTATCGCTATAACCCTATTACGGGCCGATATAGCCAGACTCGCTGACCAATCGCCGACGTGTCCTGATGTGGTGCCGGTCCTCATATCGCGCTGCCTATGGCCGCCTTCAGCCGTCGGCCTCCACCGTGCCGCGTCCTTCGCCTCCCAGGCGGGTGGCCACAGCACCGATAATCAGGCCGATGATGGCGCCGTCCAGCGCCAGCCACCAGGGCGCCACGCCGCTGCCGGCGCGGCCCAGCAGCGGCGCCAGCATGGTCTCCGCCCGCTCATGAGCGAAGAAGGCCAGGACGAAGTTCATCCAGCCGCCCAGCAGCGGCGCGCGAAACCACCACGGCATGGGCAGGCGCAGCACCGGATGCCAGGTAAAGACGCCGAAGACGCCGATCATGGCGCCCAGGGTCGGGTACCACAGCAGCAGGCCCCAGCGCACCAGCCCGGCGTTCGGGTCCATCTCCGCCCGCAGCCGCTCCGCCACATCGCCGGCCACGCCCTCCAGGCCGCCCAGCCCGGCAGCGGGCGCCAGGAAAAAGGCGAGCAGGCCGAAGGCCAGGCCCATCCCCTTGCCGATGGTGATACGGGTAATCAGCGACGGATTGGCGAACAGGGTCATGACCAACTCCCGGTGCGGGTGAGCGAACCGGCGACGCCATCGCCGCCGCAGGACGTAACCCTGGCACATCGCGGCACGCGCCGCATTGATACGGGTCAAGTGTGCCCTACGGCACCAGCTTGTAGCCGCCGGGCTCGGTCACCAGCAGGGCAGCGTTCGACGGGTCGGCCTCGATCTTCTGGCGCAGGCGATAGACGTGGGTCTCCAGGGTGTGGGTGGTCACCGCCGCGTTATAGCCCCACACCTCGCCCAGCAGGGTGTCGCGCCCGACCACCTTCCCGGCCCGATAGAGGTAGCGCAGAATCTGCGTCTCCTTCTCGGTCAGGCGGATCTTCTTGTTGTTGGCCTCGTCCAGCAGCAGCTTCTGGGCCGGCCGGAACGAGTAGGGCCCGATGGTGAAGACCGCGTCCTCGCTCTGCTCGTGCTGGCGCAGTTGCGCCCGCATGCGGGCCAGCAGCACGTTAAGCCGGAAGGGCTTGGCCACATAGTCATTGGCGCCGGATTCAAGACCCAGAATGGTGTCGGAATCGGAGTCCGCCGCGGTCAGCATGATCACCGGGCTGGCAACGCCGCTGCGGCGCATAAGCCGGCACACCTCGCGCCCGTCCATGTCCGGCAGCCCCACATCGAGGATCACCAGGTCATAGTATGTGTCCCTGGTCGCCTCCAGGGCCGAAGCTCCGTCGGCGGCCTCCGCCGTGTCGAACTCCTCGAACAGGCGGAGCTGCTCGGCCAGGGAATCCCGCAGGCCCTCGTCATCATCCACCAGCAGGACTTTGCGGCGTGTGTTCATGGCTCTGCTCTCCCGGAATGCGCGGCTCACCTCGGCCAAACCAGACGTGAGGCCACCACCCTTGTCAACGCGGAACCGCGCAAAACCACGCGATCCGCCATCCGCGCCGGGCGCTGCTGCGGCGCTGCCCTGCGGCCGGCCGGGACTCCGGCCCGCCGTTTCTGCTATGCAGCGGCCATGACCACGCCCGCCAGCACCGCCCATCAGCCGGCCATGGGCAGCGCCCGCCTGCTGCGCGCCGAGACCAGCCCGCCGGCGCTCGTCCAGGTGGACCGCGCCGCCGGTGATCTGCGCCGTGGCGAGCCGGTGGTCCTGCGCGGACCGCGCCACACCGCCTGGCTTGTGCTGGCGGCGGAAACCGCCCTGCCGGCGGCGCTCGACCGGCTGACCGCCCTGGCCGGCCAGCCACCCGCTCTGCTGCTGACCGGCCGCCGCGCCGCCGCCATCGGCCTGTGGCGAGCGCCCGCAGGCGAGCCGGACAGCCCGCCCCCCGACGGCGTTCGGGTGGTGCTCGCCGCCCCCTTCACCCTCGACGGCGTGCGCCCGTTGCTCGACCCCCTGGACCGGCCGCGCCCGACCGCCGGGCCGGCCCTGGCCGCCACCCCCCTGGCCGTGCAGGACCTGGCCGAGCGGGACGGCGAGACGGCAGCGCTGGAACTGGCCAAGCTCGCCCGCCTGCTGCCGGCGGTCTTTGCCGCACCGCTGCCGGCCAGCCGCATGGCCTGGCTGGGCGACTGGGCGGCGCGCGAAAACCTGCTGGCGGTGGACGGCGAGGATTGCCTGGCCTATCGCCGTATCGCCGCCCGCGCGCTGCAGCCCGTGGCGGTCGCCGACATCCCGCTGGAAGGGGCGGCCGCCTGCCGGGTTCACGCTTTCCGCCCCGGCGACGGCAGCCTCGAGCATCTGGCCCTGGTCATCGGCCAGGTGGACCCCGACCCCGCCCCCGACTCCGCCCCCGACTCCGGAGAGGCGGCCGTCGGCGGCAGCGGCGCGGCGCCGGTCCTAATCCGCCTCCATTCAGAGTGCTTCACCGGCGATCTGCTGGGCAGTCTGCGCTGTGACTGCGGCCAGCAGTTGCGCGGCGCCATTGACGAGATCGCCCGCGCCGGCTCCGGCATCCTGCTCTATCTGGCCCAGGAAGGCCGCGGCATCGGCCTCATCAACAAGCTGCGCGCCTATGCCCTGCAGGACGCCGGCCACGACACCTTCGACGCCAACGAGGCGCTGGGCTTCGAGGCCGATGAGCGGCTCTTCCTGCCGGCCGCCACCATGCTGCGGCGCCTCGGCGTCGGCCGGGTCCGCCTGATGACCAACAATCCGGAGAAGGTGGCGGCGCTGCGCCGCTTCGGCGTTGACGTGGTGGAGCGGGTCGCCCACGCCTTTCCCTCCAACGGCCACAACGAGGCCTATCTCAAGGCCAAGGCCGGGCGCGGTCACCTGCTGGACGTCTGACCACGCACAGGGCCGCGCCACCCTTTCAGCCCCCCCTCTGGCATGCTCCTTGCACCGTGCGGGGGGTCATGTCCGCCGCCCTCTCCCTCGCCGCCCGCCCGCCCCCTGCGCCCGGCCTTGCGGCCGGCCTATCACCAGGCCCGCCGCCGGACCGGCTCCATGCCGCCGCCGGCCGCGGCGAGGCGGCCTTTTCCGCCGCCGTCAGCGCCCGGCCGGCGGCCGGCGCACCAACCCACGCCCTCGGCTTCGCCGATCTTCTGGACGTGCTCAATCCCCTGCAGCATCTGCCCCTGGTCGGCAGTCTTTACCGCCAGGCCACCGGCGACAGCCTGTCGCCGGCCGCCTATGTGCTGGGCGGCGGCCTGTGGAATGGCCTGCTGAGCGGCGGCGCGGGCCTCGCCGTGGGCATGGCCGGCGCGGTCACCGACGCGGTGCTGGTCGCCGGCACCGGCCGCGACAGCGCCATGATCGCCGGCAATCTTCTGCTCGGCCGGCCCGCTGCGCCACAATTGGCCGGCAACAGCACCGCAGGCGGCTCCACCGGCCCGACCGGCGGTCGCGGCGACCCGGCGGGGCTGATCGCGACCGTGGCCGCCACGCCGCCCGCCGTTGCCGCCATGGGCTATGCCGCCGCCGCCGCCCACCTCACCCCATCCCACCTGACCTCGTCCGCCAACCCGCCGCCAGCGGCCACCGCCGGCCGCGCCTGAGCCGCCCCGACCCAACGGCCGGCTTGCGTCCGCCGCCGCCACTTGCGACAACCGCCCTGTCCCGCCCGCGGCCCCTGGGCCCGCTTCGGCAATTCGCCACCACCCGGCGGGAGCCGCCCGGGAGCCGTCATGGCCCGATCCCGTTCCGCCGTCACAGGCACACCGCCGCCAGAGGGCGCCGGCCGCCCGGCCCGGGCGCCGCGCGGGCCGCGCCCGCCTCGTCCTGTCAGACTGGTCCGCGTCACCGCCGATCCCGGCGCGCGTGAAGGCCGGCTCACCGCCGGCGCCTTCTCCTGTCCGGTGCTGGTCGGCCGTGGCGGCGTCATTCATGCCAAGCGCGAAGGCGATGGCGCGACCCCGGCCGGCATGTTTTCCCTGCGCCAGGTTCTCTACCGGCCGGACCGCGAGGCGCCGCCGGCCACCGGCCTGCCGGTGGCGGCCATCGGTCCCGACGACGGCTGGTGCGACGATCCGCTTGACCCGGCCTATAACCGGGCGGTGCGCCATCCCTATGGGGCTTCGGCAGAGCGTTTGTGGCGACGCGACCGGCTCTATGACCTGATCGTCGTCGTCGGCCACAACGACGCGCCGCCGGTGCCCGGTGACGGCAGCGCCGTATTCATCCACCTGGCCAGCCCGCGCCGCACGCCGACCGCCGGTTGTCTGGCGCTGCGCCACGACGATTTGCTGCAGGTGCTGGCCCGGCTCGGTCCCGCCACCCGCCTGGAGATCATCGCCAACGCGGTCATATGACGGCGGCCGCCCGCTGACGCCGTGTCTCAGTCGTCGCGCTCACCGAAAAGCGCGCGGCCGACCCGCACCGCCGTCGCCCCACAAGCGATGGCCGTGGCGAAATCGCCGCTCATGCCCATGCTCAGGGTTTCGATGCCATTACGCCGGGCGATCTCGCGCAGCAGGGCGAAATAGGGCGCCGGCGGCTCGTCCGCCGGCGGGATACACATCAGGCCGCTGATGGCGAGACCCCATTCGTCGCGGCAACGGGCGATGAAGCCATCCGCCTGCAACGGCATGATCCCACCCTTCTGCGTCTCCTCGCCGATATTCACCTGGACATAGAGGTCGGGCCGCCGCTCGCTGCCGGCCAGCGCCCGGGCCAGCGCCGCCGCCAGGCTTGGCCGGTCCACCGTTTCGATGACGTCGAACAGGGCCACCGCCTCGGCCGCCTTGTTGCTCTGCAAGCGGCCGATGAAGTGCAGTCGAAGATCGCCCGCCACCGCCCGTCGCCCACCGCCCTGCGCCGCGCCCCAGTGGGCCTGCGCCTCCTGCAGCCGGTTCTCGCCGAACACCCGCTGGCCGGCGGCGATCGCCGCGGCAATCCGCTGCTCCGGCTGGCGCTTGGCCACCGCCACCAGGGTCACCGATCCGGCCGGGCGGCCGGCCGCCGTCGCCGCCTGGTCGATGGCCTGACGCACCGCCGCCAGCCGCTCGGCCACGGCTCTCTCTTCTGTCGCCCCGGTGGTCGCCCCTGTGGTTGCCTGACTCATGGCCTAGGAGTGGCGCTGCCGCCGGTATCCGTCAAGCACCCGCTTTACCGCCGCCCGCGCGGCCGGCTTTGCCCGCACCCTGCGCCATGATAAAGACGCCGCATGTCCCGCACCCAGCCCTCCGCCGCCGACCTTGACCGGCTGCACCAGCAGGCTCTGGCCCACCACACGGCCGGCGATCTGGACAAGGCGGCGGGCCTCTACCGGCGCATCCTCAAGACCTGGCCGCAAGTGGTGGAGGTGCAGCGCCTGCTGGCCATCATCGACCTCCAGCAGGGTCGCTATGGCGACGCCATACCCGTGCTGGAACAGGCCATCGCCGCTGATCCGTTCAATCATGCCTGGCATGTGAATCTGGGCAATGCCCTGCTGGGCGCGCGACGCCACCGTGATGCGGTGCGCGCCTTCAATCATGGCCTGCGCTGCATGACAGAGGCGGTGCCGGACGGCGAGCGCGCCCGCGCCTATGCCGGGCTCGGCCGCGCCCTGGCCCTGGCCGCCAATACGCCGGCCGCCGTCGCCGCCCTGGATCAGGCCGTGACGCTGGCGCCCGACTACGCTCAGGCGTGGGTCTGGCTCGGCCAGGCGCTGGAAGAACCGGCCGCCAACCGCGATCCCGTCCCGGCCTTTGCCGAGGCGGTGCGCCTGGAACCGGCCAACCCGTCCTTCGCCACGGCGCTCGGCATCGGCCAGATGCTGCGCGGCCTCTATGCCGAGGCCGCCGCCACCCTCGACCGCTCCCTCGCCCTCAAGGCGGACCAGCCGCTCGCCCTCCACTGGCGGGCCCGCCTGTTCCAACGGGATGACGAGCCGGGCCTGCGCGCCTACCAGGCGCGCCTGCAGGCACAGGCGGACAGCCTGTCGCGCCAGCGCCCGACCGCCGACCACCAGACCACCGCCGACGACCTCGCCCGTGACCGGGCCCAGGTGGCGTTCGCCCTGGCCGAATGTTGTGAACGGCTGGGTGAGGACAAGGCCGGCTGGGACCATCTGGTCACCGCCAACCGGATCGAGGCCGGGCGCGCGCCATACGATGGCCGGCCGCAGCGCCGCGACATGGAGGACATAGAGCGGGTCTTCACCGCCGACCTGTTCGCCCGCCGCGCCGCCGCCGGCCTGCGGCAATCGCCTGACGCCGCACCGGTCTTTATTGTGGGATTGCCGCGTTCCGCCACCTCTTTGACCGAACAGATTCTGGCCACCCACCCGGCCATGGTCGGCATAGGCGAGTGCACCTTTCTGGAGGCCCTGGTGCGCGCGCCGGACCGCGAGGCCGGCCTCGCCCTGCCGCCGGGCTTCACCTGGCCGGCCGCCGTGGCCGACCTGCCGGACGCCGCCTTCGCTGCCATGGGCCAGGCCTATATGGACCGGGCCACGGCGCTGACCCCGCCGGACAAACGGATCATCGACAAGATGCCGGACAATTACTGGCAGATCGGCATGATCCGCCTGATGCTGCCCGATGCGGTCATCATCCACTGCCGGCGCGATCTGATGGATGTGGGCCTGTCGCTCTTCCGCCAGTTGTTCAACGGCGGGCTCGAATACTCCTATGACCTGGAGGCCATGGGCCGGCACATCAATATGTACCGCCGCCTGATGGACCATTGGGGGCGGGTTCTGCCGCCGCGCGACGACGGCCGCCCGGCCATCCACCATATGGATTATGGCCGGCTGCTGGCCGATCAGGAGGCGGAGTCCCGCGATCTGCTGGCCTGTTGCAGCCTCGACTGGGATCCGGCCGTCCTCGACTTCCACAAGACAGAGCGCACCGTGGCCACCGCGTCGGCCGGTCAGGTGCGCCGTCCGCTGGACCGCGCCGGCGAGGGCGGCTGGCGGCGCCACGAGGCGGGGCTTCGGCCGCTCGCCCGGGTCCTGGCCAGCGGTGCCCTGCCGGGCGATCCGCCGGCCACGGAAACTCCCGTTACCGGGGCGGCCATCACCAAGTAACTAATTGAAACAGAAAGATAATTCCTTCTGCCATGCAGTCCGGCGGGACGAACTGTGTCTTTCCGGCAACAGTCCGGCCCGACCGCCTCCACGGAGTTGAGAATCCATCGGTTGGCCAGACCCTTACTTCGTTAACAAGACCTTTCCCGATCTGTTGCATTGCTGCAACAAGTCCCTCGAAATTGTGTGGAAATTGCAACGGACCCATTGCAAGGGCCCGGAAACACGGGCCTTATGCCGCCTGCTTCAGCCGCGGGGGATCGCCTTTCGGCGAGGCATTCTTGGACACGGGCCCGTGTCTCAGTCTTTCGGAGGAAAACACATGAAGAAGACTCTTCTCGGGGCGACGGCTCTCGCCGGCGGTCTGGCTCTGGCCAGTGCCGCGCAGGCGCAGTCGCTCGACCCCATCAAAGTTAGTGGCTTCCAGTACACCTACTGGGCGTATGTCTCAGAGGATCTGGACAGCGCGCCGCTCAGCACGAAGAAGCGTGCGGACACCATCACGACCGACACCGAAATTGAATTTACCGTTCGCGGTTCTGACGAGTCGGGTCTGTCCTGGGGTGCCCAGGTCGAGCTGAACGGTGCCGATACGTCCGGTGGCGCCAGCAACTTGGACGACAACTATCTCTGGATCGCCAACGAGGCGATGTGGGGCCGGTTTGAGTTCGGCACCCGTGACGGCGCCAAGAACCGCATGCACTTTGGTACCCCCGTCAACTACGGTTATGACGGCGGCATCAACGGCACCTGGTTCAACGCCACCTTCCCGGCCGGCAATAACGGCTGGGTCGCCTATCGCGGCAACAATATCGGTCGCGCCACCAAGGCCACCTACTTCACGCCGCGGTTCGCCGACGGCATCATCCAGTTCGGTGCGTCCTACTCGCCCGACCGTCGCAACGGTGACCAGACCCTGGCCCGTACGACTGCCGGCGCCCGTCAGGGCAACATCGAGCTGGGCGCCAACGCCATCATCCCCGCGGGTGATGCGTCGGTCCGTCTGTCGGCTGGTTATTACCACGCCGACCAGCCGACCACGGCTGCTGCGGCCGAAGACTTCCGCACCTACCATATCGGTGCCAACGTCAAGTTCGGTCGCCTCGAAGTCGGTGCCACCTGGGCCACCAACGGCGAGTCGGGTCAGACCAAGACCGATCCGTTCAAGTCCGACGCCGAGGTCATCTCGGCCGGTGTGTCCTACGGCGCATGGGGTGACTTCCGCGTTGGTGCGGCGGCCTCCTTCTCTGAAAACGCCGGTTCGACCACGGTTGCCGGTGACGACGAGGCCACCATCTACAACGTCGGTGGTGACTATCACTTCCTGCCGGGCATGATGGTGTTCTCCGAGCTGTCGTTCATCAGCTGGGAAGACGAGGCCAGCACGGCCACGGCGGAAAATGACGCCACTGTCTTCGCTCTCGGCTTCGCCGTGAACTTCTAGTTCACACGAACGCCGACTGCGCAAGCAGTCCGGGGGCGGCGGGGCAACCTGCCGCCCCCTTTTTTTGTCCGGTCCCGCCGCCGGCCGCGACTCTCCATCGCCACGATCATTGCCCGCCGGGCGCCCGGACAGCCCGGTTTGATGGCCGGGCCGATTGACCGTTCGCGGCTTTTCAGCAAAGGTGCCGGCCCAGAGCCCCTGCGCCGCAGTCGCGGTCTGGCCGTCACCGTCAGGATACCCGTTTCGCCCATGACGCCACGTTCAATCCTGCCGGCCATCCTGCCGGCTATTTTGCCGGCCACCCCGCCGGCGATGCCGCGCCTGCTGGCGGGCCGGCGGCGGCACGGACGCGACCGGACGCCGTATGTTGCCGCGCTCTTTGCCGCCATCGTGCTCGGCCTCGCCGCCTGCGGCGGCACCTCCGCCGAACAGCAGCGGCAAAGTAACGAGGCGCTGAACCGGGTGGACAACGAACCGCCGGATGACGCGGTCGGCCTGTTCGGCGAGGGCGGCCTGAGCGGCCTCTTCAGCGGCGGCAATACCGAACCGGGCGCCGGCGGCGGTGGCATCGGCGTCAACGCCTTCCTGTGGCGGGCCAGTCTCGACACCCTGTCCTTCCTGCCCCTGGTCTCGGCCGATCCCTTCGGCGGAGTCATCATCACCGACTGGTACCGGCCGCCGGAGTCACCGGACGAGCGGTTCAAGCTGACCGTCTTCATTCTCGATACGCAGTTGCGCGCCGACGGGCTGCGGGTCGCCGCCTTCCGCCAGACCCTGGACGCCGCCGGCCAGTGGGCCGACGCGCCGCTGGACGCGGAAACCGTGCGCAAGCTGGAGGACACCATCCTCACCCGGGCCCGGCAACTGCGCATCGCTGCCGTGCAGCAGTAGGCGACGCCTGCGCCCGGCGGGCCACCTCCACAACCGCGCGCGTCAGCGGACAAGTTTCCGACTGGTCGGCCCACCGGCCGCGGCCGTCGCCTGAACCCGTTTTGAAGACCGTCATGGACCGATACGACTTCAAGAGTACAGAGACCCGCTGGCAGGCCCGCTGGACAGAGAAGGACTGCTTTCGCGCCGGCCGCCACGGCGACCGCCCGAAATACTACGTGCTGGCCATGTTCCCCTATCCGTCGGGGCGCATCCACATGGGCCACATGCGCAACTACACCATGACCGATGTGGTGGCCCGCACACGCCAGGCCCAGGGCTATGACGTGCTCAACCCCATGGGCTGGGATGCCTTCGGCCTGCCGGCGGAGAACGCCGCCATGCGCGAAAAGGTCCATCCCCGCGACTGGACCCTGTCCAACATCGCGGCCATGCGCGATGTGCTGAAATCGGTCGGCCTGGCCATTGACTGGAGCCGGGAGATCGCCACCTGCGATCCGGCCTATTACCACCAGCAGCAGAAACTGTTCATGGATATCCACGAGGCCGGCCTGGCCTATCGCGGCGAAGCCTGGGTCAACTGGGACCCGGTGGACCAGACCGTGCTGGCTAACGAGCAGGTTGTGGACGGCAAGGGCTGGCGGTCCGGCGCGCCCGTGGAGAAGCGCCGTCTCAATCAGTGGGTCTTTCGCATCACGGCTTATGCCCAGGACCTGCTGGACGCGCTGGACGGCCTCGACGGCTGGCCCGACCGGGTGCGCCTGATGCAGGCCAACTGGCTCGGCCGATCCGCCGGCGCCCATATCCGCTTTCCGCTGGAAGAGGCGGCTGACACGTCCGGTAATCCGCCCGCCCGCCTGCCGGCCGAAGCTGTGGGTGGCGCTAACGGCGATGCCGCGCCGTCGGTGCGCGTCTTCACCACCCGCCATGACACCATCTTCGGCGCCAGCTTTATTGCCCTGTCGCCCGATCATCCACTGATCGGCGCCCTTGCGGCGGACGATCCCGACCTCGCCGCCTATGTCAGCGAATGCCAGCGCATGGGCACCTCGGAGGAAGCCATCGAAACGGCGGAAAAGACCGGCTACCGGACCCGCCTGGTGGCGCGCCATCCATTCGACGGCCGCCGCCTGCCGGTCTATGCCGCCAACTTCGTACTCATGGGCTATGGCACCGGCGCCATCTTCGGCAGCGCCGCCCACGACCAGCGCGACCTGGACTTCGCCCGCAAATACGACCTGCCGGTGCTGCCGGTGGTCTGCCCGGCGGGCGAGGGCGCGGCATCCTTCACGCGGTCTTTCACCGACCGCGACGAGGCCTATACCGGCGACGGGCGCATCATCAATTCCGATTTTCTCGATGGCATGACCATCGACGAAGCCAAGGCGGAGGTGGCCAGCCGCCTGTCCGCGGCGGGTCTGGGCGAGGCGACCGTCACCTGGCGGCTGCGCGACTGGGGGGTGTCGCGCCAGCGCTACTGGGGTTGTCCCATCCCCATGATCCACTGTCCTGACTGTGGCGTCGTGCCGGTGCCTAAAGCCGACCTGCCTGTATTGCTGCCCGATGACATAGACTTCGGCCGGCCCGGCAATCCGCTGACCCGCCATCCCACCTGGAAGCAAGTGGCCTGCCCGCAGTGTGGCAAGCCGGCCGAGCGTGAGACCGACACCCTCGACACTTTCGTCGATTCGTCCTGGTACTTCGCGCGCTTCACCGCACCCGACGCCAGCCAGCCGATTGATCCGGCGGCGGCCGACCGCTGGTTGCCGGTGGACCAGTACATCGGCGGCATAGAGCACGCCGTGCTGCACCTGCTCTATTCCCGCTTCTTCATGCGGGCGCTGCGCAAGGCCGGCCATGTAAAACTGGACGAGCCGTTCCGCGCCCTCTTCACCCAGGGCATGGTCAATCACGAAACCTACTACGACGCCGAACGCGGTCAGTGGCTCTACCCGCACGAGGTGGAAATCCGCGCCGACGGATCGGTCATCCGCGGCGATAGCGGGCAGGTGGTGCAGCGTGGCCGGGTCGAGAAGATGGCCAAGTCAAAGAACAACGTCATCGCCCCGACCGAGATCACCGCCCGCTACGGCGCCGACACGGCGCGCTGGTTCATGCTGTCCGACAGCCCGCCGGAGCGGGACATGGAATGGACCACCGCCGGCGTCGAGGGCGCCCACCGTTTCGTCAACCGTCTTTGGCGTCTGGTCCACGAGTCGCTGGACCGCCTGCCGGCCGCCGGCGCGGCGGAGCCAGAAACCATGAGCGAGGCGGCGCTGGCGCTGCGCCGCGAAAGCCACGGCGCCATCGCCCGGGTCAGCGAGAGCATCGCCGATCTCGGCTTCAACCGCGCCGTCGCCCACATCTACGCCCTGGCCAACGCCGTGCAGGACTTCGCCAATGCCGGCCACAACGCGGCGGACGCCGACTGGGCCCGGCGCGAGGCGCTGGAAACCCTGGTCCGCCTGGTCAACCCCATGATGCCCCACCTGGCGGAAGAGCTGTGGCAGGCGCTGGGCCATGACACCTGGCTGGTGGACACCCCATGGCCCGAGGCCGAGGCGGCGCTGCTGGTCCACCAAACGGTGACCATCGCGGTCCAGGTCAATGGCAAGCTGCGCGGCACGCTCGATGTGGCCACCGACATAGGCGAAGAGGCCTTGCGCGAGGCGGCGCTGGCGCTGGAGCCGGTGGCCCGTCAGCTTGCCGGCAAGCCGCCGCGTCGTGTCATTGTGGTGCCCGGCCGCATCGTCAACATCGTCGCCTGAGACCGGCCGCTGCCTCTGGCGGCGGACCGCTCGCTGCCGCTAGGCTTGGCCGCCCATGAAGATCACCGCCGCCCGCGCCGATGCCTTCTGTGCCGCGCCGGATTCCGCGATCCGCGCGGTTCTGCTCTACGGCCCCGATGAGGGACTGGTGCGCGAGCGCGGCCGCGCCCTGCTGGCCGGCATTGTGGAAGACCCGGCCGACCCCTTCCGGGTCGCCGATCTGGCGCCCGGCGAGGTGGTGAAAGACCCGGCCCGTCTCGCCGACGAGGCCGCCGCCATGGCCATGACCGGCGGCCGCCGCGTCGTCCAGGTGCGGGGCGCCACGGCGGCGCTGGCGCCGGCCCTGCAGAACGCGGTGGAGCGGCTGGCCGAGGCGGCGGCGACGCCGGCCGACGCCGCGCTCATCATCGTCGAAGGCGGTGACTTCGGACCGCGCGACGGCCTGCGCAAGCTGGCTGAGGCGCACCCGGCCATCGCCGCCGTGCCGTGCTATGGCGACGAGGGGCGGGGCCTCGCCCGCATCATCGCCGACAGCCTGAGCCAGGAGGGGCTGACCGCCAGTCCCGATGCCCGCGCCTGGCTGGAGACTCACCTTGGCGCCGACCGCGCCGTGACCCGGCAGGAGATAGCCAAGCTGGCCCTCTATGCCGGGGACCAGACCAGTCTCACCCTGGCCGATGTGGCGGCCACCATCGGCGATGCGGCGGCGCTGTCCATGGATGATGCGGGCCTGGCGCTGAGCGCCGGCGACGCGGCGGCCCTCGACCGCGCGCTGCAGCGCTTGTGGCATGAAGGGGCGGCGCCGATCTCGCTGCTGCGGGCCACCGCGCGTCATCTCGACCGGCTGCACAAGGCGCGCATCGCGGTTGATCGCGGCATGGCGGCGGAGCAGGCCATTGCCGGTCTGCGGCCGCCGGTTTTCTTCCGTCACCGCGACGCGCTGCGTCGCCATCTGCGGTGGTGGCCGGCCAGCGCCTTTCCCGCCGCCATCAGCCGCCTGCTGGAGACCGAGCGTCTGTGCAAACGGTCCGGCGCCGCCCAGGCCCTGCTGGCCGACCGCGCCCTGCTGTCCCTGTGTGTCCAGGCGCGCCAGCGCGCTCGCCGCGCCACCTGAAAGCGCGCTCGCCGTGCCGGACTAGGGAAAGGAAATGGTGGCGATGAGGGCCTGCATCGCCGCGTCGTCCAGCGTTCCTTCGCGGCACAGGGTGCCACGCAGGTAGCGGCTGTCATCCGCATGGCTCAACTGCACACAGGTAAAGCCGGTCCAGTCATAGGTGACCCGCCGCGCGGCAAACATTCCCGCCGCCGTGTTCAGGGCGGCCACGCCATAGGCGGTGGTCAGATCCTCGATGGGTTCCGGCATGGCGGCGAAGGTGGCCTCCACATTGGCCATGGACGCGGCCAGCGCCGCCGGCCACGCCGCCGCCGGGTCCCGTCGGGCGTGGCGCAGGGTGCCGAAGAAGGCGCGGCTGTCGTCACTGATGTCCCAGTGGGCCAGGGTCTCGCTCACGCCGTTCGCCGTGCTCTGGCTCACCGTGTCGGCCGGACGCGGCATGGCGTCCACGGTGAAGGGCAGGGCGCTCTGCTGGGCACCTGCACCGTGGCCGGCGCCAATCAGGGCGACCAGCGCCAACGCCAGTATGACCGTGCCTCGCTGCATCGGCCCATGCTGACCCGCCGCCGCAGAGATTGGCCAGCGCCGCCGCTTCACACTGTGGCGAGGGAGGGTAGCGAGGCGGGGCAGAGAAGACTGCCGCGCCGCCTACAGCGCGCCGCGCCGCAGGCTGGCCAGCAGGGCCAGGCTCCAGCCACCGAGACCGGCCAGCCCCGCCGCCGCCACCAGCAGCCAGCCGACGACCGGGACCAGGCCGATGACGGTCAGCACGGTGACGCCGACGACCATGGCCAGCACCGCCCGGCCGCGGCTGAACCCCGGAAAGTCAGGAGTGCGCCGGCGGCTGAACAGCGACACCACGCGCTCGCCGCTCCAATAGGCGCCGGCCAGATAGGCCAGCAGCAGCAGCACCGGATACAGCGCCAGCAGAGCAAGACCCAGCGGCACCGTCAGCACCAGGGCCAGGGCCACCACCGCCGCGGCGGGGACCACCACCAGGGTGATGAAGCCGACGCCAAGCGCCCGCGCCCGGCCGTCCTGGATGCGTCGCTCCACCGCCGCCATCCCAGCGGGCAGCAGCAGGACCAGCACGACCCCCGACAGCGCCAGCATGGCCCAGCCGAAAAGGCCGACCGCCGCCACGCCCCAGGCCATGTCCCGGACGTCGGGCCGGTCCATGTGCATGGTCTCGTAAACCGTCGCCCCGCCGATGGTGGCGCCGGCGGCGATCTCCGCCGCTTCGGGCGCGCGGTAGGTCAGGTTGCCGATGATCGCCGCGTTGGGGCCAAGGTGCAGCTCGCCGGCGCGCGCCATCACATCGCCGGCCACCACGCCGTCCAGCCACACCTCGCCGCCATTGACCGTCAGGTCGCCGCCGATGCGACCGCTTACACGGATGTCGCCGCCGCTGATCCAGGCATTGCCCTGGATGTCGCCGCGAACGCGAACCTCGCCGCCGGCGATCATCGCCTCCTCGCCCACCCGGCCCGACAGGGTGACGGTGCCGCCGGCGGCGCGCAGGTCGCCGGTAATGCGCTCGGCCAGGCGGACAAAGCCGCCGGCTACCATGGCGTCACCACCGACCGGCGCCAGCACCAGCACGTCGCCGCCGGCCGCCAGCACGTCGCCGGACACCGCACCACTGACCTCGACAGAACCGCCGCTGATATACAGGTCGCCATTGACCGGTGTGGCGCTGCGGTCGAGCCGGAACTCGGCCGCCACCGCCGCGCCGCCCGTGGCGGTGAGCACCACCAGCAGTGCGGCCAGACCGGCCAAGGCTGAATTTCTGAACATGGAACGCCTCCCGCTGCCGGCCGCGCCGATGTGGCCGGCCCTTATGCAATTGCCGGCCCAGCCTAGCAGATCGCCCCCCGGCCCGGCGTGATCCCTGTCACAATTCGCCAGCGCACAATGCGCCACCCCATGTTGAGTCACGCAACCGGCCTTGCCGGCGCGCGCAGTGTGGCCCACATGACCGCTGACACAGGCAAACACAGCAAACAGCAAGGAGGCCCCCCCATGGCCAACGGCAAAGCCCGCGCGCTGGGCGTCAATCACGTGGTGCTGGAAGTGGGTGATCTGGACGAAGCGCTCGCCTTCTATGGCGCGATCTTTGATTTCAGCCTGCGCGGGCGCGGCGACACCAACGCCTTCATCGACATGGGCGATCAGTTCATGCAGCTCTCGCTCGGCAAGACCCAGGGGCCCGACGACGCCCGCCATTTCGGGCTGGTGGTGGACGACCGCGAGCCGGTGCGCGCGGCGCTGGCCAAACTCGGCGTCGAGCTCATTGGCGGCCGCCTCAATTTCCGCGACCCCTGGGGCAATCGGGTCGAGGTGGTGCCTTATGATGATATTCAGTTCACCAAGGCCGACCATGTGCTGCACGGCATGGGGGTCAACGCGCCGGCCAAGACCGCGGACGCCCGCCGCCAGCTTGCCGAGAAAGGCATGGCGCCGCCGGCCTGACCAGCCGCCCGCCCGCTGGCCCGGCGCTCTCCCGGCCGGTGTTCAGGCCGTCGCCGCCGCCAGCAGCTCGCCATTGACACAGTTGCGCGCCTGCCCGGCCGCCTGCCCGCCGGACAAATAGTCCAGCACCGCCCGGCTCGCCTTGCTGCGGATGTCACGTACGCTGTCGGCGCTGTAGAACGCCACATGCGGCGTCAGCACCAGCCGCCCGTCGAGCCACGGCTCGCGCGCCGCATAGGCGGCCAGCAGCGGGTGCCCGGCCGGCGGCTCCACCGGCAGCACGTCCAGCGCGGCGCCGGCCAGATGGCCGCTGCCGAGCGCGGCCGCCAGCGCGTCCAGGTCGACACAGCCGCCGCGCGCGGTGTTGATCAGCACCGCGCCGGGCCGCATGGCCGCCAGCGCGGCACCATCCATCAGCCGTCGGGTGGCCGGCGTCAGGGGCGTGTGCAGGCTGACCGCGTCCGCCCAGCCGAGCAGATCATGAAGCGTCGCGAACCGCTCGCATCCGATGGCCTGGTCGGCGCCATCCGCCAGAAACGGATCATAGAACCCGGTCGCCATGTCCAGCGCGCGGGCCCGGCGCAGCACTGCCTGACCAATGCGGCCGGCGCCGACCACGCCAAAGCGCGAGTCCCGAAGGCGCCCCACCGCCGGCCCCGGCGTCTGCTGCCAGTGGCTGGCCGGATCACGCAGCAGACGGCCATGGTGAAAACCGATCCCACGGCGCAGCGCCAGCAGCATGCCAATGGCGCTGTCGGCCACGTCGGTGGTGCCATAGTCCGGCACATTACATACGGGAATGCCCCGCGCCGCCGCCGCCGCCAGGTCAATATTGTCGGTGCCCACGCCGCAGCGGCAGATAATGCGACAACGCGCCATGCGGCCGATCAGGGCCTGATCCACCACCACGTCGTGATAGACCTGCAGCCCGTCGATCATCCCCCACACATCATCCGCCACCTCCGCCGCATGCCGCACCCGGCGCACGTCGTAGCGCACGTCCAGGCCCATTTCGCGGGCCACCGCCGTTTCCACCTCGGGCGGGCCATCATATTTGGCGTCGGGAATCAGAACCTGCAGGGCCATGGGCGCCTCGCTAACCGCTTGGAGACCAGTCCCGGCCAGGCCGGGCCGGATCAGGCGCCATCATGCCAGCCGGCCTGACCGGCGGCGAGGCGGGCCGCGCCGGGGCCGGGGCCGGCAAGAAGCCGGGCAAACGAAGGGCGGCCCCATCGCCGGCGGGACCGCCCCCAAGTGGCTGCCGGCCATGGGCACCGCCAGGGATGCCGCCGGCATATGGATTGCGGCCCCTGCCCGTGGACGCGGAAAGGAAAACGCCCCATACGCGGGAAAGTCTATGTCCGCCGCCGCCTCCTGTCATGAACAAAAATTGATTGCCAGACAATTCCACCGGCAACGCTCAAAAAAACACCGGAATCCTGTGGGATTCCCGCAGGTTTCCCCATTGGTTTTCACGTGAGGGCCGCACACCGCACGCCGCCCGGACCGGGTTGGCGGCCGGCCACCCCGGCGATTCCTCTTGTGGCTGTTGACGCTGCTTCATAGACTTTTCCGGTCAAGAAGGATCACGGCCGTCGGCGTAACGAGAGCAAAAGACCTGTGCCGACGAATCGTGCATCTGGGACATTCAATTTTGGGGGGCACTAGATGGCCACGTCACTGAGGAAAGAGGGTGAGTCTCACCCGTATGTCGGCGAGCTGAAGCGTCAGCTCGCGGACAAGGAAATCAGCCGGCGCGATTTTGTTCGCACCGCCACACTGCTTGGCATGTCGGCGACGGCGGCCTATGCCACCGCCGGCAAGATCACCGGCGCGAAGGCTGTGCCACAGGCCAAGGCGGCGGAGATGCCGGCCGGCGGCACCGCTACGCTGGCGGCGCGTATCCAGGACTTCACCAACCCGCACGCCGATAGCTGGTCGAACGTGGGCATTCGCACCACCTATGACTATCTGACCAAGACCCACGTGGACAATGTGACCCGGCCCATGCTGCTGGAGAGCTGGAGCGCCAGCGACGATCTCCGCACCTGGGAGATGAAGGTCCGTCCCGGCGTCAAGTTCCACAATGGCCGGCAGTTCACCGCC